>NZ_JARIXR010000030.1:0-77146 GCF_029269205.1 Pseudomonas sp. 1912-s | reverse complement strand
GGAATAGATAACCGCTGAAAGCATCTAAGCGGGAAACTAGCCTCAAGATGAGATCTCACTGGAACCTTGAGTTCCCTGAAGGGCCGTCGAAGACTACGACGTTGATAGGTTGGGTGTGTAAGCGCTGTGAGGCGTTGAGCTAACCAATACTAATTGCCCGTGAGGCTTGACCATATAACACCCAAGCAATTTGCTGACCTGAAARGGCACCAGATTGCGGTGTGTGAAGACGAAATGAACCGAAAGTTCGATTCTTGCAAACACCGAAAGCTGTCACATACCCAATTTGCTGAAGCGAGGCCAACTGGTCACGACTCAGTACCCGAATTTCTTGACGACCATAGAGCATTGGAACCACCTGATCCCATCCCGAACTCAGCAGTGAAACGATGCATCGCCGATGGTAGTGTGGGGTTTCCCCATGTGAGAGTAGGTCATCGTCAAGATTAAATTCCAGAACCCCTGATTGCTAACGCAATCAGGGGTTTTGTTTTTGTAGAAGTCCATGATTTTCACCGGCACGTTGCGAGCGCAACGGTCTGGTACACAGAATTTCTTGACGACCATAGAGCATTGGAACCACCTGATCCCATCCCGAACTCAGCAGTGAAACGATGCATCGCCGATGGTAGTGTGGGGTTTCCCCATGTGAGAGTAGGTCATCGTCAAGATTGAATTCCAAAACCCCTGTCTGCTAGCGCAGACAGGGGTTTTGTCGTTTAAGCGCTGGCCAAAGAACTAGACCCGACTCACGCTTTGCGTGCCTTACTGCTTCGCCTGGCCAGTAGCTTGCGCCACCAGATGTAGATTCCGGTAGCAGACAACATCGCGATCACAATCCCCAGCAGCGCAATCAACACTTGCCCCGTCACCCCGATGATCCTGCCCCCATGGATCGGTAGCTGCAGCCGATAAAAACGCTCCCCCAGCGTACCTTGCCCTGCTATTTCCTGCCCTAGTAAACGCCCATCCGTCCCGTGGAAAAACAACCAGGATTTCCCATGGGCCTCGGTATCATGTTGCCCAAAACCAGCCCCATAAAAGTTGTACTCAAAGCTGTAGTACAGCTCTCCAATCGCCGCCGTCAGCCCAAGCCGTTTGCCTTCCTCCAGGGCCCGCTCATAGGCTTGTTGATAACTTAGTTGAGTCACACCCAATTGCCCAATCGGCAGTCTGCCACGGGCCTCATAGACACTGGCCTCGACCGGTGAAAACAGCGAGACAACCGGCTTGAATACCTGGCTCGGCAAATTCATCGCCACGCTGCTGACCGCGATCGGCAGCAACAACAACCAAAGCCACAACCCGCCTGCGCGATGCAGATCGAAGTTCAAGCGGTACGCGTGACCGCCCTTGATCTTCCACGCCGTTGACCACTTCTTCCAGAAGGGTTTGCCCCTTGGCAGGGTCAACCACAGCGCGATAAAACAATCGAATACCCAGGCAATCGCCACCAGCCCCATCAGCCACAACCCCCAGTTACCCGGCAGTGTCAGGTTGTAGTGAAACTCCAGAATGAACGGTATGAAGTTCTCACGCTGAAAGCAGCACGCGCCCCAAAAACGCCGCCCCATTTCTTCGCCGGTGACCGGATCGAGATAAAAAACCTGGTTAGGTTCGTCAAAGGGCTTGCCAGTCGCCGGGTCGTTTCTCGCTACTGCCGCCAACAGAGCGGTATGCCCTGCCTCTTGTGGATACTCCATGTACCAGACTTGCAGCGTTGAATGTTGCCTCTGCAACCTTTCCACCAGGTCACCTGGCGGCAATGCCGAGCCCTTGGCCGTTGCGTCGTAGAAGCCGGGATTAAGCCATTCATCCAGCTCATGGTTGAACGCCAAAAGACTGCCCGTAATCCCCGCCATCATCAAAAACAACGCCGTTGCCAGTCCGATGTAGCGATGAAGTAAAACCATCAATGCGCGCATAAAAATCTCCTGCAAAAACGACAAAGCCAGCGCCTGGAATCAGGAACTGGCTTTGTATGAATCGAGTGGGATTAGAACTGGTAGCTCACCGTGGCACTCACGTTGCGCTCTTCACCCAGGTAACAGAAATTCAGGCTGGCACACGACGCCACGTAGGACTCGTTCGTCAGGTTGTTGGCATTCAGGCGTACATCCACCCCCTTCAACCCCACCTTGCCCAAGTCATAACCCATCGAGGCATCAAACAACGTGTAGGCAGGTACCTTCATGGTGTTCTCCGCATCTGCCCAGCTGTAGCCGACATAACGAACACCGCCACCGAGACGCAGGCCGTCCAGGGCGCCGCTGTCGAATTTGTAGTCTGCCCACACCGAAGCCATATGACGTGGCGCCTGGGTTGGCGAATTACCCTTGTTCTCGATCACGTTGTCCGCCGTGCTCAACGTGCTGACCATCGACTTCGAATACTCGATGTCGGTGAAGGTATAGCTGCCCAACAACTTGAGGTTGTCGGTCAACTGCATATGCGCCTCCAGCTCCAGGCCTTGGGAGCGCACAGCACCGACCGCGCGATAGAAGTTTTCCTGCGGCAGCTTGGTCGCCAGGTTCTCCTGATCGATGCGGAACAGCGAGGCGGTGAACAGGTTGTCGGTACCTGGCGGCTGATATTTCAAGCCCACTTCCCACTGGGTGCCGTCGGTAGGCGCCAAAGGATTACCAGCGCTGTCCGAATAGGAGTTCGGGTTGAAGGATTCGGAATAACTGACGTAGGGCGCAACGCCGTTATCGAACAGGTAAAGCGCCCCTGCACGTCCGGTCAGCTTGGTGCGTTTATCACTGATCTCCGTGCCCAGGGGCCGGCCAACCTCAGCAATGCGATTCTCATCAGAGGTCTCGACCCAGTCCTGACGCAGCCCGAGGGAGAACCGCCACTTGTCCATTTCAATCAGGTCTTGCAGGTAAACGCCGGTCTGCTCAAGCCGACGCAGATAGCTGGTCGGGCTGTAATAACTGATCTCGGAATTGCCGTACACCGGATTGAATGCATTGATGGGGGCCAGCGATCCGCTGCTCCAATCCACCACGGTTTTGCGCCGCTGATAGTCCGCCCCCATCAGCACGGTGTGTTTGGTCGCGCCGGTAAAAAATTCGGCCTGCAGCATGTTGTCGATGATGAACGCATGCAACTTCTCATCACCGCCTGAGTAGTAGCGATTCAGCTCATTACTGGTGGGCGTAGTCCATCCATAGGCGTACACCTGATCCAGGCGGACCTTGGAGTCCAGGTAACGAAAGTTTTGCCGCGCCGTGAAAACATCGTTGAAGCGGTGCTCAAACTGATAGCCGAACGACTGCTGATCACGCTTGTACCCATCAATGCCCGGCTCACCCTCGAAGAAGTGATTGGAGATCCGCTGGCCATTGCGCTGATGCAACGCCCCATCTGCCGGCATGCCTCCGTGGTAGCCACCGTCGGGATCGTGTTGCAGATAGGCCTGGAGCGTGAGCGACGTGTCATCGGTAAAGTCGATGCTCAAGGTCGGCGCCAGCGCGTAGCGTTTTTCCTTGGCGTGGTCGAACTGCGTGTCGGACTTATCCGCAAGCCCGGTCAGTCGGTAAGCAATACGCTTGTCGTCATCCACCGGGCCGCTGAAGTCGAATCCCATGCCTCGCTGCCCTTGCGATCCCACGGTGGCCTGCACCTGATGGTAAGGCTCAAACAACGGCTTCTTGCTGGTCAGCGCCACCAGCCCACCCGGCGAGCTGCGCCCGTACAACACCGACGACGGGCCCTTGAGAATATCCACCCGCTCGAGGAAATAGGGGTCCACTTGCATGGTGCTATAGGTCCCGCTGTCCCCCATGGACTTCAAGCCGTCGAGGTAGATGTTATCCACCGAACCGTCGTTGAAACCACGCATCGCCACGTAGTCATAACGGTGAGTGGCACCGTACGGGTTGGTCAGCACGCCTGGGGTGTAACGCATGGCCTGGGCAACGGTTTGCGAGCCCTGGTCGTCCATCTGCTCACGGGTCACCACCGAAACTGTCTGTGATGTTTCCAGCAGCGCAGTACTGGTCTTGGTGGCGATCTGGCTGTGGGTTGCGTTGTAGCCGTCCATGCTGCCCAGGGCGTTACCCAGGGCGAAGCCTTTGATGTCGGTAGTCGGCAAGGTCAGCGCTTCACTTTCGGGCTGGGCCTGCAACACGAAACTCACGTCGTCCTGTGGCTGTGCCTGCAAGCCGGATCCATTGAGCAGCTGGCTCAGGCCCTGCTCCGCGGAATATTCACCGTGCAGCCCGGCAGACTGGCGGCCCTGAGTCTGCGCAGGCGTGCTGGAAAGGGTGATGCCTGCCTGACGGGCAAACTGGTTGAGCACATCGCTCAGCGGCCCGGCAGGGATGTCATAGCGCTGGCTGATGCGCTCGACCCCGCTATCCGCCGCGACCCCGGCCACCGGCAACAAGCCGATGCCCATCGTGGTCGACAGCAGCGCTGCCCGTACGGCTTTACCGAGCAAAGGGTAGGAAGAGGGTGAGTTACTGAAAAAACGCACAGTCATTATCGAGGTCCGTAGAGGTCGCTGAAGGCAGATTGAAATGCTTACTGTCTAAGCCGGACTCACGGAAAAAAGCCGCCAAAAATAAATCGGGCGCGACAACAATAGTCAGGCCTGACGCTCCAGGCTCACCCACCAGCGGGTGCGATAGCGCAGGCGCACAGGCAACGTCTGCGGAAGGATCGCCAACAGTTTCTCGGTGTCTTCCAACCGAAAAACGCCGGACAGGCGCAAGTCTGCGATATCGCTTGAGCAGCCCAGGTAACCATGGCGATAGCGCCCCACCTCTGCCAGGAAGTCGGCAAGGCGCATGTTGCGGGTGACGATCAATCCATCCGCCCAGGCCCCGGCATCCATATCCAAAGGCGGCGCCAGAATGGCCTCGTTCTGACGAACCAGGTAGCTTTCTCCTGCATGCACCTGAGTGAACAGGCCGTCCGCCGTATGGGGTGAATGAATCGCCACATTGCCTGACGCCACACTCAAGCGAGTGCAATCGCTGTCCTGGCGCACCACGAACCGCCCGTCGATGCCTTCGAACAAACCATGACGCGTGCGAACCAGCAGCGGTGCCGTCGCAGCCGCGCCGCAGGTCACCAGGATTTCCCCGCGTACCAGCGTGATCAAGCGTTGCTGCGGGTTGAAGTCCAGGTCCACCGCGCTGTCGGTATTGAGTTGCAGGCGTGTGCCATCCGGCAATTGCACGCTGCGGCGTTCGCCGGTGGCGGTGGCCAGGTCCGAGGTCCAGCGTTGCCAGCCGGTAAGGTCTCTGCTGACCCAGGCCGCCGAACCAATCAATAGCACACCCGACAACACCTTCAACGCTTGCCGGCGCCCGAGCCGTTGGGCGCTGTTCTCCAGCGCCACATGGGCCCCGGGAATTGCCGCCAGTTGGCTGCTCAGTTCATGTTGCAGTGCTTGCACGCGTTGCCAGGCCAGCTCGTGTTCATGATGAGCCTCGCGCCAGTGCTCGCATTGCGCCTTCAGGCGGATATTGGCGCGATTGTTACGCAAGCGCAGCATCCAGCTGATGGCCTGTTTCACCACCTGCGGGTCGATTCCTGCGCGTGCAGTGTTATCCATCGGGGTCATGCCTCATACCGCAGCACATAACAGTGATACAGCGCCTCGGCGACATACCGCTCCACCGAGCGCAACGACACGCCCATCTGCTGCGCAATCTGCTTGTAAGTCAGGCCGTCGCACTGAGCCAGTAAAAACGCCTTACGCACCTTGGGCTTGAGCCCGTCCAGAAGCCGGGCGATGGACTCCAGCAATTCCAGAATCAACGCACGCTCCTCAGCGCTCGGTGCCACGGCTTCGGGCAAGTGGGCGATGGATTCCAGATAAGCCCGTTCGATTTCTTCGCGACGCCAGTGATCAATCACCAAGCCCCGGGCGATGGTGCGCAGGAAGGCGCGAGGGGCCTTGAGTTCGAAGCGTTCGGTTTTTTGCAGCAGGCGCACGAATGTGTCCTGGGCCAGGTCCGCAGCATCGGCGGCGTTACCCAGGCGGCTGCGCAGCCAGGTGTTGAGCCAGCCGTGATGGTTGCTGTAAAGCGTCTGTACTGCGTACTCGGGAGAGGGCATTCACACGGCCTGGCGAAGCGTCACAAATGATAATTAGTCGCATTGTCGACAAGGCTGAAAAATTTTGCAACTCCCTCCATCAGATGGCTACCGCCGGTCGGCTTCTGACGCTAAAAGAGGATGCTTCTCACAAATTCCTAAGATTTATCCTGGAGTGGCCGAAAGCCTGACGAGCCATGCGTGCACCGAAATAGAGCAGTCGCAGAGTCTGCCTATACCGTTACATGGAATGTTGCATCCGGCACGCTCACCCCCTTTTGGCAAAAAGAAGTCAATGAAATGAATCTCAAGTTCAGTCATAAAATTCTGTTGGCCGCGTCAGGCGTAGTGGTTCTGGCCTTCGCGTTATTCACGTTCTACAACGACTACCTGCAGCGCAACACCATCCGGCAAAACCTGGAGTCGTCGATTCAGCAATCCGGTGAACTCACGGCCAGCAGTGTGCAGAACTGGCTCAGTGGCCGGGTACTGGTACTGGAAAGCCTGGCGCAAAACGTGGCCCATCAAGGCAGTGCTGCCGACCTTCCGGGGTTGGTCGACCAGTCGGCATTTACCTCCAACTTCCAGTTCACCTACGTCGGTTCAACCAACGGTGTATTCACCCAACGGCCCGACGCCAAAATGCCCGATGGCTACGACCCGCGTCAGCGCCCCTGGTACAAGCAAGCCGTTGCGGCCGACAAGACCATGCTCACGCCGCCCTACATGGCAGCGGTGGGTGGGCTGATCGTGACCATTGCGATGCCGGTGAAAAAGAACGGCGAATTGCTCGGCGTGGTCGGTGGTGACCTGAGCCTGCAAACCCTGGTGAAGATCATCAACTCGGTGGATTTCGGTGGTATCGGCCATGCGTTCCTGGTCAGCGGTGACGGCCAGGTGATCGTCAGCCCGGACCAGGACCAGGTGATGAAAAACCTCAAGGACATCTACCCGGGCAGCAACGTGCGCATCGAGAAGCTCAATCAGGAAGTGGTTCTCAATGGTCAGGAACGGATTCTGTCCTTCACCCCGATCAGCGGATTGCCGAATGCAGACTGGTACATCGGTCTGTCGATCGACAAGGACAAAGCCTACGCACCGCTGGGCAAGTTCCGCACCTCGGCATTGATCGCCATGTTCATCGCGGTCGCCGCCATTGCGGTGTTCCTGAGCCTGCTGATCCAGGTCTTGATGCGTCCCCTGACCACCATGGGTCGCGCCATGCAGGACATCGCCCAGGGCGAGGGTGATTTGACTCGCCGCCTGACCGTGGAAAGCAAAGATGAATTCGGTGACCTGGGCAGTGCTTTCAACCAGTTCGTCGAGCGTATTCACGCGTCAATTTCCGAAGTGTCCTCGGCCACCCGCCAGGTGCACGACCTGTCCCAGCGGGTAATGGCTTCGTCCAACGCGTCGATCATCGGCTCTGACGAACAAAGCGCCCGCACCAACAGCGTGGCTGCAGCGATCAACGAACTGGGGGCCGCCACTCAGGAAATCGCGCGCAACGCCGCCGACGCTTCGCAGCACGCCAGCGGTGCCAGTGAGCAGGCCGATGACGGGCGCAAAGTGGTGGAGAAAACCATCCTGGCGATGTCAGAACTGTCGCAGAAAATCAGCCTGTCCTGCACCCAGATTGAAACCCTGAACGCCAGCACCGACAACATCGGGCACATCCTGGATGTGATCAAAGGCATCTCCCAGCAAACCAATCTGCTGGCTCTCAACGCCGCGATTGAAGCCGCGCGTGCCGGTGAAGCGGGTCGTGGGTTTGCGGTGGTGGCGGATGAGGTGCGCAACCTCGCGCACCGTACCCAGGAATCGGCGGAAGAGATCCACAAAATGATCACGTCGCTGCAGATTGGCTCGCGTGAGGCGGTCACCACAATGAACGCCAGCCAGACCTCCAGCGAAGAAAGCGTCGAGGTCGCCAACCAGGCCGGCGAGCGTCTGGTCAGCGTGACTCAGCGGATCGTCGAGATCGACGGGATGAACCAGTCGGTAGCGGCCGCCACCGAGGAGCAGACCGCGGTGGTGGAAACCCTCAATGTGGACATCAACCAGATCAACCTGTTGAACCAGCAGGGCGTGGCCAACCTCAACGAAACCTTGAAGGATTGCGACGCGTTGTCTCAACAGGCCAACCGGCTGAAGCAGTTGGTCGACAGCTTCAAAATCTGACGATGACCCTGTAGGAGCGAGCTTGCTCGCGAAGAGCGTCAACGATGACGCAGCGCTATCAGATAGCCCGTGTTGCCTTCTCGTTTTTCGCGTGCAAGCTCGCTCCTACAGTAAGGTCAGCCAAACATCTGCCGCACATTCTCCAGCGCGCTGTCGGCGAACGCCTGCACGAATGCTTCAAACCCCTCCTTACCGTGCTCAACCGGCTCGGCAATGATCGTCCAGGTCACTTTCGAACTGCACTCCCCCAAAGCCTCCACACGTATCGCCGCCCATAGCCGGGCCACACCAAGGGTGTTGTAAATCGTTGTCCAGGTCATCTGCATGGCCTGTTCGTCGCGGCTGTTGAGTTGCTCCACTACCAGGTTTCCGTCGTGGAAGAATTTCTTGCGCAGCGACCCCATGCCCGCGCCGGTCATCTCGATGTGCGACAGCGCGGGGATGAATCTGTCAAACCCTGCAAAGTCACCCACCACCGCCCACACGCGGGCGGCATCACGGGCAATCACCACTGAAGACACCACTGGCCTGGCGCATGGGTTGCGAATCAACGTATCGGGTTTCATTAGATTTTCCTTCGATTAAGCACCTGATTACAGGAAGCCGATGCTCTTGAGGTGCTCGCAGCCCTTGCGCAACAGTGCCGGACTTTTCTCGGGGTAGTGCGCCCCCATCTGCTCGACACCACGCCGGGCGTTGTCATGGCGGATCATCGAGGTGTCGCCGGTGTCCTCCTCCACACCATTGAGATAAAAACCCAACACGCCGAACAGCGCATTGCGGCTATCCACCGTGTGCAGGTGACGTTGCCAGTGGGCCACGCTCACCCACTCGAACCCATGGCCGGCCTGGCGAAACGCATCGACGTAGGATTCCCAGCTCAAGGGTTGCGGATTGTGCAGGTTGAACACATTTCCCCCGGCACTGCAGCGCCCGCTGTGGAACGCAACAAACCGCGCGAGAAAGTCCACCGGCATCAGGTCAAAATTCAATCTCAGGCGGGGCATCAGGCCCAGTTGCAGTGAGCCCTTGAGCATTAACATCAGGCGATTTTTCTGTGGCTCGCAGACACCATTGCGGCAGTTGAAACTGATGTTGCCGGGACGGTGGATATTGACCCAGGCGCCTTGCTCAACGGCACGCCCCAGCAGGCGTTCCGCGACCCACTTGGACAGGTTGTAGCCATTCTGGATATACAGCGGCGGTGTGGTGGCAGCGGGCGTTTCGAGTACCTGGCCTTGTGCGTCGATGCTGCTGGCCGCCGACAGTGTCGAGATGAAATTGAACACCTTCTTGCGCCGGGTTTCACACAGGCGCAGGCATTCCAGCACGGGCTCGACGTTGTCCTTGGCCAGCGTGGCGTAATCCATCACATGATTGACGTGGGCGGCGTTGTGCACCAGCACACCGAACTCCCCGGCGAGGTACTCATACACCTCGCTGGCCAGGCCAAGGCGCGGCTGACTGATGTCGGCGGCGTATACCCGTACCCGACGCAGGTCCAGGTGTTCCAGGCGGTAGTCGCGCAGCGCCTCGGCGAACCTCACAGTGGCTGAATACCCGGGGCGCTCACGCACCAGGCACGCCACCTCAAGTGCGCCCTCGGCCAGTAACGCCTCGACAATATGCACCCCGAGAAAACTGTTGGCCCCGGTCACGATCACCTTGCGGGGTTCACCCGCCTGCTCCGCCGGCAATATTTGCATGTCCAGTTCACGCAGCGCATCCCGTGTCGCCTGGCCGGCCGGTGCCTCAGGGGCCGCGCCGTCACCCATCAGCGCCGCCAGGGTACGGACGGTGGGCGTTTCGAAAAAACGGTTAAGGGAGAGGCTGCGACCGAACTGCTCGCGGATACGCAGCAACATCGTCGACAACAGGATGGAATGGCCGCCGAGCTCGAAGAAGCTGTCCTGCGTCGACAGCTGTGCAACGGGCACGCCGAGCAACTCGCTCCATAGCTTCAGCAGCTGCGCCTGCACCGGTGTCTGCGGCGAGCAGCGGTTGATGGCGGGCACCGGTTGAATCGGCAGCGCCAGCAAGGCCTGGCGGTCGACCTTGCCATTGGGCGTACACGGCATGCTCCCAAGCTCCGTGCACAGGGCTGGTTGCAGATAGTCGGGCAGTGTTTGCCGGGCATGTTGCTGGAGCGCAGCCAGGGTGCCTTGGGCCTCCGGTTGCGCGACAAACGCCAGGATCCGCTGATCACGGTCGATCACCACCGCCACCTGGCGAAACAGCTGGCTCCCGCGCAGGCAGTGTTCGATCTCTTGGGGCTCGACCCGAAAGCCACGGATCTTCACCTGCTGATCCCGGCGCCCGCCCAGCTCAATGCCATCTTCCGTCCATTTCGCCAGATCGCCGCTGCGGTAGGCCCGCAAGGTCTGGCCGTCTGGCAACGTCAGGTGTACGAAATGCTCGGCGGTGTTCTGCGGCTGATTGAGGTAACCCAGGCTGACACCGGGACCGACGATGTACAGCTCGCCCATCACCTGTTCATCCACCGGTTGACGTTGCTCGTCGAGGATCAGTACCCGGCTGTTGGCGATGGGCGTCCCCGCGTTGCGATTGCTGTCGCCCGGCTGCAGCGCGCGGTGGGTCACCAGCACGGTGGCTTCCGTCGGCCCATAGAAGTTGTGCAAGGAGCACTGCCCCGCCAGTTGCTCGATGACGCAGGGCTCGCAGACATCACCTCCGGTTATCAGGTGCACCAGGCCCAAGGGTTGATCCAGCGGGAGGATGCTCAGGAGTGCCGGCGGCAGAAAGGCATGGGTCACGCGCTGGTGCCGGATCAGTTCCACCAGTTGTTGCGGGTCGCGCCGCGCGTCTTCAACGGGCACGATCAGCTCGGCGCCTGCGATCAGGGGGGCGAAAATATCAATCAGCGAAGAGTCGAAGCTCAACGGCGAGAACTGCAACACCCGGCTGTGCTCGCTCAGTTGCACATGGCCGCCGAACCAGGCGGTGAAGTGGGCCAGGTTGTACTGACTGAGCAGCGCGCCTTTGGGCTGGCCGGTGGTGCCCGAGGTGTGGAGCAGCATGCAAGGGGCGTCCATCGCCGGGCGCTGGCGCAGTAGCGGCGGGGTGGCGTGAGTGTCGAGGGGGCTGACATTCAGGGCGGTAAAACGGCCTCGCAGTGGATGCCGGCCGTCCTCCAGCAGCACCGAGACGCCGGCGTTTTCCAGCATGGTTTGTTGGCGTTGTGGCGGGTGGCCCGGCTCCAGTGGCAGGTACACCGCGCCGCAGCCCAGCACCGCGAGGATGCTGGCGTACAGCTCAAGGGACTTGCCCAGGCAAACGCCAATTACCTGCGGTGTGTCGCCGGCCTCAAGCAAAGGCCAAAGATGCTGCTGGATAGCCAGGCTCTTGCGATGCAACTGTCGATAACTCAGCACGTTCCCGGCGATGTTCAGCGCTGGTCGTTCGGCGAAGGTTTGAAGACTGATCTCCAGTCGTTCGATCATGGGCACTTGGGCTTGTTGCTGCAGCGCCGAGTCGGCGGTCTGGTTAAAGCGATGCAGGTACGCCAACGATGCGAGCGCTTGCAGGCTGTGTTCGGGAGCATCGGAGGCGATCGCGGTTTGCGAAAAATAGCTCGCGTCCCGGGAGAAACCGCTGACGTGTTGGGCCACCCATTCCACCAGGCGAGTAACTGCCTGGTGCCGCAACCGTTGGCCGTTGCCGCTAAGTTCTGCGTCAACGTTCAGGGTCGCCAGCAGCCGGTGTGCGCTGGCGTAGCACCTGAATTGCAGGGTCGGCAGCCCACCGTCAGTCTGCGTTCCGAGGCCCAGGCGCAAGCTCATCAAGGCCGTGTAGGCCAGGCCCGGCGGGATTTCCTCGCTACCGTCGTCAATCAGCAGGTCGACGTCCCTTGCATCGCTCGCTTGCATAAGGGCATGACCGTATTGCTCCAGTGTCTGCCCCACTTCATCCAACGCCGCGCTGATGCCCACCAACCCAATCTTCAGGCGCCTCATGGGTGGACTCCTGGCGTCGGGAGAAAGGCGTCCAGAGCCTGGACCACGCTCGGCGTTTGCAGCAGGCCGCTGTGATTCAGGAACGCCTTGATATTGCCGAGCAACGGGTGCTGGCGGGTGATGGGAAAGTCCATCGCGTGCACCTCGGCACGCAACGCCGCGCGAGTGCTGGCGCTGATGTCCAGGTGCTCGATCAGTTGCAGGTCGAAGTTTTTTTGCAGGTCGTGGGTCAGGTAATGCTGGAGGAATACCGGCAGGATCCGGGCGATGCAGTCGCGGTCTTCGGCGCTCGCAGACTGCCAATAGATCCGTACCAGTCGCGTCCAGAAAACCCCATGACGGCCCTCGTCAAACAAGTGGTCGGCCATCAATCCACGGATGGATTGCTTGACGCTGTCGTCCTTGGAAAACGCCGCCACGTCATGGGTCACGGTGTTCTCGGCGATGGCCACGGCAATCAGTTCCACGGCATCGCGCAGGTGTTCGGGAGCCAGCGCCAGCGCGGCAGGCAAGGCGCGGCTCAGTTCGATTTGCCCGGGCAGTTCAAGGGGCTCAATGCCCGTCATCTCGACGGCCTGTTGCATGAAGTCGAGGGCGACGAGGGCGTGGTAATCCTCATCCACCACCACGGTCATGGCGTCGTAGCGACAGGCGAGCGGGAAGGGCACCGAAAAACGATTCTTGGCAATGCGGCGTGCGGTCTTGTCGACGATTTCGGTTTCAAAGATCACCACGTCGTTGATGAACTTGTAGAACGTCTGCAACAAGACAACATCGCGGCACTGTGAGCATTGATCGACAAAGGTCGCACTCAGCACCAAGGGTTGTCGGCTCAAGGGATAGATCAGCTTTTGATCGTTTTCCAGCAGGCGGCGCGGGCGGGTACGGATAGTCGCGCGGCGCTCCCAATCGTCGGCACATGAGCGATAGTCGACAGGGTTCATACGCGTACCTCCGGCAGGCACAGGCGCAACCCGTCCCATAAGGCCAGGCGGCTTTCCACGGCGCTCAGGGCGGCACTGTTGGCCTGCTGCTCGCGGCTCGGGTCGGCCAGTGTGAGGCGTTGCAGCAGTTGCTCCGCCGCCGGGCCATGCTCCTCTGCGTCAACCTCTATGTGGCGCTTGAGGTAGTAGCAGAAGGTCGGGGCTTGGCGGTGGAGCTTCTCGCACCCCTCCAGGACACGCTTGAACATCGCCGGTATGACGCTCTCGCGGCCGTGGAGAAAGGCGGCCGCCACACAGTGGGTCGGTGCGTTCAGGGCAACCTGCAAGGTGCTTGTGACGAAATGGGCCACGGCAGGATGGGCATCGACGCTTTGCAGGGCCGTTTCTGCATCGCTGCCGTCGTGTTGCAGGGTGATGAATTTTTCGATGGCCGTGGTGCTGGCGCCGACTTCACGCATGGCTTCCAGGTACAACTCGAAGTGGCTGCCGTGGCCGTGACCGGGACAGGCGTCCGACTCTTCGCCCAACACGATCTCATTGATCAGGCGTGCCGCTTGCGGGTCCGGTGGCGGCAACCACGGCAGGCGCATACCCGTCAGGTCATGTTGCAGGCGTTTGGTCAGCGTCATGAAGTCCCAAACAGCGAACACATGGTTTTCCATAAAGTATCGCAACTTTGGAAGTGTGTTTATTTGTGTAAATAATGGATGGCTGTGTAACTTCTGCTTTTTTTGTTTAAGCAGGTGTGAGTACTGGAGCATGATTGATGCCTATAAGTCGTTGTTTCTTCCCTGATAACAAGCAACCACGTGCTGTTATTGATTAACAAGCAGCACGCTATGACAAAAACACCAAAGCTTTATTTAAAGGAACGCCACGCGCAGTGACGCCCGAGCAGGGTTCACGCTGTCGATTGGGGAGAGTTTGGAGGTTGTAATAATCTGATTAGGTATTCAGGCGCTTTTGGTTTTATTAGTTGTTACGAATAAAGATATTGCGGTAGTTGAATGGCTCTGTGACGTGTAGGAAGTGTTTTTCGGATTAATCTTTTAAAGGGCGTGAATGTTGTGAGTTCACCTCCATCGGCCAAGGTCGCTGCGCAGCGCTTTGTGGTCGAAGGAGGCGTCTCGGTTCCACGGAGAATTTACAGCGGGGCGTTCTCTTCAGTCTCTTCAAGACTTTTGAGATAACCGGTAATCACCTCCATGCCGCGGGTGAGGTGGTTACGCAAGGTCAGGATGCTTTCCTCGACCTTCTTTTTCGCCACCAGGTCGAGCAGTTCGCGGTGGTCTTCCTGGGACGTCTTGCCCAGGCCCATGGCCTCCAGGTTGAAGCGCAGGAAACGCTCTTCTTCGTTCAAGCCGTGTTCAACCAGCTTGAGCAACCGCTGATTGCCCGCCTTGCCATACAGCGCCATGTGGAACAGGCGGTTGAGCCGGCCAATTTCGGTGTAATCGGTTTCCCGCTCCAGCGCATCAATGAAGGCGCCAGCCTGAGCAATGTCATCGGGCGTGAGCAGGGGAATCGACAAGCGCAGCGCTTCGGATTCCAGGAGGATGCGCAGGGCGTAAGTTTCCGCCGAATGGTCTTCAATCAGCGGCGCCACCACCGCCCCTTTGTGGGTAACCACATGCAGCAGCGACTGCGCTTCCAGTTGACGCAATGCCTCGCGCACCGGCATCCGGCTGACCCCGAACAAGCTGGCCAACTCCTGTTGGCGCATGGCGGTGCCGCAGGGCAAGCGACCATCCAGGATGGCGTTGCGCAATGTTTCTTCAATCACGGAGCGGGCGAGATGGGCGGGGATAGGCCCGCTGATCTGGATGCTGCTCAAAGGGTTCGGCTTCTGCGTCACGACTACGCTATCCTCCTTTTCAGGGTGAGGTGGCTAATTGGATCCAATGCACACTAGAGATTGTCCACAAGCTTGTCAAACGGGCAAGGTTTCGGCTTGTAAGCGACTCAACAGCGCGTTCCACAGGCCCACAACGCCCTTTTGTCAGGTCTTACAGGCTTAACGTCTGTGAGACACACTTTATTCCCGAAAGTCGCGGCTACAGCGGTATTGCTGCATATCGATATTCACTAACGGTATTTAAAATGCCGTTCTTATGACTATAAAGTCACTCTCCTGACCGCCCGGGAGTGAACTCATGTCCGCCACCTCTACTGTTCCAACAGCGACCGACACCACACAAGCCTTCGAGATCCGTCCATTTCCCGGCAGCGTCGGTGCCGAGATCATTGGCCTGGACCTGACCCGCCCGGTCAGCGACCAGGACTTCGCGCGCATTCACCGCGCGCATCTGGACCATCACGTCGTGGTCTTCCGCGACCAACGCATCACCCCCGAACAACAGATCGCCTTCAGCCGCCGCTTCGGTGTGCTGCAAATCCATGTGCTCAAACAATTCCTGCTGGCCAACCACCCGGAAATCCTGATCGTCTCCAACATCATCGAAAACGGCCAATCCATCGGCCTGGGAGACGCCGGCAAATTCTGGCACTCGGACCTTTCCTATAAAGAGTTGCCGAGCCTGGGCTCGATGCTCCATGCCCAGGAGCTGCCGTCCGAGGGTGGCGACACGTTGTTCGCCGACATGCACAAAGCCTGGGACAACCTGCCCGAGCCCCTGCGCAAGGCCGTAGAAGGCCGCAGTGCTGCGCATTCGTACACCGCACGCTATAGCGAAACCAAATTCGAAGGCAATTGGCGCCCCACCCTCACCCCCGAGCAACTGGCTCAAGTGGCGGAAGTGGTGCACCCGATCGTGCGCACCCACCCGGAAAACGGCCGCAAGGCGCTGTTTGTCAGTGAGGGCTTCACCACCCGCATCGTCGGCCTGCCGGAAGACGAAAGCCGCGACCTGCTGGCCCAGCTCTACGCCCACAGCGTGCTGCCGGAAAACATCTACCGCCACCAGTGGCAGCCCCACGACATGGTGTTCTGGGACAACCGTTCGCTGATCCACCTGGCGGCCGGCTGCCCGAGCCACCTGCGGCGCAAGTTGTACCGCACCACCATCCAGGGCGACGCGCCTTTCTGATCCGGAGCATGACCATGTCCAAGAAAATCCCATTTGCGCGCCTGGCCGCCACGGTTGGCCTGGGCATCAGCCTGCTGGCCGGCAGCCTGGTTGCACCTGCCGCCGCCCAGGCCGAAGGCGAGATTCGCATCGCCGAGCAGTTCGGCATCGTCTACCTGTTGCTCAACGTGGT
Source organism: Pseudomonas sp. 1912-s (assembly GCF_029269205.1). Lineage (NCBI taxonomy): Bacteria > Pseudomonadati > Pseudomonadota > Gammaproteobacteria > Pseudomonadales > Pseudomonadaceae > Pseudomonas > Pseudomonas sp. 1912-s. Next base: position 60,774 of record NZ_JARIXR010000030.1, on the reverse strand, counting down.
GCGCGACCAGAACCTGATCGAGAAGTACGGCAAGCAGGAAGGCATCGACATCAAGGTCGACTGGACTCAACTGTCCGGCGGCGCAGCCGTCAACGACGCCTTGCTCTCCGGTTCCATCGACATCGCCGGTGCTGGCGTTGGCCCGCTGCTGACCATCTGGGACCGCACTCACGGCAAACAGAACGTGAAAGCCGTCGCCTCCCTGGGCAACTTCCCGTACTACCTGGTAAGCAACAACCCCAAGGTCAAGACCATCGCGGACTTCACCGAAAAAGACCGCATTGCGGTGCCGGCGGTGGGCGTCTCCGTGCAGTCGCGTTTCCTGCAATACGCCGCTGCCAAGCAATGGGGCGACAAGGAATTCAATCGCCTCGACAAGTACACCGTCGCCGTTCCGCACCCGGATGCGACCGCTGCGCTGATTGCCGGTGGTACCGAACTGACCGGGCATTTCTCCAACCCGCCGTTCCAGGAACAGGCCCTGACCAACCCGAACGTGCACGTGGTGCTCAACTCCTATGACATCCTCGGGCCGAACTCGCCGACGGTGCTGTTCGCCACCGAGAAATTCCGCAACGACAATCCGAAAACCTACAAGGCGTTCGTCGAGGCACTGACCGAAGCGGCACAATTCGCCCAGAACGACAAAGGCGCCGCCGCCGACACCTACATCCGCGTGACCAAGGCCAAGATCGACCGTGCCGAGTTGCTGAAAATCATCGAGAACCCGCAGTTCGAATTCAGTGTCACCCCGAAAAATACCTACCCGCTGGCGGAATTCCTCTACCGCGTCGGCGCGATCAAAAATAAACCCGAATCGTGGAAGGATTACTTCTTCCAGGACGCCAAACCGCTGCAAGGGAGCTGACATGAACGCGCCCTTGCAAGGCCACACGGCCAGCAACCCGACGGCTACCGAAGCCCTGCTTGCGGTGGATAAAGTCAGCCTTGAATACCGCACGCCTGAACGGGTCGTGCGGGCCACCCACCAGGTCAGTTTCGAGATCGACCCGGCCGACCGCTTTGTACTGCTGGGGCCTTCGGGCTGCGGCAAATCCACGCTGCTGAAATCCATCGCTGGCTTTATCAAACCGTGCGAAGGCGAGATCCGTCTGCTCGGGCAAAAAGTCGAGCAACCGGGCCCGGATCGCATCGTGGTGTTCCAGGAATTCGACCAACTGCCGCCGTGGAAAACCGTCAAGCAGAACGTCATGTTTCCGCTGCTCGCCTCCAAGACCCTCAAGCGTCGCGAGGCCGAAGAGCGGGCGCTGTACTACCTGGAAAAAGTCGGCCTGACGGCGTTCGCCGACGCCTACCCGCACACCCTGTCCGGCGGCATGAAAGCCCGTGTGGCGATCGCCCGGGCGTTGGCCATGCAGCCGAAAATCCTGCTGATGGACGAACCCTTCGCCGCCCTCGACGCACTGACCCGCCGCAAGATGCAGGAAGAGCTGCTGCTGCTCTGGGAAGAGGTGCGTTTCACCCTGTTGTTCGTCACCCACTCCATCGAAGAAGCGCTGGTGGTGGGCAACCGCATCCTGTTGCTGTCGCCGCATCCGGGCCGGGTGCGGGCGGAAATCCACAGCCATCAATACGACCTTCACAGCCTCGGCGGTGTGGCGTTTCAGGCTTCGGCGCGGCGCATTCATCGGCTGTTGTTTGATGAAGCGCCCGAGGCGGAAACCGAGCTGGGTTTCGCCGATATCCGCATCGCTTATTGAAGGGTTTTCACCATGCGCCAGGAATATGAAATCACTCTCGAACCGTTGCCCGGTGTTCGCGTTGAACGCGAATTGCCGTGGCGTCAGCGCCTGTGGCAACAAGGCTGGCTGCGTAAAAGCCTGATCCTGATCGTGCTCGCGATCCTGTGGGAGGCGGCTGCCCGTTATCAGAACAACGACCTGCTGCTGCCGAGCTTCCTGCAGACGCTGAGCGCGTTCTACGACGGCATGGCCAGCGGCGAGCTGTTGAGCAAGGTCAGCATCTCGCTGGTGGTGCTGATCAAAGGCTATTTGATCGGCATTGTGCTGGCGTTCGCCCTGACGACGCTGGCGGTATCGACCCAACTGGGCCGCGACCTGCTGAGCACCCTGACCTCGATGTTCAACCCGTTGCCGGCGATTGCCCTGCTGCCGCTGGCGCTGCTGTGGTTTGGCCTGGGGCAGAACAGCCTGATCTTCGTGCTGGTGCATTCGGTGTTGTGGGCGCTGGCGCTGAACACCTATTCCGGGTTCCTCGGGGTCTCGGAAACCCTGCGCATGGCCGGCCGCAATTATGGCCTCAAAGGCATGCGCTTCGTGTTGTTCATCCTGATCCCGGCCGCGCTGCCTTCGATTCTCGCCGGGCTGAAAATCGGCTGGGCGTTTGCCTGGCGCACGTTGATTGCTGCCGAACTGGTATTCGGCGCCACCAGCGGCAAGGGCGGGCTGGGCTGGTACATCTTCCAGAACCGCAACGAGCTGTACACCGACAAGGTATTTGCCGGGTTGGCGGTGGTGATCCTGATCGGGCTGCTGGTGGAGAACCTGGTGTTTGACACCCTGGAGCGCGTCACCGTGAAGCGCTGGGGCATGCAGCGCTGACTGAAACACCCATCCTGTGGCGAGGGAGCAAGCTCCCTCGGCACAGTCTGCTACGATTGCGCCAAGTTCACTCCCAACCGATCACGAGTGCTTGGCATGCAATTACCCGACATGAACCTGCTGGTCGCCCTCGACGCGCTGCTCGACGAGGGCAGTGTGGTGGGCGCCGCGCGGCGGATGAACCTGAGCCCGGCCGCCATGAGCCGCACCCTCACACGCATCCGTGAGGCGGTGGGCGACCCGATCCTGGTGCGCGCCGGTCGCGGCCTGGTGCCGACGCCCAAGGCCCTGGAGTTGCAAGGCCAGGTGCGTAACGTGGTGGAACAGGCGGCGCTGCTGTTCCGCTCGGCGGACGACGTAGACCTGCGCACCCTGCGCCGGCGGTTCAGCGTGCGGGCCAATGACTTTTTTGTCGGGGTGTATGGCGGTCGGCTGTTCGACACCATGGAGCGTATGGCACCGCTGTGCGAACTGCGCTTTGTGCCCGAGGGCGACACCGACGATGAAGCCCTGCGTGAAGGTCGGCTTGACCTGCGGGTGGGCAACACCATGCCGATCACTCCGGAAGTGAAGGTACAGAACCTGTTCACCACCACCTTTGTCGGGCTGGCGCGGGAAGGGCACCCATTGTTCGATGGAGAGATCACCGCCGCACGGTTCGCCAGCTATTCCCACATCAGCATCTCCCGGCGCGGCATCGCCCGCGGGCCGATCGACACCGCCTTGAATGCCCAGGGCCTGGAACGCCGAGTCGCGATGATCGCCCCGGGGTTTCACGGCGCGATGTTCATGCTGCCCGACTCGGACCTGATCCTGCCGGTACCCAAGGAAGCGCTCTACAGCGCCAATCGCCTGAAGCTGCCGCTGCGGGCGTTTACCCTGCCTATCTCCCTGCCGACCCTGGTGCTGACCCAGGCCTGGCACCCGCGCTTCGACAAAGACCCGGCCCATAAGTGGCTGCGCGAGACCATGCGTGAATGCTGCGAGGCGACGTGGCAAGAAGCGCAACCCACGTGAGTCGGAAGTGAGCTCGGTCAATGTGGGAGCTGGCTTGCCTGCGATGCGGGCGACCCGGTTTTTCAGGAATAGCGAGGTGATCCCATCGCGGGCAAGCCCGGCTCCCACAGAGATCGCATAGCTTTTGATCATTGCATCTGGTGCACTTATAAGCTTCCTATAAGTCACTTTTTGTCATGTCTAAGCCTTATTAAACTGCTCGGGTATTTCCTATTCCGAGTTGTAGTTCATGACGTCCCTCGCTGCTCCCGCACCTCTGGCCGCAGCCAAGCCGACCGCCATCACCCCGCCCGTTTTCGGTCCACGCATCATCATCGGCCTGGTGGGCGTATTGCTCGCGGTACTGGTGTCCGGCCTCAACGAGATGGTGACCAAAGTCGCCCTCGCCGATATTCGCGGTGCGATGTACATCGGCTTCGACGAAGGCACCTGGCTGGTGGCCGCCTACACCGCCACCTCCGTCTCGGCCATGGCGTTCGCGCCGTGGTGCTCGGTGACCTTTTCCCTGCGCCGCTTCACCCTCTGTGCCATCGGCCTGTTCACCGTGCTCGGCGTGCTGTGCCCGTTCGCACCGAACTACGAAAGCCTGTTGGTGTTGCGCACCGTGCAAGGCCTGGCCGGCGGCGCGTTGCCGCCGATGCTGATGACCGTGGCCCTGCGGTTCCTGCCGGCCCACGTCAAACTCTACGGCCTCGCGGGCTACGCCCTGACTGCGACCTTCGGGCCCAGCCTCGGTACACCGTTGGCGGCAATGTGGACCGAATACGTCGGCTGGCAATGGGCGTTCTGGCAGATTGTCGGGCCGTGCCTGCTGGCCATGGCGGCCGTGGCCTACGGCTTGCCTCAGGACCCGCTGCGCCTTGAGCGCTTCAAGCAGTTCAACTGGCGTGGCTTGCTGCTGGGTTTTCCGGCGATCTGCATGCTGGTGATCGGCCTGTTGCAGGGCAATCGGCTGGACTGGTTCGAGTCGCCGTTGATTACCTCATTGTTGATCGGCGGCCTGGTGCTGCTGGTGTTGTTCATGATCAACGAGTGGTCGCACCCGATGCCGTTTTTCAAGCTGCAGATGCTCGGCATTCGTAACCTGTCATTCGCCCTGATCGTACTGGCCGGGGTGCTGATTGTGCTGCTGGCGGTGACCATCATTCCGTCCAGCTACCTGGCTCAGGTGCAAGGCTACCGCCCGCTGCAAACCGCCCCGGTGATGCTGATCATGGCGCTGCCGCAGTTGATCGCGCTGCCGTTGGTGGCGGCGCTGTGCAACCTGCGCTGGGTCGATTGCCGCTGGGTGTTGGGCATCGGCTTGAGCATGTTGATCCTGTCGTGCGTGGGCGGCGCGCAGTTGACGTCGGCCTGGATTCGCGATGATTTCTACGTGCTGCAACTGCTGCAAATCTTCGGGCAACCGATGGCGGTGCTGCCGCTGCTGATGCTCTCCACCGGCAGCATCACACCCCAGGACGGGCCGTTCGCCTCGGCCTGGTTCAACACCGTCAAAGGCCTGGCTGCCGTGGTCGCCACCGGCGTGCTCGACGCCCTGACGACCCACCGCCTGCATTTCCACTCGACCATGTTGGTGGACAGCCTGGGCAACTCGCCCCTGGCCGACAGCGATGCCGCCGGCCTCGCCCATCGGCTGCACGAGCAGGCCGTGGTGCTCACCTCTTCGGATCTCTACTACGTCATGGCCGGTGTCGCGGCGGCGTTGATCCTGCTGATTTTCTGGATGCCGACGCGGATCTATCCGCCCCGCGCGCCGACTTGATTGCTCACTGAGCCAAAAGGATTGCTATGAAACGCAAAGACAAAATCGCTGTAACCGTCATCACTGTGTTTGCCGTGGGTGTGCTGGTTTACCTGCTGGCGCCGGGCGTGTTCGGCAGCAAGCGCCAGAGCACCAACGATGCCTTCGTCGCCGCTGACTACACCCTGGTGGCGCCGCGTGTGGCCGGCTTCATCAAGGAAGTGCTGGTGGAAGACAACCAGCGGGTCAAGGCCGGGCAGTTGCTGGCGCTGATCGATGACCGTGACTTCCGCGCCGCTGCCCAGGCGGCCGATGCCGATACGCTGGTGGCCCAGGCGCAGCTGAAAAATGCCACGGCGACCCTGGAACGGCAAAGCTCGGTGATCGCCCAGGCCCAGGCCACCGTGGCGGCGGATCGCGCCGAAGTGGCGTTTGCCGAACATGAACTCAACCGCTACAACCACCTCGCGGGCGTAGGCGCCGGTACCGTACAAAACGCCCAGCAAGCCAAGACCCGCATCGAACAGGCCACCGCGCGCCTGGCCAACGCCACGGCGGTGCTGGCGGCCGAACGCAAGCAAGTGGAAATCCTCAGCGCCCAGCGTGATGCGGCAGAAGGTGGCCTGAAACGCGCCCAGGCGGCGCTGGAAATGGCCAGCTTTCAACTGTCGTACACCCGCATCGTCGCGCCGGTAGACGGCATGGTCGGCGAGCGGGCGGTGCGGGTCGGCGCCTATGTGACGCCGGGCAGCAAGATCCTCGCCGTGGTACCCCTGGCCGAGGCCTACGTGGTGGCCAATTTCCAGGAAACCCAACTGTCCCACATGCACGCAGGCCAAACGGTGGACGTGAAGGTCGACAGTCTCGACGGCGAAGTGCTCAAGGGGCACCTCGAAAGCCTGGCGCCGGCCACCGGGGTGACGTTTGCCTCGGTCAAGCCTGACAACGCCACCGGCAACTTCACCAAGGTGGTGCAGCGCATTCCGGTGAAAATCATCCTGGAACCCGGCCAGGCACTGACCGAACGCCTGCGGGTCGGCATGTCGGTGGAAGCCAGCGTCAACACCCACGCCGCCGCCCAGCCACGTGAGGTGGCGCAGCAATGAGACACCTCGCCTGGTTTACCTTAAGCCTGCTCAGCCTGAGTGCCTGCACCGTCGGCCCGGACTTTCAGCGCCCGCAAAATCCCGTCGGCCAATGGACTGAGCCTCATGGCCAGCAAGCCGCCAGCCACGCGGTCAACGACCCGCTGGAGGAGCGCTGGTGGGAAGTGTTCCACGATGCGCAACTCACTGCGCTGACACGTCGCGCGCTGACCGATAACCTCGACCTGAAACTCGCCAGCAGCCGCCTGCAACAAAGCCGCGCGGCGCGCCAGGTGATCACCGCCGAGCGCTACCCGACCGTCAACGCCACCGGCGATTACCTGCGCCAGCGCAACAGTGCCGATGGCTTGAGCGACGCCTCGGGCAAGAACGGCCGCGCGGCCTACAACCAGTGGGACATGGGTTTCTCCGCTGCCTGGGAACTGGACTTCTGGGGCCGGGTAAAACGCGAAACCGAAGCCGCCGACGCCACCCTGCAAGTCGCCGAAAACGACCGGCGCGCGGTGCTGTTATCAGTGCTGGCGGAAACCGCCCAGGACTACATCCAGCTTCGCGGGGTGCAGAACACCCGGGCCGTCACCGAGCAAAACCTCGACGTGGCCCGCCACAGTTTGAAGCTGTCGCAGCTGCGTCTGGCCGACGGGGTGGCCACTGACCTGGACGTCGCCGAAGCCGCCGCTCAAGTCGCCGCCATCGAGGCGCGCCTGCCAGACTTGCAGCAACGCCAGGACCAGTTGATCAACGCCCTGAGCCTGCTGATGGGTGAACCGCCGCAAGCCTTGTATGCCGAGCTGTCCAGGGACGCCGCCGTACCGCAAACCCAACGCCAGGTCGCTATCGGCCTGCCGTCGCAACTGGCTGAGCGGCGCCCCGACATTCGCCAGGCCGAAGCGCGTTTGCATGCCGCCACCGCCTCCATCGGTGTGGCCAAGGGCGACTTCTACCCGCGTATCACCCTGTCTGGCAGCGTGGGTTCCCAGGCGTTGCAGCTGGCGGATTTCGGCTCGTGGAGTTCGCGTGCATTCGCGTTCGGCCCGCAACTCAGCTTGCCGATTTTCAACGGTGGTCGCTTGCAAGGCATGCTCGATTTGCGCGAAGCCCAGCAACAGGAAGCGGCCCTGGCCTACCAGCAAACGGTACTGCGGGCCTGGCATGAAATCGACGACCAGTTGACCCGCTACAACGCCAGCCAACTGCGCCGCGACAGCCTTGCCGAAGCGGTACGGCAGAACCAGATTGCCCTCACCACAGCGCAACACCAGTACGTCGAAGGCGTGGTGGATTTCGTCAACGTGCTGACGGTGCAAAGTGCGTTGCTGGCGACTCAGGAGCAGTGGGTGGAAAGCTCCACCGGCGTTTCCCTGGCCATGGTCGGGTTGTACAAGGCGTTGGGTGGGGGTTGGGAGTCGGTGTATCCGCTGCAAACGGCCGGGCAGTAAACTTTTGGAGCATTTGGCCGTTAACCTTTTCCAGCCAAATAACTTCCAGGAGCTTCCCCGTGTCAGTGATAGACAACCCCTACGCGCCGCCGCAGGCCAATCTGAGCGAACCACTCGCCCGCCCATCCACCTTCTTTGTGGTTGCGCCCCGCAAACTGGTGATCATGACGTTTCTGACCCAGGGGTTTTACTCGATCTATTGGGTTTACAAACAATGGGCATGCTATCGACAGGCAACCGGCGCCCGGATCTGGCCAGTGGCGCGGGCATTTTTTTCGCTGATTTTCCTGTACCAGATGGTGATGAAAATCCGCCAGCAGGCTGAATTGGCCGGGTCGACGTATCAGTGGTCGCCACGCAGCGTTGCTCTGGCGCTGATCGTTATAGGCTGCTTGCCATGGTGGTATATGTGGGTACTCACGCCGCTGACTTCATTCGAGATCAGTATGTGTTTGACGCTGGTGAGCATTTACCTGATGACGCAGGTGCAGGGGGCCGTGAATGCTCTGGAAAACGACCCCCAAGGTGAAGCAAACAAGCGCCTGACCTGGGTCAACGGTCTCTGGATCGTTATCGGGTTGTGTATGTACGCGTTTACGATCGTTTCAGCCCTGCGACCGCCTGTGGTCTCCTGAATTCAAAACCAGTGCCCACGGACCGTGGGCACTCAGGGATTCTGCAAAAACACCACATACCCTCGAAACCACTCACTGCCCTTCAAATACCCCGGCTCCTCCCACTCTCCACCCTGAATCAACCCAATCTTGAATGGCACGCCCAGCCGATCCATCCGTGGCAAATACGCCGCGTAATCCGGAATGCTGTGGCGGCCCTGATAGGTTTGCACCACCACTTCATCAATCACCCCCTTGAGTTGCGCGATGGCCGCCGGGTCGGCATTGCTGCTCCAGTCCATCAGCCCGGTGATGCTCAGGCGCAAGTCCTTGGGCAGGCGCTGGCGCAGGTCGCGCAGGAAGTCGGCGTATTCGTTGAGGTATTGCGTGCGGGCGTCGAAGTCGATCTGGATACCCACCACCGGATTGCCCGCGTCCCGCCAGCGTTGCACCTGGCCGAGCATCTGGCGGTAGACCGACTCGGGCCAGTGCAGGGTGTGGGCGCGGTACACCACCCAGATTTCACCCTGGGTGATGCGCGGCACACTCATGCCCTGGGCGATGAACTGCACGCCACGCGAGGGTGCGCGGCGGGTCGAGTTGATCTGGCCCTGGAGGATGTACAGGGTTTTCGCCTGCTTGAGCACCGGCTGCGGGGCGACGCCGCTCCACAGCCAGAATGCATCATGGTCGCGGGCGTCCACCGCGCCGAAGGCCGGGCTTGCCAGCAGGAGCAGGGCCAGCCAGAAGTGCTTCACGCCTTACCAGTAGTACTGCAGCGACTTGCCCCACTGGGTATCGGCAAATCCGGTTTTCAACTGGCGGAACCAGCCTTTGCGTACGGCCTTGTCGACGTCTTCGCCACCACAGCTGTTGTAGCCCGAAGGCCCGTAGCAGTTGATGGCGCGAAACAGCGCGTAGGCCTTGTCGTTATGCGGTGCCTTGGGATTGCCGATCACCCGCTTGTAGCCTTCGAGCCGCGAAAAGGTTTCACCTTTGAAAGGCGAGGCCGTACTGCCCAGGCTGCCGGCGGAGCGCGCTTGTTCCAGGGGCATGCCGTCCAGGCCGTTACGCAGGACGAATTCACCCAGGCAATTCAGGCCCTGGGGGTTTTTCGGGTCGGCCTGCAGGGTGCTGGCGATTTGCGCGATGCTCGGGCAGCTGTAGCCGGATTCGGCCTTGTCGCCGTTCCAGCGGAACAGTTTCAACGACTGGCCGCCGCTGTAGACGTAGCCCAGGCTGGTGCCGAGCTTGTCGTCGGGAGGCGAGGCGGGCAGCTGTTTCAAGTCCTCGGCAAAGGTCTCGAACTGGCCGCGCAACAGGTCTTTATAAAGCAGCGTGAATTGCGCGGTCTGGCGCTCTACCGGGTCGCCCGCACTGGCAAGCTGCTGGCGCAGCAGCTCAGGGCCGGCGACATTGCGCAGCAGGATATAACGCACCTGCTTGGCGCTGATCGGTGAGTCGGCCGCGAACACCTTGGCCAGTTGGCCGCTGCGTTCGTAGTTCATGGCCAACGCCAGCTCAAGCTGGTCCCGTTGCAGCGGTTGCTTGGCCAGCGGCAGCAGTTGCAGCCACAACGCCTCGGTGGCTTTCCAGTCGTCCTTGGCTTCCAGCGCCAGGCCGCGCAGGGTCTGTTGGCTGAAGGCGAAGTAATCGAGACTGGCCGGCACGTCTTGCGGCAACAGCTTCAAGGCACGGTCGGGTTGATGCTCGACGTACAGCGCGAACGCCGCCTGCACATAGGCATACAGCGCCGGTTCCTGGGCAAATATCGACTTTTGCCCGTCAAGGGCTTCGCGAGTGAGTTTCGGCGGCTCGCCGGCGCGCATCCACATCAGGTCGTTGAGGGCCAGGATCAACGGGTTGCCCACCGGTGCGGTGGTGCTGGTCAGCAGCTTGGTGTCAGCTTCCTGCACCAGTTCATCCAGCGACACGTTGCGCTGGGCATCGGTGGCCTGGGTCAGTTGCCAGGCAAAGTCATTGGCCAGCTTGTCGGGGTTGGGCGCCAGCCAGTGCACCCGGCGCAGCAAGCCACGGGCGGAGGCGGCGTAGTCGCCCTGTGGATAAGTTTTCAGGTAATCGTCGAAGCCACTCTCGGCCCGTTGCAGCGCGGACTTATCCACATGCTCAAGCGACGGCGTGCCGTATTCGTCGAAGGCATTTTGCTGGGCGTCGTTCAGCGCGGTGCGGGCGGTCATGTACAGCGCCGTTTCCTTGAGCCAGGGCAGCGCGCTGCTCGTCAGCGCCGCGAAGCCTTTTTGTGCGTCGCTGAAGCGCCCGCTGTAAAAATCGCCGGCGGCTTGCAGGTAGGCGAGCAATGCCTGGCCGTCTGTCGATTTAATTTGATCGGCCTCGCCTGCCGCTACGCCGTCGGAGGAGCAACTGCCGAGCATCTGCAACCGCAGTTTGGCCAGCAATAGGCGTTCGGCCTGCGGTACATCGGCTTTCACCACTTGGCTGATAAACGCCGTGGCGCTGTCATCGGCGTTACTGCGGCAACGGCTGCCTTCGCCGGAAAGGAAGGCCTCGCCCGCAGTCTTGTAGTCATCGCGCTTGATGCCCAGCGGGCTCAGCAGTTGGTCCAGTTCGGCGGTGCGCGAGTCGTCGGGCGTGTTGTCGGGCTCATCCGCGGCGGGTGTAAGCCGATACACCGGGAATGGCACCTGGCCAAAGCCTTCGGAAAAGTCCTGCTCGCCCAGGGCATTCGGCGCCAGCGGCATGACGTTCTTGTCTGCCAGCAACAGGCGCAGGTTGACCCGGCTGTCATTGCCCGGGCTCAGGAAGGGCAGGTTGCTGCACACGTCCAGGCTGTTACGCGACACCCGCCAATCCGGGTAGCAGGAATCATCGCCACTGGCGTGGGCCTGGAGGGGAAGGGTGGCGAGCACTGTCAGTGCCAGGGGTGACAGAAGACCGATACGCATGAAGTGTCCTTGATCCTGAATCCATGGAAGGTGGCAATCATAGCGTGAACCCACCAAAGCGTCGGAGAAGCCCTGCGCAAAATTCAGATTTGTCCGATTGGCGGATCGCTGTTCAAATGCGCGCAAAACAGCAGGCGAATCGAGGCCTTTTGACCTAGAGTGGCGGGTGTTCGCGCAAGCGTAGTTCAGTAGTAGGTGAGGAAGTAGAGGTGCGACGCTCTGTGGCGGAACAAGACAACAAGGCCGGGGCATTTCCCGTGCTCAATCCTGGCCTGTGGGAGAACGCCGGCTGGCTCGCTCGATTGTGGTGGGTGCCGCTTTTGGCGTTGGCCGTGGCCGTGCGCTTCTACGGTTTGACCGCCTCCGCGATCTGGGGCGATGAAGGTTCAAGCCTGCTGCTTGCCGAGTATTCCCTGGAAGACCTGTGGTTTCACGCCGCCCATGACGTTCACCCGCCGCTGTATTTCGTCATGCTGCGTGGCTGGATCGAGGTGTTTGGCGACAGTATTTTCTCCCTGCGCAGCATGAGTGCGATCCCCGGCGTGGTCGCGGTCGGCCTGGGCATCTGGCTGACGCGGCTGATCGCGACCCGCCGCGCGGCGGTGCTGGCGGGGATTCTGCTGGCGTTGCTGCCCACGGCGGTGCGCTACAGCCAGGAAGTGCGAATGTACTCGCTGCTGGGTGTGTGGCTGCTGGCTGCCACCCTGGCATTGGTGTATTGGGTTCGCCAGCCTGAGCGCAAGCGGTACCTGGTGGCCTATGCGCTGTTGATGACGGCGGCGTTCTATACCCACTACTTCACCGCCTTGTGCGTGCTGGTGCACTGGTCATGGCTGGTATTGCTGCGCCTGCCTCGCGCTGGCAGCCTGCGCCTTGTCACACGTCCGGGCTGGTGGCTGGCCAACGTTGCCGTTGTGTTGCTGTACTTGCCCTGGCTGCCGAATCTGCTGGGCCTGGTGCAGCACACCGAAGAGCTCAAGGTGGGCGGGGATATTGGCTGGGAAGACCCGGTCAACCTGTATTCGGTGCCGTCGATGGTGTGGCAGTTCCTGATTCAGGACCCGGGCGACCACCTGTGGCGGCCACTCTTTGTCGTGTTTCCGTTATTGCTGGTGGCGCTGGTCGGCGTGACCGCCTGGCGCGATCAAAGCCGCTATCGCTTCGGCTGGCTGCTGGGGCTTTTTTTGATGCTGCCGGTGCTGCTGGTCTATGGGGTTTCGTTTATCTCCCCGGTGTTTATCGAGCGATATCTCACTGCGTACGCGATGAGTTTGCCGATCATCGTGGCGCTGGCTGTCGACCGTCTGTCGCCGCGCCTGACGCTGGCGGGCGCCGCATTGTTCGTGCTGTTTGTCGGGATCGAGCTGGTGGGCGTGAAGACCAACGCCACCGTTGATGAACATGACCAATTCAACGTCGCGGTGGAATTCGTCAACCGCAACTATCAGGAAGATGACCGCATCGTCATCAGCGACATGCTCTGGTACCTGCCCTACGTCTATTACGACGAGACCGATGCCCAGTTGCAGCTCTTCACGCCACCGACCGCCGCCGGCAAGTCGACCCGGCCGAATGCCTATGGTTTTGGCACGTTGGTGGACCAGGATGGCGGGCGCATCTACCTCGATCGCTTGTCGGCATTGCCGGCAGACATCCAGCGTGTGTGGCTGATCAGCGCCGCTGACGGGCCGGATGATTTTGCCCCGTTGCCGGCAGGCTGGCGCCAGCTCAGCCAGCAGGATGGCGGCGGCGCTCGCGCCCGGCTCTTCGTGCTGTGTAACACGCCGGCGGGTGTGCACCGCGAAGGCTGCGACTAATCTGCGCAACACCTGAGAGGTTTATGTTCGCCTGGGGGGCTAGACTCAGGTGAACCCTCTTTTCAGGAACACATCATGGAATCCCCGGTACACAGCTTGCCATCCTTGTTCAAACAGCTCGGCTTGCCGGATGACCCGGTCAGTATCGAGCGGTTCATCGCTGTCCACTCCCCACTCAAACCCGAACTGCATCTGGCGGATGCGTTTTTCTGGACGCCAGGCCAGCGCGCGTTTTTGCGTGAAGAGATTTTGGAGGACGCGGATTGGGCGGAGGTGGTGGATGAGTTGAATTTGCGGTTGAGAGAGGGGCGCGGGGTTTAAAACCCGCTTTACTGACCCACATCTTCGCGCCGCCACCATCCATCCCAAAATTTGTATCAAAACTTGACGGCTTTGGATCCATCGACCATATTGATAGTTAGCAAACTAACTGTATGCGAATAGTCCAGTGTCCCAGACCCTCGAACAACTCCAGATGAACATCAGCAGCAGCATGGTGGTAGGTGCCAGGACCTGGCGCAAAATCTGCCAGACCACGCTTGTCAGCTATGGCATCTCCGAAGCCTGCGCCGTGCCGCTGCTGATGATCGGCCGCCTCGGCGACGGTGTGCACCAGGTGAAGGTAGCCCAGGCCGCCGGGATGGAAAGCCCGTCCCTGGTGCGCCTGTTGGACCAGCTGTGCAGCTCCGGCTACGTGTGCCGCACCGAAGACATCCACGACCGCCGCGCCAAGGCCTTGAGCCTTACCGAGCGTGGCCGCGAGCTGGTGCAGGCGGTGGAGGAACAACTGGTGCGCCTGCGCCGCGAGGTGCTGGCGACGATCGACCCCGATGACCTGGAAGCTGCCCTGCGTGTGCTGCGGGCCTTCGAAGGCGCCAATCAACATCCCATGGTTGTGAGTTCTTGAACGGATTTTTTACCGGCATGCCGCCGGCCAGGGATTGGTTCTATGGCGTCAGGACATTCGCCGCTTCAATGATCGCGTTGTACATCGCCATGCTGATGCAAATGCCGCGTCCGTATTGGGCGATGGCCACGGTGTATATCGTTTCCAGCCCGTTTGTCGGCCCTACCAGCTCCAAGGCGCTGTACCGGGCGGTCGGCACCTTCATGGGCGCGGCCGCCGCGGTGTTTTTTGTGCCGATGTTTGTGCAGACGCCTTACGTGCTGGTGGTGGTGATCGCGCTGTGGACCGGGATTCTGCTGTTCCTGTCCCTGCACCTGCGCACCGCCAACAGCTATGCGTTGATGCTGGCCGGCTACACCTTGCCGCTGATCGCCCTGCCAGTGGTGGATAACCCGCTGGCGGTGTGGGACGTGGCGGAAGCGCGAACCGAAGAAATTTTCCTCGGCATCGCCGTGGCGGCAGTCGTGGGGGCGATGTTCTGGCCGCGACGGCTGGCGCCGGTGTTTGATGATTCGGTGAGCAAGTGGTTTGCCGACGCGCAGGTCTACAGCCAGCGCTTCCTCAGCCGCAACGTGCAACCCGAAGAAATCAGCACCTTGCGCGGTGGCATGGTCGCCACCTTCAACACCCTGGAATTGATGATCGGCCAACTGCCCCACGAGGGGTCCCGGCCGCAAACGGTGCGTAACACCAAGGAGCTGCGTGGGCGGATGATCCACCTGCTGCCGGTGATCGACGCCCTCGACGACGCCGTGTATGCCCTGGAACACCGCGCCCCGGAGTTGCTCGACCGCTTCACGCCGCTGCTGAGCGCCGCCACCGAGTGGCTGGACAGCACGCAAAAGGACGCGCCCCTCGAACGCTGGCGGGCGCTGCGTGACCAGATCGAAGCCCTGCAACCCGACGCCGAAGCCCTGGATGATCGCCACCAGTTGCTGTTCTCCAACGCCCTGTTTCGCCTGGGCGAGTGGGTAGATTTATGGCAAGACTGCCGCAGCCTGCAAGCCGCCATCCAGTGCGAAAGCCAGGACAACTGGCGCGCGGTGTACCGCCACTGGCGGTTGGGCCGGCTGACGCCGTTCCTCGACCGGGGCCTGATGTTTTACTCGGCGTTTTCCACCGTCACCGCGATCATCGTCGCCTCGGTGCTGTGGATCCTGCTGGGCTGGACCGACGGCGGCAGCGCAGTGATCCTGGCGGCGGTTGCGTGCAGCTTCTTCGCCTCCATGGATGACCCCGCGCCGCAGATCTACCGGTTCTTTTTCTGGACGGCGATGTCGGTGCTGTTCGCCAGCCTGTACCTGTTTCTGGTGCTGCCCAACCTGCACGATTTCCCGATGCTGGTCCTGGCGTTTTCGGTGCCCTTTATCTGCATCGGCACGCTCACGGTACAGCCGCGCTTCTACTTGGGCATGCTGCTGACGCTGGTCAACACCTCGTCGTTCATCAGCATCCAGGGCGCCTACGACGCGGACTTCCTGGCCTTCGCCAACTCCAACCTGGCCGGCCCGGTGGGCTTGTTGTTCGCGTTCGTCTGGACATTGATCGCACGGCCGTTCGGCGCCGAGCTGGCGGCCAAGCGCCTGACCCGTTTCAGCTGGCGCGACATCGTCACCCTCACGGAGCCTGCGACCCTGGCCGAACACCGCAAGATGGGCGTGCAAATGCTCGACCGCCTGATGCAACACCTGCCGCGCCTGGCCATGACCGGCCAGGACACCGGCATCGCCCTGCGCGAAGTGCGCGTGGCGCTGAACCTGCTGGACCTGCTGGCGTACTCGCCGCGCATCCTCGGAGTGCCGCGGGTGCTGCTTAACCAGGTGGTGGAAGGCGTTGGTGGTTACTTCAAGGCCTGCCTGAAAGCCGGTGAACGTCTGCCGGCCCCCAGCGGTCTGCTGATGACCCTCGACCGTACCCGCCGCGCCCTCAACGGCCAGGGCCTGCAAGGCGAGGACGAAACCCGCCTGCACTTGTTGCACGCCCTGAGCGGCTTGCGCCTGTCGCTGTTGCCGGGCGTGGAGTTTCTCGGCGGCACAGAAATGGAAGCGCCGTTACCCGATGGAGCGCCTTTATGATCGGTGATCTGGATATCAGCGGGGTGTTCCTGCCCACGCTGCTGGTGCTGATGGGCATTACGTATGTGCTGTACCTGGTGGTGCACGGGCTGTTGACCCGCGTCCACTTCTATCGCCTGGTCTGGCACCGGGCATTGTTCAATGTGGGTCTCTACGCTCTGTTGCTGGGCGCAGTGGATTCACTCAGTCGATACCTCATGACATGAAAAAACCTTTTTTGACCATCGGCCGTGTAGTCCTGACGTTATTGGTGGTGACCTTCGCCTGCGTCGTGGTGTGGCGCATGGTGATGTACTACATGTTTGCGCCGTGGACCCGTGACGGCCACATCCGTGCCGACATTGTGCAGATCGCCCCGGACGTGTCCGGGCTGATCCAGCAGGTGGACGTGCGCGATAACCAGTTGGTGGTACGCGGCCAAGTGCTGTTCTCCGTCGACCAGGACCGCTTCAAGCTGGCCTTGCGCCAAGCCCAGGCCGCCGTGGCCGACCGCCAGGAAACCCTGGCCCAGGCCGTACGCGAGAACAAGCGTAACCGTGGCCTGGGCAACCTGGTGGCCAGCGAACAACTGGAAGAAAGCCAGTCCCGCGTTGCCCGTGCCCAATCGGCCCTGGCCGAGTCGCAAGTGGCGGTGGATGCCGCGCAACTCAACCTGGACCGCTCGGTGATTCGCAGCCCGGTGGACGGCTACATCAATGACCGTGCGCCGCGTAACCAGGAGTTCGTGACCGCCGGGCGGCCGGTGTTGTCGGTGGTGGACAGCAATTCCTTCCACATCGACGGCTATTTTGAAGAGACCAAGCTCGACGGCATCCACGTTGGCCAGAGCGTCGACATCCGCGTGATCGGCGACAACGCCCGCCTGCGCGGGCATGTGCAGAGCATCGTCGCCGGCATCGAAGACCGTGACCGCACCAGCGGCTCCAACCTGCTGCCCAACGTCAACCCGGCGTTCAGTTGGGTGCGCCTGGCCCAGCGGATCCCCGTGCGCATCGCGTTTGACGATGTGCCGGCAGACTTCCGCATGATCGCCGGGCGCACCGCCACCGTGTCGATCATCGGCGACAAACCCGAGTCGGGGGAAAAACCATGAAACGGCTCTTAGCAACCGCCGGGCTGGGGTTGTTGCTGTCGGCCTGCCAAGTGGTGGGGCCCGATTACAAGCTGCCGGACAAGGCGGCCGTGAACCGCGGTGACCTTCAGGGCCAGTTGGCCGGGGAGGGCAACAATGTGGTGTCGGCGCCGGTGCCGGCGGACTGGTGGAAGCTCTACCAGGACCCGCGCCTGGATAAGCTGGTGGAGCAGGCCATGGCCTCCAACACCGACCTGCGGGTGGCCGCGGCCAACTTGCAGCGCTCGCGCTATCAGGTGCAGCAAGCCGAGTCTGCCGGCGGCTGGAGTGCCGGCGCCAAGGCTGAAGCCCAGCGCCTGCAAGAGTCCGGCGAAGCCTATCTGCTGACGGAAAAAGTCCCGGTGGCCAACATCGGCAGTGCCAGCATCAGCACCTCCTACCAATTCGATTTGTTCGGCACCCTGCAGCGCGGCATTGAAAGCTCCCAGGCCAGTGCCGATGCGGCCCAGGCGGCGGCCGATATCGCCCGTATCACCCTGGTGGCGGACGTGGTGCGTTCCTACACCCAGGTGTGCGCGGCCAATGAAGAGCTGGCGATCGCCAACGAGTCCCTGGACCTTCAAGCCCAGAGCACACACCTGACCCAGCGCCTGCGGGACGCCGGTCGCGGTGATGAAACCCAGGTCACCCGTTCGCAAACCCAATACAAATCCTTGCGCGCCGAAATGCCGCGCTATGAAGCACTGCGCCAGGCCGGGCTGTTCCGCCTGTCGATGTTGCTGGCCAAGCCGCTGAATCAACTGCCGGCCGGCACCGCCCAATGCGCCGAGCTGCCGCATATCGCGCAATTGCTGCCGGTAGGTGATGGCGCCACGCTGCTCAAGCGTCGCCCTGACGTGCGCCAGGCTGAACGCCAACTGGCGGCGGCCACCGCGCGAATCGGTGTGGCCACCGGCGCGCTGTACCCGGATATCAGCATCGGCGCCACCGTGGGCACCGTCGGTATCCTGGATGACCTGGGCACGCCAGCCACCAACCGCTGGGGCTTTGGCCCGCTGATCAGCTGGACACTGCCGACCAACGGCGCCCGTGCGCGCATCCACGAGGCCGAAGCCGCGACCCAGGGCGCCCTGGCGCACTTCGACGGCGTGGTGCTCAATGCCATCCGCGAAACCCAGACGGGCCTCGCGCAGTACACCGCCCAACTGCAACGCCGTGATGCCCTGGCCGATGCCGGCGCGTCGGCCAAAGAGGCGGCGGAGCAGACGCACCGCTTCTTCCAGGCCGGCCGCGCCTCGTTCCTGGCCGACCTGCAAGCCACCCGCACCTACACCGACGTGCGGGCGCAGCTGGCAGCGGCGAATACCCAGGTTGCCATGAGCCAGATCGATTTGTTCCTGGCCCTGGGCGGCGGTTGGGAAAGTGGACGAACGCAAGCCACACAAGCCAGCAAACCCTGAGCTGATTGCTATGCTTTGAACAGCAGGCCGCCGTGATGGCCTGCTGGTCACTGCTCGCGTTTGCTCATGGGGATTCCAATAATGAAAAACCCTTATGCTCCCGCTTTCTGGTGCGTGTTCTTCGCACTGGTGTTGCTATCGGCGACTTACTTCTACGGCATCATGCTGGCCCATCAGATCGACAAGGCCATGGTGTTCCTCGACAGCGCCAGCGCGCTGATCGCGGTGTTGTCCATTGGCGTGGTGGCCTGGGCCTCCTACCAGGGCCAGCGCATCAAGCGAAGACTTCTGGAACAAGGCAAGACCCGCGTGGCGATCTGGGACACCAAGGTTGCCCTGCGCCGGGTCGAGACCGTGTTCGACCGCTACTTCTGGGGCAGTTACTGGCAGCCGGGGCGTACGTTCCAGGAAGTCATGGGTGAGCTGACCGGCACGCCGCTGGAAAAAAGCCTCGAAGCCCTGAAAAAACAATGCGTGATGCTCGACCGGCAGGTCGCCGACGGACGGCATTGGCTGAATAACGCGCGGGAATTATCCGACGTGGCCACCGCCATGGCGCGGGAGCGTTACCAGCTGGATTTTTACGATCCCAAGTCCGATACGCCGGGCAATGCGGTGATTCACCGTGAGTTTGAAGTGCTGGTGTATACGTGGACGGCGCGGCTGAAGAGTTTCGATCATCAACTCGATGAGATCGAAACCGAGTATTCCTGAGGGACCTTCCACTGTGATTGGGTGCCTATGCTAATCTTCCCCGGATTTCGGCGGGCTTGAGCCGACACCCTTCGGGGTTCAGGGAAGACAGCCCACTTCACAGGATTTGATCAGGTCACTACATGAATAAGCCAGCAGTCGTTCTCTTGGGTATCGTCGTCGCCATTGGTGCAATCAGCGCAGGCGGTGCCTGGTACACCGGCAAGCAACTGGAGCCGGTGCTGCAAACCGCCATCCAGGACGCCAACAAGGAACTGCAGACCTCCATGGCCGGCGTCGACGGCACGGTGACCCTCGAACTGGTCTCCCTCGACCGCCAGCTGTTCAGCAGCACCGCCCACTATCGCCTCAAGGCCCAGGGCGCGGTGTTCGGCGAAAACCACCAGGACACCGAACTGCTGTTCGTCGACCATATCGAACACGGCCCGCTGCCGTTCTCGCGC
The DNA here is from genome assembly GCF_029269205.1 of Pseudomonas sp. 1912-s. Classification (NCBI taxonomy): domain Bacteria; kingdom Pseudomonadati; phylum Pseudomonadota; class Gammaproteobacteria; order Pseudomonadales; family Pseudomonadaceae; genus Pseudomonas; species Pseudomonas sp. 1912-s. The sequence goes on along the minus strand of NZ_JARIXR010000030.1, from coordinate 40,860 downwards.
CTGGTGTCGCTGAAGTGGCTGCCCGTCATGGCCACCAGTCACTATGAGCTTGAGAAAAACCCGACCACCGAAAAATGGTTTGCCGCCAGCAAAGACGTGTCGCCACTCAAAGGCGTGGCCAATATCGGCTACAACCGCTCGGTGAGCGGCAACGTTGAACTGCTGCCCCTGGAACTCAAGGACGACAAGTCGGCCGTGAGCTTCTCCGGTGCCAACCTGGACTTCGACTCCACCGCCGAAGGCAAGAAGGTCAAGGCCAGCGGCTACATGGACAGCCTCAAGGTCTCGGTCACCGACGCCAACAACGCCAAGCTGGATGCCGAGTTGAGCGGCCTGACCATTGCCAGCAACCTGGAAAAAACCACCTTTGGTTTCTACACCGGGCAAAACACCGTCGAACTGACCAACACCAAGGTCACCTTCGGCCCGCAACAAGCGGTGCTGACCCTCAAGAACTTTGAGCAGAAAGACAGCAGCGAAACCAAGGACAACAACCTGGCCGGCCGTGTCGACTACAAGATCGACGAGATCGGTTACCAGGGCAAGCCAGTGGGTTCGGCGGCCATGGCGGTCAGCATGAAGAACGTCGACATCCCGTCGATGCTGGTACTGACCAAGCTCTACCAGGAAAAGGTCCAACCGGCCCAAGCCGCTGCCGCTGCCGGCCAGCCCGTGCCTGAGTTGCAACTGACTGACGCCGAGCAAGCCCTGGCCCAGTCCAACGTCGACCAACTGTTGGCTGCCAAGCCGCAAGTGGCGGTAGAAAACCTGTCGCTGAAAACCACCAATGGCGAAAGCCGCTTCAACCTGGTGGTAGACCTGGCCAAGCCGTCGAGCATGGACTTGCCGCCGGTTGAACTGGGCAAGCAAATCGTTGCCCTGCTGGACGCCAACCTGACCCTGTCCAAACCGATGATCCAGGACGTTGCCGGCCTGCAAGCGCAGATCGGTGGTGTGACCGACCCGAAAGCCATCGAGCAGCAATCCCAGGCGGCCAGCGAGATGATCAGCGGCATGGCCGTGGGCACTCAACTGGCGACCCTGGTGGGCACCGATATCGTTTCCAAGCTGCACTACGCCAACAATGAAGTGACTTTCAACGGCCAGAAAATGACCGTCGAGCAATTCATTGGTTTTGTACTGGGCAAGTTCGGCGCGGTCAGCGGCGCTCAATAAGACTCGGCTCAAAGTGATGTAGGCCAATTCTGAACAATTGTTCTGGATTGGCCTTTTTTGTATCCCCCTCAAGGATATTGCGCCCCGGGAAAGCTTGGCCGCGTCATCAGATGCCGGCCGCCTGGAGTGTCGTGCAGGTGAACTTATCGCTACAGCTTTCCCTGGTGAGGAAGCTGACGACATGTCGCGTAATGTTCATCCCTTTATCCGCCTGGCCCTGTGCGGCCAGTTGCTGTGGCCCGTCGTGGCCTCGGCCGATGCGGCCTATGATTCGCTGATCAACCAGGCCCGCAGCGGCAACTACGGTCCGGCCCTCAACCTGTTGCGCCAATTGCCTGCCGAGCGCCAGACGCCCGGGCAGGTCAGCGATCATCTGCTGATCGCCAGCTGGGCGCGCCAGGACGCCGAGGTGCTGACGGTCTACGAGGCCCAGGGCCGCACTCGCACCCTCACCACTCAAGCGCTGGCCACCGTTGCCCGCACCTATCGCAACCAGCAGCGTTGGGAACCGGCGCTTGCCGTGTACCGCCAGGCACTGCAACGCGAACCGAATAACCCGGACCTGCAACTGGGCCTGGCCCTGACCCAGGCGGATGCCGGCCAGACCGCCGAAGCCGTGCAGCGCACCCGCGCCCTGGTGGCCGCCAAGCCCGACGACGCCGACCGCCGCATGGCATTGGGCTACGCACTGACCCGCGCAGGTTTTACCTACGACGCACTGTTCGAATTCGACCAGGCCTTCATCCGTGCCGGCAACACACCCGGAGTCGCCCGCGAATACATCGTCGCCCTGCAACGCGCACGCCTGCCGGAGCCGGCCCTGCGCCTGGCTGCCAAACGCCCGGGCCTGCTGGACCCGGTCACCCAGCGCCGCCTCGAAGGCGACCTGGCGGCCGAACGCGTGCGCATGGCCGAGTTCGCGACCCGCAGTGAAAAAGAGCGCTACGTGATTGCTGACCGCGCCCTCAAGGATTACGACCAACTGCTCGCCACCTGGACGCCGCAGGCCAGCGCCCATGACGACGTGGTGCGCTGGCGCATCGACCGCCTGGGCGCGTTGAAAGCCCGGGCGCGCACCGCCGAGGTGATCCGCGATTACGAAGTGCTCAAGAGCGAAGGCGTACAACTGCCGACCTACGCCCTGCGCTGGGTCGCTGCCGCCTACCTCGACCAGCGCCAGCCGGAAAAGGCCGCGCCTCTGTATCGCCAGGCCCTGGCGGCGAGCGACGCGGACGCCGGCGATCACGTCGAAGACAGCACCGCGCTGTTCTACGCCTTGCTCGAAAACGATCAAGTGGCGCAAGCCCGCGAAGTCGCCGACAACCTGGCGAGCACCCAGAAACCCCGGGTCGAACTCAAGGGCTTGCCCATCGGCAACCCCAACGACGCGTGGATGGACGCCCAACAATTAGCGGCGCAGGCCGGTACCTATGGCGCCGACTTGCCCGCCAGCGAAAAAGGCCTGGAAGCCCTGGTGCAACAGGCCCCCGGCAATATCGGTCTGCGCCTGGCCCAGGCCGACATGTACCGTGCCCGCGACTGGCCTCGGCGCGCCGAAAACACCCTCAAGGAAACCGAAGCGCAGGCCCCGCGCGACATCGGCCTGGAGGTTTCCCAAGGCCACACTGCCCTCGATTTGCAGGAGTGGCGCCAGCTCGACGCACTCACCGACGACGTGGTCGACCGCGCCCCGGACAACCGCCAGGTGCAGCGCCTCAGCCGCCTGCGGGATGTGCACGACATGGCCGAATTGCGCGTCGAGGCCTACACCGGCAAAAGCAACGGTGGCGGTGATAACGGCGCGGGCGCGGTATCCGGCAGCCGCGACTTCGGTATCGAAACCTTGCTCTACAGCCCGCCCATCGATGAAGACTGGCGGGTGTTCGGCGGTGCCGGCTACGCCACCGCCGATTTCGAAGAAGGCACCGGCCAGCACCGCTGGCAGCGCCTCGGCGTAGAGCGGCGCACCCGCGACATGACCCTGGAAGCCGAGGTGTCCAATCACTCCTACGGCTTTGGCTCCAAGCAGGGCGCGCGGGTCGCGATTGCCCGGGACATCAATGACCAATGGCAGTACGGCGGCAGCCTCGACTACCTCTCCGCCAGCACCCCGTTGCGGGCGCTGAACGCCGACATCACCGCCAATGGCGGCAGCGGTTTTATCCGCTGGCGCGCCAATGAAAGCCGCGAATGGAAACTGGCCCTGAGCCCGTCCCATTTCAGCGACGGCAACAACCGCCTCGAAGCGCTGCTCACCGGTCGTCAGGGCGTGTACAGCTCGCCGGGGGTGCAAGTTGACCTCGGCCTGGAAGTCGGCGCCAGCCGCAACACCAAGGAAGACACGCCGTACTTCAACCCGCGCTCGGACTTCAGCGTGCTGCCCACGGCCACCGTCAACCACGTGCTCTACCACCGCTACGAGACCCAATGGAGCCAGCAGTTCCAGGTGGGTGCGGGCACTTACAGTCAGCGCGATTACGGCACCGGCGGCGTTGCATTGGTGGGCTACGGCCAGCGTTTTCGCTGGAACGACGTGCTCGAAACCGGCGCCAACCTCAGCTGGATCAGCCGACCTTATGACGGTGAGCGCGAAAGCGACCTGCGCCTGATCGTCGACCTCACCTACCGCTTCTAGAAGAGTCCGATCATGCCTGTCTTGTCCCGTTGCCTGTTGGCCCTGGGGTTAATGCTGAGCAGCGCCTGCGCCCAGCAACCCGCGCCTTTCACTCCACCCGCCGAGCGGCTCAAGCCTGCCAGCGAAGCGCCGTGGCCGAAGAATCATTTTCTCGGTATTGCCTACCACGACATCGAGGACCGCGACCCCGATCAGGCAGTGGTGGCGGTGCGCACCGAACGCTTGATCGAGCAGTTGGCGTGGTTGCGGGAGAACGGCTACCAGCCGGTCACCGTTGACCAAATCCTGGCGGCCCGCAGCGGCGGCCCGGAGCTGCCGGCGAAGGCGATCATGCTCAGCTTCGATGACGGCTACGCGAGCTTCTACACCCGTGTGATGCCGATCCTGCGCAGCTACAACTGGCACGCGCTGCTGGCGCCGGTGGGTTCGTGGGTGGATACGCCGCTGAACCAACCGGTGGATTTCGCCGGCACGCCACGGCCGCGTTCGGACTTCCTGACCTGGCAGCAGGTGCGCGAAATCGCCCAGTCCGGCCTGGTGGAAATCGCCGCCCACACCGACGCCAATCACAAGGGCGTGCTCGCTAACCCCCAGGGCAACCTGCAACCGGCCGCCACTACGCGACGCTTTGATCCAAAGACCAACCGCTACGAAACCGAAGCCCAGTTCCAGGCGCGGATGCGCACCGACGTCACGGCGATCTCCAACAAGATCCGCGCCGTCACCGGCAAGGCCCCGCGTGTCTGGGTGTGGCCGTATGGCGCTGCCGACGGTACCTCATTGGCCGTGGTGGGCGAGCAGGGCTACCAGATGGCCCTGACCCTGGAAGACGGCCTCGACAGCCTCGGCAACCTGATGAGCAGCCCGCGTTTCCTCGTGGCCTCCGACCCGGACGGCGAGCACTATGCCAACGCCATCGTCGCGACCCAGGCCGAAGCGCCGCTGCGGGTGCTGCATGTGGACCTGGACAACGTCTATGACCCGGACCCGGAACAACAGGTGCGCAACCTCGACAAGCTGATCCAGCGCGTGGTCGACATGGGCGCCAGCACCGTGTTCCTCCAAGCCTTCGCCGACCCCAAGGGCGATGGCCTGGTGCATTCGCTGTACTTCCCCAACCGCCATTTGCCGGTGCGCGCCGACCTGTTCAACCGCGTCACCTGGCAACTGCGCACCCGGGCTCATGTGAATGTGTTTGCCTGGATGCCGGTGCTCAGTTTCGCCCTCGATTCGAAGCTGCCCCGCGTCACCCGCTGGGACCCGGAAACCGGCAAGGTCGCCATCGACCCGGACCAGTACCAGCGCCTGTCGCCGTTTGATCCGAAAGTGCGGCAGGTCATCGGTGAGATCTACGAAGACCTGGCCCGCACCAGTGCCATCGACGGCGTGCTGTTCCACGACGACGCGGTGCTGTCGGACTTTGAAGATGCCAGCCCGCTGGCGCTCAAGGCCTACGCCGCCAACGGCCTGCCCGACACCATCGAAGCCCTGCGCGCCGACCCTGCGGTGATGCAGCGCTGGACCCGGTTCAAGAGCCGCTACCTCATCGACTTCACCCATGAGCTGACGGCCAAGGTCCGCACGCTGCGCGGCCCGCAAGTCCAGACCGCACGCAATATCTTCGCCGAGCCGATGCTCAACCCCGGCAGCGAGGCCTGGTTCGCGCAGAACCTCGACGACTTCCTCACCAGCTACGACTGGACCGCGCCGATGGCCATGCCGTTGATGGAAGGCCAGGACCTGAAGGGCTCCAACGCCTGGCTGGAAAAGCTTGTGGCCACCGTCAAGGCCCGCCCCGGTGCACTGCACCGCACCGTCTTCGAGTTGCAAGCCAAGGACTGGCGCACCCCGGCCGCCCCGGACCTTTCCGGCGCACAAATGGCCGAGTGGATGGGCGTACTCAAGCGTCAGGGCGTGACCAGTTTTGGCTACTACCCCGACAACTTCCTGGAGAATTCGCCGGATCTGAAAACCGTGCGTCCGGCCCTTTCCAACCAGTGGAATCCTTGACTCATGTTCGACAGAATCCTCGCGCTTATTGTCTTGTCGTTGGTATTGGGTGTGCCCCTGGGCCTGATCTTTCTGGTCACCGGGCAGTTCCTGATGGACTTCGTGTTCTTCTATCCACTGTTCATGTCCGGCTTGTGGATCGCCGGCGGCCTGTACTTCTGGCTGCACTGGGAGCGCCATTGGCCGTGGGCTGACGATACCCCGGCGCCGGTATTGGCCGGCGAACCGCTGATCTCGATCCTGATCCCTTGCTACAACGAAGGCGACAACGCCGCCGAGACCATCGGCGCCGCGTTGGCCCAGCAGTACCGCAACATCGAAGTGATCGCGATCAACGACGGCTCCAGCGACAACACCGCCGCCGTGCTCGATGCATTGGCCCTGAAAGAACCGCGCCTGCGGGTGCTGCACCTGGCGCAGAACCAGGGTAAGGCCGTGGCCCTGCGCATGGGCGCGGTGGCGGCGCGCAGTGAATATCTGGTGTGCATCGACGGCGACGCGTTGCTCGCGCCGAACACGGCGGCGTACCTGGTGGCGCCGATGCTCGACAACCCGCGCCTGGGGGCCGTCACCGGCAACCCGCGGATTCGTACGCGTTCGACCTTGATCGGCCGGGTGCAGGTGGGCGAGTTCTCTTCGATCATCGGTTTGATCAAGCGCACCCAACGGGTATTCGGGCGGATCTTCACCGTCTCCGGCGTGGTGGTGGCGTTTCGGCGGGCGGCCCTGGACCGGGTCGATTACTGGAGCACCGACATGATCACCGAAGACATCGACGTGAGCTGGAAGCTGCAGCTGGACCACTGGAGCATCTTCTACGAGCCCCGCGCTTTGTGCTGGATCCTGATGCCGGAAACCCTCGGCGGCCTGTGGAAGCAGCGCCTGCGCTGGGCCCAGGGCGGCGCCGAAGTGCTGTTCAAGAACATCCGGGGCATCTGGCAATGGCGCCATCGCTACCTGTGGCCACTGCTGTTCGAGTACTGCCTGTCCACCGGCTGGGCCTTCACCTTTTTGCTCTCGGTGATTTTCTGGGCCGTGGGCAAAGTCGTGACGCTGCCCGCCGCCATTGCCGTCGACTCGCTGATGCCGCCGGCCTTTACCGGCCTGCTCCTGGCGGTGGTGTGCCTGGTGCAGTTCGCGGTGAGCATCATGATCGACCGGCGCTATGAAAAGGGCCTGTGGAAAACCCTGTTCTGGACCGTCTGGTACCCGCTGGTGTTCTGGCTGGTGAGCCTGTTCACCACGCTGGTCAGCTTCCCCAAAGTGCTGTTCCGCCAACACCAGAAACGCGCGCGCTGGGTCAGCCCGGATCGCGGTATCAAAGCCCCCACCAAGGAACTGCAACCATGAACCTGATCCGTACCCAACAGCGCCCGGTGATGTGGGCAATCGACGTATTTCTGACCCTGCTGGCCTGGGCCGGCCTGATCATCCTGCTGGTGCGCGGGCTGCTACCGATGCTCGACAGCCACGGCGGCCCCCGGGTCGAAGCACCGATTTTTGCGGCGATGGAAACCTTGCAGATCTACCTGTGGATCGCCGTATTCAACGCGGTGGTGCTGATCAGTTGGGCACGTTACCAGCAGCGACGCGGCAAACGGTTTGCCCAGCGGCGCTCGGCGGCCAAAGCCTTGAGCGACCAACGCCTGAGCCATAGCTTCAGCCTGGGCGAAGGCGACCTGGAGCAACTGCGTCGCCCGGGTGTGCTGGTGATTCATAACGACCACGAAGGCGGGGTGCAGGAGGTGACCGCGCACGTGTCGCGGCATGTCGAGCGGGCAGGATTGAAGCTGGTGCCGGGGCATGAGCGGGTCAAAGAGGCTTCAGGCCGATAAATGGGATCCAATTCACAAAATTAACCCGAACTTTTCTCGTATTACAGTTACTAACTTAACTCGGCACAAGCTTGATGGCTAATTAGTGGCATTTGTTGAAGTCTGTGTCGGGTGAGTATCAAAAGAATTGCCGTTTGTCGGAATAATTGTTCAGGACATATAACTGCATTCACTGATAAATTTTTTAGTTGTTGTTAATCAGCAGCTTACGAACTAATTATTTTGAATTTCCAACTAAGCCGCGGTTTTGGCCGTTGCGGAGTTCGATGTTAGTTTGCCGCCCCTTGTTTATCGACGGATCGAACATGTTATTGCCACGGACTCGGTATTTGCTGTGTATTGCCTCGCTTGCCTGTTTTTTTCTAAACAGCGCGGCCGCAGCACCCACGCCTGGTGATCAGGACCTGATTCGCGACCGTCAAAACCGCCTGTTGGAAGAACAGCAGCGGCGCCTTGAAGAACTCAAGGACCTGCCCGGCAAAGAAGCCAAACCCCAGGCGCCTGCCACCCCGGCCGACACCCGTTGCTTCCCGATCAAAGACATTCAGATCAAGGGCGCCGACAGCCTCTCCGACACTGACCGTGCGCGCTTGCTCAAGCCTTACAACGGCCAGTGCCTGGGGGTTTCCCAGCTCAATGAATTGCTCAAGGCAATCACCGATTACTACATCGACAAAGGCATGGTCACCAGTCGCGCCTACCTGCCACAACAGGACCTGTCCAGCGGCCACCTGAGCGTGCTGGTGGTGGAGGGCAAACTCGAAGGCCTGAAGGGCGCCGACGGCAGCAACCTGTCCCAACGCGAGCTGGCCATGGCGTTTCCCGGCAAGGTCGGCGAGCAACTCAACCTGCGGGAAATCGAGCAGTTGGTGGACCAGTTGAGCCGCCTGCCGTCGAAACAGTCGCAGATGGAACTGGCCCCTGGCACCGAGGTAGGCGGCAGCGAAGTGCTGGTGAAGAACGTCCCGCAAAAGCCCTGGCGCGCGATGCTTTCACGCAACAACGACGGGCAGAAAAGCACTGGCGAACAGCAGTGGGGCGCCGGCCTTGAGTGGGACAGCCCGCTGGGCCTGGCCGATCAGCTGGTGCTGCGCGGCGGCCATGATGCCATCAGCGATCACCAGAAAACCTCGAAAAACAGCATGCTGTATTACAACGTACCCTGGGGCTGGTGGAACTTCACGTATACCTACAACCAGAGTGATTACCGCGCTTTGGGTGATTCCGACGGGTATAAGTTCAAGCAGTCGGGCGACAGCCAGAACCACCAGTTGCGCGCCGAACGCGTCATCCACCGCGACGACTTGAGCAAGACCTCGGTCAACGTCGGCGTATCGCATTTGCGCACCAACAACTACGCCCTCGGTGAACGCCTGGGTGTCAGCAGCAACCGCCTCAGCGAGTTGCAACTGGGCATCAACCACGGGCGGCGGATCGGCAGTGCCTTCATCAACGTCGACCTCGGCATGCAAAACGGCATCGGCGCTTTCGATGCCCAAAGTAACCAGCAGTACCGCGACCCCTACGGCAATCTCACGCCCACCCCGGACTATCGCAAATACACCGCCACCGTCAGCTACCTGCAGCCGTTCACGTGGTGGGGCGAGTCATTCAGTTTCACCAGCCTGGCCACCGGGCAGCGCAGTGAAGACGTGCTGTACGCCCCCCAGCGCATCAGCCTCGGTGGTTCATCGTCGATACGCGGCATCAAGGATCAGCAACTGACGGGTGACAGCGGCGGTTACTGGCGCAACGACCTGCGCTGGGCGCGGCCGGTGACCTGGAACTGGATGCGCCCGGCGTTTGCCGAATACGGCGCCAGTGTCGGCTACGACCAGGGTGTGATCCGCAACGACCGCTACAACGGAACCAATCATGGCCGGGTGTCGAGCAACTCCCTGGAGCTGTTTGCCCGTGGCAAGTACGTGAGCACCAGCGTGACGTTCGCCCACTCCCTGGAACGACCGGCCGCGCTCAGCGAGCGCGAAGCGCCGATCTACTTCCGTATGGACTTCTTCCTGTAATTCACCGCCTAGTTGCATCGAGAGTTTGAAATGGATGTTCGCCAATATGCCCGCCAGCCTTCCTCTGCCATGAAGGCGCAAGACTCGTTTCTCGGCTTGCCCAAGCGCGGGCTGGTGCTGATCCTGGCCAACCTGCTGTTCTGGCAGCCGCTGCTGGCCAATGCCGATGGCATCGTGGTCAGCGGGCCGGGCACCACGGTGGGCCAGGCGGGCAATGGCGTGCCTGTGGTGAACATCGCCACGCCCAACGGCAGTGGCTTGTCCCACAACCAATTCAAGGACTATAACGTCGGCCCCAACGGCGTGATCCTCAACAACGCCAACAGCGCGCTGCAGAGCACCCAACTGGGCGGCATCATTGTCGGCAACCCGAACCTGCGGGGCGGCGCGGCCAATGTCATCCTCAACGAAGTCAACGGTGGCAGCCCCAGCCAGCTGCGCGGCTACACCGAAGTGGCGGGCCAGTCGGCCAAGGTCATCGTCGCCAACCCCTACGGCATCAGTTGCAGCGGTTGCGGTTTTATCAACACCCCCAACGTTACCCTGACCACCGGCAAACCGATCATCAATGACGGCCGTGTGGACCGTTACCAGGTGGATGGCGGCGCCGTGACCATCGACGGCAAGGGTTTGAATGCGAGCAATGTCGACCGCTTCGAAATTATCACCCGTTCAGCGAAGATCAACGCGCAGATCAATGCGCGACAACTGACGGTGATCGCCGGTCGCAACGACGTCGATGCCCAAACCCTGAAAGCCACCGCGCGTGCCGACGATGGCAGCGCCAAGCCGGAATTGGCGATCGACTCTTCGGCGTTGGGCGGCATGTACGCCGGTGCGATCAAACTGGTGGGCACCGAAGCCGGTGTGGGCGTGAAGCTCGACGGCACACTGGCGGCCAGCGGCGGCGATATCCAGCTCGATGCCAATGGCCATTTGAGCATGGCCCAGGCCGCTGCCAGCGGTGCAGTAGACGTCAAGGCGGCGAGCCTCGATGCCCAGGGTCCGGTGTATGCCGGTACTACCCTCAAGTTGAACACCACGGGTGAACTGAAGAATCGCAAGTCCCTCGCTGCGCGGGATACCGTCACCCTGGCCAGCAACGGCCAATTGACCAACAACGGCATCATCGAAGCCGGCGTCAACGACGATAACACCCGCAACAAAACCGGTGATGTCAGCCTCGAGAGCCAGAACATCACCAACACCGGCAACGTGATCGCCAGCCGCAATGTCACCGCCAAGGCTACGCAAACCCTGAACAACCAGGGTGGCGGGTTGAGCGCCCGGCAAGCGCTGAAAGTCACCGCGGGTACCCTCGACAACCAGAACAACGGTCGCGTGCTCAGCGGTAATACCCTGGACATCACCAGCACCCACGTTGATAACCGTCACAAGGGCGTGATCTCCAGCACCGGCGCGCAAACCCTCAACGTCAGCGAGTTGCTGGACAACAGCCAGGACGGCTCCATCGACAGTGGCGCGGCGCTCGACCTGCACGGCAAGACCCTGGACAACAGCGCCGGTAATTTGACCAGCACCGGTGCGTTGACCGTCGACCTGCTCGGCGACCTGATCAACCGCAGCGGCAGGCTCGCCAGCGCCGGGCCGGTGCTGATCCAGCGTGCCGGTCACCTCGATAACCAGGGCGGCAAGCTCACCAGCCAGACCTTGCTGACGCTGTTCGCCAACAGCCTTGATAACCGCAATCAAGGCACTGTGGCCGGCAACGATGTATTGAACATCAACGCCACAGGCCTGCTGCAAAACAGCGGCGGTGGCCTGGTCCACAGTGAAAATGCCGGCCTGACGATCACCGCCGGCACCCTGGAAAACGGCGGCGGGCGGATTGCCGCAAAAGCCGGCGACGCGGTGATCACCGCGCAGGATTTCAATAACGGCGACGGCAACCTGTTCGCCCGTAATCGCATCCGCCTGAACGGTGGGAATGTGGATAACGGCGGGCAGATTGCCGGTGAGCAGATTGACCTCAGCCTCAGCGGCGCCCTCAACAACCGTGGCCTGATCGAGAGTGCGACGATCCTCGATGTCGCCACGGCCAGTGTGAGCAATAGTGGCCAACTGCGAGCCCTGGGCACTACCGGCAAAACCCGCTTCGCCATCGGCGGCCTGCTGGACAACCACGGCGGCACCCTGGAGGCCGCCAACACCAACCTGACCCTGGGCGCCGGCAGCTTCCAGAACCAGGGCGGCAGCGTGCTGCACGTGGGCAATGGCGTGTTCGACATCGCCGGTCTCAATCTTGACAACGTCGGCGGCAGCTTTGTCACCCATGGCGACCTGACCCTCGACAAGGCGGCCTGGACCAACAACAGCGTAATCCAGGCCGGGCGCCTGACGGTGAATGTCGGCAACCTGACTCAAACGTCCACCGGCCGATTGCTGGGCACGTCGTCGTTGGTCGGCAAAGGGCAGGACTGGCTGGTCCAGGGCACTCTCGCCAGCCCCGGCAGCGTCGACCTGGTCGTTGACAACCTGGTCAACGACCACGGCTTGATCTTCAGCGGCGCCAACATGGGCCTGCAGGTCAACACCCTGAAAAACCTCGATGCGACGGTCTATTCGATGGGCGATTTGCGCATCGACCGTGACGGCCAGGGTGGCCTCGCCAGCAGCATCATCAACAGCTCCGCCACGGTCCAGAGCGACGGGGCCCTGAGCCTGGCGGCCAGCACGATCCAGAATATCCGTACGCTGCTGACCACTGAGTCGGGGATCTACAGCGCTTCGATCACACCGACTGCGTGCATCTTCAACGTGACCGGTGGTGACTGTGATGGCGGCAAGGAAAACTGGCCGTTCCTCATCTCCCAGCGCGAACGCTTGATCGTCACCGGCGCCAGTGCGGCGTCGAGCATCACTTCCGGCGGCTCCATGCTGCTGACCGGCGGGGAGTTGCTCAACAGCAGCAGTAGCATCGCCGCCGGCGGCAACCTGACCGCCCGTGTCACCCAATTGACCAACGTCGGCGTCGTGACCCATGACACGTTGAGTGAGCGGATATTCGCCTCCGAGCGTGATCGCAACCAGGGAATCTGGAGCCGGCCTGCCGCCGAATTCACCGAGCGCTATTCGCAAGGCGGCGCCAAGTACAACCCGAAAGACCTGGGTGGGCTTGAAGCGGCCATGGCGGCCTTCATCGGCACCATGGAAAAAGAATGGGTGCCCGTCAAAACCACCGAACTGGCGCCCTCGGACCAACGCTATTCGGCCGTGATCCAGGCGGGCGGAGTCGTGGACATCAAGGCCCAGGCCGGTATCGACAACAACGTAGTCCGTGGCGGCTACACCTACGTTGGCAGCGGCGCGAATACCCACGTGCCAGGCTACTCCACCCAGGTCTCTCTCAACCCGCAACTGCCGCCGGACATCGCCCAGCAACAGGTCAATCCCCTCGGCCTGCCGGGCTTCGATTTGCCTACCGGGCAGAACGGCCTGTTTCACCTCAACGACGGCAGCGGCGTGAAGGGGCTGCCCAACAGCCAATTCGCGACCAACCCGCAGAAGTACCTGATCGAGACTAATCCGCTGCTCACCGATATGCGTCAGTTCATGAGCTCGGATTACATGCTGTCCAAACTGGGCTACGACCCGGATACCGCCCAGCGTCGCCTCGGTGACGGGTTCTACGAACAGCGGTTGATCCAGCAAGCCGTGATCGCCCGCACCGGCCAGCGTTTCATCGACGGCCAGACCAGCGATGCCGGCGTATTCAAGTACCTGATGGACAACGCCGTCAGCAGCAAGCAAGCCCTCAACCTCGCCGTGGGCGTGAGCCTCACCGCCGAGCAAGTGGCGGCGCTGACCCACGATATTGTCTGGCTGGAAAACGCCACCGTCGCCGGCGAAAAAGTCCTGGTGCCGGTGCTGTACCTGGCCCAGGCCAGCAACCGCCTGGCACCCAACGGTGCGTTGATTTCAGGCAGTGACCTGAACTTGATGGCCGGCGCGGACCTGAACAACGTCGGCACCCTGCGCGCCACCAACAACCTGCTGGCCAGCGCTGGCAACCTGAGCAACAGCGGCCTGATGGAAGCCGGTAACCGCCTTGATTTGCTCACCAGCAACAACCTGAGCAACCGTGCCGGCGGCATTATTGCCGGGCGTGATGTCGAACTGTCGGCGGGCGGCGATTTGCTGAATGCACGCAGTGTCACCACGCATGAGAGCGCCAGTGATTACCGTGTGGAGCGCACTGATTTCATCGACAGCGCGGCGCGGATCGAGTCCGCCGGTAGCCTGTTGCTGAACGCCGGTGGTGATATCAATAACGTCGGCGGGGCGCTGAAAAGCGGTGGCGATACGACGGTTCAGGCGGTTCGCGACGTCAACCTGGTCTCCGCGCAGACGCTGAGCAATGGCGCCATCGGCAACACCTCACACGTTGAGACCATCACCCAGCAGGGCTCTGTGGTGGATGCCGGGCGCGACTTCCATGTGGTCGCCGGGCGTGACGTCAGCGCGGCTGGCAGCCAGATCGAGGCCAAGCGCGATATCGGGGTGGGCGCTACGGGCAATCTGAACCTGGTGGCGGCTGCCAATGAGCAGCATTCGGCGTTCAACTCCAAGAAGGTCAAGAGCGTTGAAGACCATGTGAGCCAGGTCTCCACCGTACTGAAGGCCGGGGGGGATGCGACCTTGAGTGCGGGGCAGGATCTGCAACTGGTGGGCAGCCAGGTGAATGCCGCAAATGAGGCCTACCTGGTCGCTGGAAAAAACCTCACGCTGCAAACCGCGCAGGATCAGGACTACAGCTTCTTCAGCAAGACCAAGAAGACGTCCCAGGGCAAGAAATTTCGTCTTGATGAAACAGGCACCGTTAACAATGTCGGTAGTCTGGTCAGCGCGGGCGGCAACAGCACTCTGGTGGCCGGTGAAAACCTGTTGCTGGCCGGCAGTGCCATCACGGCAGAAAAGGGTGCCGCACGATTGGCGGCGGGGCAGGATGTGAGCATTCTCGCTGTCAGCGATTCCGACAGCGCCCGCCATGAGCGCAAGGAAAGCAAAAGCAGCTGGGGTGGCCTCAAGTCGAGCAAGGTTCAGGACAAGGTCGACGAAAATCGTACCACCGCAGTGGGCAGTATGGTCTCTGGCGACACCGTGACGGTGACGGCCAAGCGTGATGCTCAGGTCACCGGCTCGGCTCTGGTCAGTACGGGCGACCTGGTGGTGCAAGCCGGGCGTGACCTGACCATCGATGCGGCGCAGAACACTTTCTCGCGCACCGACATGCACAAGGAAAAAAATCGCGACCTGACCGGTGTCCTGACCGGCAACAAGCTGGGCCTGGACGACCTGACCGGCAACCAGCACCTGTATATCAACAGCCAGAAACACAACGGCACGGCGAATGAAACCACCCTGACCGGCAGCACCGTGGGCTCCAGCGCCGGCAACGTGACGTTGACCGCCGGGCGTGAGTTGAGCGTGGTGGCCAGTGATTTGGTGAGTACCCAAAACATGGCGCTTACCGGCTCTAACGTGAGCATTACCGCCGGTGCCGAGACCGCCAGGCAAACCAGCGAAGACAGCGCCAGAAGCCTGGCGGTGGGCCGGGTGATAGGCGGGGCTGTCGTCGACTCGGCCCGCACTATTCGCGACGCGTCCAAGGCCGCCAAAAATGCCGATGACCCACGCCTCAAAGCGGTGAAAATAGCCCAGGCTGCCCTGGCGTTTTACAACATGGGTGGCCAGGCCTCGGACGCCAACGGCCAGAGTACCGGCTTCAAAGACAAACAAGGCGGTAGCCCGAGCAACGGCTCGCTGATCAAGATCGGCACCGAACTGGCCAACAATCGCAGTAAAAGCAGCAGCGAGTACAACAGCCAGACAGCCAGGCAAAGCACCCTGAATGCCGGGCAGGAACTGGCGATTGTTGCCACGGGCGAGGCGGCAGATACGCTGGGTGATATCCAGATCACCGGTAGCAGCATGAAGGCTGGCAGCACCTCGTTGCTGGCAAAAAATGACGTGCTGTTGCAAAGCGCGCAAGACACCGTCGACCGCAAGAATGACGGCTCGAACAATCGAACGGCGATTGGCGCCAGCTTCAACATCGGCGAGCAGAACGGCTTCACCCTTGATCTGGGCGCACAGGGCGCCAAAAACATGGGTAACGGCAACTCTGTCACTCAGGTCAACACGACACTGGACACCGGCTCGCTGTTGTTGCAAACCGGCCGCGACGCCACCCTCGCCGGGGCGCAGGTGCGGGCAGACACCATCAAGGCCTCGATTGGCCGTGACCTGAATATTGTTTCCCGTCAGGACACTGAGTCGTCGAAGAGCAAGCAGAGCAGTGCCGGGTTCGGCGCCAGTATCTGTATTCCGCCGTTCTGCTATGGCTCCACCGTCGCGGGCTCGGCCAATATTGCCGCCGCCAAGATGAACAGCGACTATCAGGCCGTGACCGACCAGAGCGGGTTGTTTGCCGGCGCGGGAGGCTACGACATCAATGTCGGCAAGACCACGAACTTGCAGGGCGCCGTGATTGCCAGCGACGCGTCGGCCGACAAAAACCGTCTCAACACCGATCGTTTGGTGGTCAGCGACATCAAGAACACCAGTGAGATCCAGAGCCAGTCGGCCGGCATCGGTGTGTCGTTCAGCAGCGGTGGCGGTACCTCATTAGGCGGCAGCATTCCGGTGGCGCTCAAGGAGGACGATCGCAGTCACACGCGCAGTGCGGTCAGCGATGGCACGATCATCGTGCGTAACCCTGAGGGCGCCAACGACCTGGTGGGGCTCAATCGCGACACGGCCAACGCTAACCAGCGCCTTGACCGGCCAGACGAAAAGGCCATGCAGGAACGTATCGACCTGATTCAGGGCTCGGCCCAGTTGGCCAGCGGCGTTATCAGCACGGTAGCGAAGGCCAAGTCGGATGAGGCCAAGAAGCTCGGCGACCAGGCGAAAGCACAGGCAGCTGCGGGCTCACCGGAGGCTGGCGAGACACTTCTCGCGGCAAGCACCGCCTATGCCGAAGCTCAGCGCTGGAAGGTCGGTGGTGACAAGAAACTGATGGCGGACATTGCCTCGGGTCTGATTGCGGCAGGTCTGGGTGGCGCAACCGGCGGCACGGCGGTCGGGATTGTTGCCAATACGACATCCAGTGACATTTTCAATAAAATCGGGTCGTTTGCCGACGCTCAGAAAAATCGCGAAGGCATTGATAGCGCGACTAAAGCTGCGTGGGCAGAGGGTGGTGCCGCACGGATCCTGTTGCATGCGTTGGCGGGGGCGGCGATAGGCTTGTCCAGTGGCAGTGCGCAGAGTGGGGCATTGGGTGCCGGTGCTTCTGCCGCCGTGATGCCTTCCATTGCCAACGCCCTCAAGGGCAGCGGGATGACGGAAGCGGATCAGAATGCGGTTGCTTCGCTGATTGCGGCCGGTGTCGGGAGCGCGGTAGGGTCGGGCAACGGGATAACGGGCGCGGTGGTTGCCGGTGGCACGGCCAATGGGGTTGAGGCATTTAACCGCCAACTGCATTTGCAGCAAGAAATCCCGGTCTTGGAGAAAAAAGCCGAGGAGCTGGAGAAGACCCGGGGCAAACCGGAGTCCAGTACACGTTGGATAGATTTGTTGATGATCGCAGCCGGTGGCGCCGTTGATGCGGCTGACGAAGTGCGATTGAACAAATTGGTCCTGCAGTCTTCAGGCAATGACCCGCAGTCTCAGCATTTTGCCGAGGACTTGAGTCTCGCTAAAAGCATCGTTGCTGAACTGGCCGCACAGAAAATCCCGCTGACGTGGAGCAACGGAAGCCAGATTGTCGCGAATGGCGATAAGGTCTATGCATTCGGCGCTACCGAAAAACAATTCAATGATTTAACGCTGTTCAACGCAGCCGGCGTGTATGGCCCCGGAGCGGTTTATTCGCAATGGCGCCAGTACGGTCAGCAGCAGACAGCCGAGCATTCGAATGAGATTTCCCAGTTGTCGAGCTATCAGCCCACGGTAGAATCAGCGGCTGAGCGGTTGTCCCATGTTGCCGGGAAAGGGCTTTTGAACGTCTCGCCGGAACTGGATGCCGCGGCGCTGCTGATGCCAGGTGCAAAAGTTGCGAAGACCGTGGTTGAGGCGCTTCTGGAACGGATGGCCGCCCGAAAAGCCTTGGGTGGCCTGGAAGCCGAAGCCGTTGTTGTCGCAAAAGAAGGTGCCGCCAGCGTACCCGCCTGGACCAGCACGGAAGGTATTTTCAGCGGCAAACTGCCCGGCGATTACCCACCTGCCGCGACCACGTTCAACGGGAAAGTCGTAGAAAAAACCTGGGACTTCAGCAGCTTGTTGCCAAGTAGTCCGACAGGTGCATTGGACCTGTTTGCTGCATCCCGGGGCAAGGATCTGACAGCGCTGAGCAACTTGCAGGTGGGTGACTTGGGCGAGGACATTTCCAAAACTTTCCTGCGTGACAATAAGCATACCGACATCTTTTCCGTGCAGAACAGCAGTGGCAACGGTATTGATATCGTGAGCCGTACACCGGACGGTCGTCTTGCATTTACCGAAGTGAAAACCTCGCGCACAGGCAATATTGGCGATCTTTCCGACCGTCAGCAAAATATGACGATGTTCATCGAGGATGTGCTGGGGCAGGCCGCTGCCGGCGAAGGGCGTTACAAGAACATTGATATTCTGGATCAGCAACGCGCTCGTCTGATGCTCAGGGAGTTCAGGAAATCGCCTGAAAGTGTCAGTGGCAACTTGATCGGTGTCGATTTAAAGGGGCAAGTCTTACGCGTGTCGCCTTGGGCGCGGTAATGATTGGCTGGGATTCAAGAGGAAAACGAGATTGAAAAAAGTAAACAGCATTCTTGAAAAACATCGGCATTGGCTGACCCGCTCGCCTGTCATGGTTGCTCAAGAGCTTGAGTTCCTGGACGAGGACCTGGCCAGTGACTCGTTGCTGGGATTTGACAACGTTTCGGACTCCCTGGGGATGCTTGCGGTCCATTACGGCATTCGAGGCGAAGTGGCCATTTTCGACGGCGACGAAACCGGCTGGAAGGACGTCGCCCGTTCGATGATGTACCGCTACTGGGCACTGATGTTGAGAGCCAAGTCCTTCTCCAACACGCGTTTTCTCCAAGGCATCAAGACGGTGCCTGACCTGAGCAATCATCTGAGCCATGCCGCGTGTTTGCTCGCGGCCTTCATGGCTGCGGACCGGCGTGACCTGGCGTCATCGACGGCCGATGTGTTGGCCGGGATGCTGTCTGTGCCGGGCGCCGTTGATGCGCGCTTTTTGAAAGGGCGGCACTTCGAGCCGTTCATGTTGTGGCTTTACTCCGTTTATTCGCAGGAGGAAGCCGTCGCGCAGATCGGTTCGATGAACCTGGGGGTTTATCAGTCGGTGATCGACAACTGGGCTGACGAGCAGCAGTTGGCGGTGGTGCTGGAGGAGCTTGGTCGGTATCACTTGGCTAATGCCGAGGACAATGGCGGCGCCTGGAAACCCGAATTCAAAAGCCCGCCGTTTGATGTGTTGTTGGTGGAAGTCGGCGCGATTTACCGAGTGCGCCAACAGCTTGGGCTGTCATCACCTACTGTGACAAACCCGCTGTTTTCAATGGG
This sequence comes from Pseudomonas sp. 1912-s, assembly GCF_029269205.1. Taxonomy (NCBI): domain Bacteria; kingdom Pseudomonadati; phylum Pseudomonadota; class Gammaproteobacteria; order Pseudomonadales; family Pseudomonadaceae; genus Pseudomonas; species Pseudomonas sp. 1912-s. Next base: position 21,586 of record NZ_JARIXR010000030.1, on the reverse strand, counting down.
AACGTCAGTATTGAACCACTTGGATTTCTCACCTGACGAGGTGGTCGTCAGGGTTGAAACCGCTTACAGGAGTTTTTTCGGTTGAACATGAACAGAGTCAAAGTCCCGCTGTTGATCCTTGCCGTAGCTATCGCCGGGTGCCATTCCAATGCGCGTGACTCGTCCCCGAGCTTGCTCAAGGACGGCGTCCAGTTGCAGCAGAACAAGGTCGAGGTAGATCCCGAGCACGCCAAAGTCATCATGAAGGCCACCGGTTTCACCTACCCGGTGCAGTTCTCCGTACGCCGCAGTGCCGATGTGGACCAACGCCCGGAAATCCTCGGGACGGTAGTGGATTCCGGTCGCGGCAAGGTGTTCGGCTGGATCGCCAAAATGAACGAGGTCGCCAATAGCGCTGCGGTCAAACGTTTCCCTCAGCTGGAAGTCCAGGCTGACCCGGGGCAGGCTTTTGAAGTGATCGGAGAGTCACGGGTCTACGACTCCAACTACTATCGCTACGCCGAAAAAATCGTCTATGCCTGCGGCCCCAAGAGTTCGACCTTCAAGCCGGAAAAGCAAAAGGTTTACCTGGTGGAGTTCGTGATTATCGGCGCGGGGTGCGAGCAGCATGTGTATGACGTGACTGCGCCCAGCGAACGTATTCCGGTGACGACTGCAGATCCAGCATGATCGGCCGATACGATGGGCGGATTGCCAGGACGTTCAAGGCCGGCTGGCTGATGTTGAAGTGGGTTTGCCTGTTAGTGATGTTCGGCTTTGCGACCGCCTTCATGGTGGGGTACTTGGGTTATCTTGACTCAGTGCCCTTCGGGATTGTGATCGGCGGGTTTGTGTGGAGCTGCATCGGGCTGGTGATCGCTTATGTATTCGAGCAATCCCGGTCATCCAGGGCAATCTTGCGCTTCACGGCGACTCGCTTAATGGCGGTGCTCATCCTTGCGACGGGCGCCGCTTTTCTTGTCGGCATTATTTGGGTTGATCCCGAGCGCGACTTTATCGACGCACAGCTGGAAGGTGCCTCGTGTGGCAAGTACACCGGCCGCATTCAAAAGGGTTGGGAAGAGATTTGTGAAGCGCAGCGCCTGCGCGAATCGGGCACGAGGTAAATACATTCAATCGAACGGGGTAGTAAAGTCGCGCCCCCGCACAAGCATTCAACACCACGGAAACTGTTCAATGGACCTGAAGAAACTCGCCTTGTTCGGCACCCTCCTGCTGCTCACCGCCTGCAACCGGCAGCCTTGGGTTCCCTACGTGGAGCCGGCGCCGGGCACCGACACCGCCAAGCTGCGGGTGATCACCAACGGCGAGGTGCGTGGGGGCAGCTATGTCGGTTGTGTGGGCAATGAGCAAGGCCTGGCCAAAGCGGGACGCTTCAGCAGTGACGGCGAGCCGGCCATCAACTACCCGCAATCACCTCAGGTGCCGCGCCAGATAAGCATGCCTGCACGCACGATGCCGACCTTGCCTCAATACCTGGGTGTGATCAGCATGGCCGAAGGCGCATACACCGAGATCGTCGCCGAATACCCGGTACCGGCCGGTACGCCGTTTTTGTTGGTAAGCGAGGAGATGACCATCGGTATCGACGGTCGACGCTACTTCAAGTGCCCGGCTGTATCGCAGGTCTACACCTTTGAAAAGGGCAAGAGCTACGAGGCGTTTACCGGCATGCTGTACCGCACGGCCGAGGACGGCAGTGTGCAGCGCAGATGTCCCTTCCTGGTGTATGAGCTGCACGCTTCAGGTCATTCGATACCGATCCCGCTGGCCTCGACGCAGCCCTCAAGCCAGCCCTGCCCAAGCCGTTAGAGGCGCAGCGTGACGTGTAGCAAAACAACTTGAGTACCGCTCTAAACCCCGTAAAATGCTGCGAAAATGGCAATATGACATCACTCAGGGAAGAACTCAGACATGCGCGCTTTTGCTTTACTCCTGGCCCTCACCGTTCTGGCGGGCTGCGCCTCCAAGCCGGCTTACTACATTTCCCCCGCCCCGGTTCAGATCCCCAAGACCGCCACCTATTGGCTCGACACCTTCGACGTTGACGTAGTGGGCAAGAACGAGCGCTTCCTGCCGGATGAAAAAGTCCGCGAGCAACTGGGCGTCGACCTGGTCAACCGCCTGCTCAAGGCCAAGCGCTACGCCACCAGTAAGGAAAGCGCTGACTATCTGTTGGATGTGAAGGTCGTCTATGCCCGTCATTTCCAGGATTCGAAGGGCGGGATCGCTACCGTGCTCGTTGACGACAACACGGTCCTGACCAGTGTGGATTTCAACTACCTGGTCAAGGTCAAGAAGGCCGGTGGTGAGGTATTGCACTTTGCCAAGGACCGTGACGGCCTGGTTCCAGCGGGCTTGTTTGGCCAATGGCAGCAATACAAGACGATCGGCGGGATCGTCAGCAATACCGGCAACTCCAGCGTCGAGCCGTTTTATACGGGCGTGCTGAGCCGCTTTATCGTCGATGACTTGCGCGATATCCCTTCGCGCTAAAGTGCGTTAACCCGAATCGCCAGTCCCTTGCGTCTGACCTTGTGAACGGATCATTCATTCACGAGGTTCAGCCCATGTCCCGTCCTCTTCTGCTGTTGCGCCCTGCCGCCCAAGGCTTCACCGTGACCCTGCTGGTGGCGCTTGCCGGGTGTGGGCTTTCTTCATCCCGTGATGTGGCCAAGCCGGTGGAGTCGGCGCCTGTTGCGGAACTGCAAAGCGAACCCGCCCAAGCTCAGGGGGCCATGGTCAAACGGATGGTTGCGCCTGCACCGATGGCCGCGCGGTTGGTCATGAACGACTCGATCGCCATGCAATACCAGGCCGAGCCGCGGGAGCAATATCAGAACCTCCCGGACAACCCGATCCGCAGCGTTGCCGAAACGCCGGTCTCCACCTTCAGCGTCGACGTCGATACCGGCAGCTATGCCAACGTGCGACGTTTCCTCAATCAAGGCAGTCTGCCGCCCGAAGGTGCCGTGCGACTGGAGGAGATGGTCAATTACTTCCCCTACGACTACGCGCTGCCCACCGACGGCACGCCCTTTGGCGTGACCACCGAAGTGGCACCGTCCCCGTGGAACCCCCACACCCGATTGCTGCGCATCGGCATCAAGGCCTCGGACCGCGCCGTGGCGGACCTGGCACCGGCCAACCTGGTGTTCCTGGTGGACGTGTCCGGCTCGATGAACCGGCGCGAAGGCCTGCCGCTGGTCAAGAGCACCCTGAAATTGCTGGTGGACCAACTGCGTGACCAGGACCGCGTGTCGCTGGTGGTCTACGCCGGTGAATCGCGGGTGGTGCTCAAGCCTACGTCGGGTCGGGACAAAACCACGATCCGCAACGCCATCGACCAGTTGACCGCCGGCGGCTCCACCGCCGGCGCCTCGGGTATCGCAATGGCCTACCAAATGGCCCGCGAAGGGTTTATCGACAAAGGCATCAACCGCATCCTGCTGGCCACCGACGGCGACTTCAATGTGGGTGTCAGTGACTTCGACAGCCTGAAGCAAATGGCCGTGGACCAGCGCAAAAGCGGCGTGTCCCTGACCACCCTCGGCTTTGGTGTGGATAACTACAACGAACAGCTGATGGAACAACTGGCCGACGCCGGTGACGGTAACTACGCCTACATCGACAACCTGCGCGAAGCCCGCAAGGTGCTGGTGGACCAACTCAGCTCGACCCTCGCGGTGGTGGCCCGGGATGTGAAACTGCAAGTGGAATTCAACCCGGCACAGGTCAGCGAATACCGACTGCTGGGCTATGAAAACCGCGCTTTGAAGCGAGAGGATTTCAACAACGACAAGGTCGATGCCGGAGAGATCGGTGCAGGGCACACGGTGACCGCGTTGTATGAAATTGTCCCGAAGGGCGCACAGGGCTGGCTGGAGCCACTGCGCTACGCATCGCCACCCAACGCTGACGGTAAAACCTCCGAATTGGCCATGCTGCGAGTACGCTACAAGCCGGCTGAAGGTGGCAGTAGCCGACTGATCGAACACCCGATCAGCAACGAGCAGAACGCCAAACCCAGCGACGACCTGCGCTTCTCTGCCGCCGTGGCCGCCTTCGCCCAGCAACTCAAGGGTGATGGCCGCTACACTGGCAGCATGAGCTTCAAGGACACGGCCGCACTGGCCCGCTCCGCCCGGGGTGACGACCCCTTCGGGTTGCGCGGCGAGTTTGTGCAACTGGTTAAATTGGCCCAGAGCCTCCAGGCCCCGGCCAAACACTGATCCACCTCAAAGGAGTGCGCCACCTGATGGATTCACCCAGCGACGAAGCCCTGCTGTCCCGCTACCGCAGCGGTGATGGTGCGGCGTTCGAGGCCCTGTATGCGCGGCATCGACAGGGCCTTTACCGTTTCCTCGTGTCCTTGAGCAACAAGGCCGAGCTGGCCGAGGAAGTGTTCCAGGACACCTGGCTCAGCCTGATCCGCAGCACCAGCGAGCCACAGGGCCGGGCGAGTTTTCGTACCTGGCTGTTCCAGATTGCCCGCAACCGCCTGATCGACCACTGGCGCAAGCACGGCGTCCACAACCCGCTGCACGACAGCTACGATGAGCAGCTGCACGGCCAGCCCGACGACAGCGCCGGGCCCGAGCAACTGCTGAGCCTGAGCCGCGATCAGGCCCGCCTGGACACCGCACTGCAAGGCTTGCCCGAAGACCAGCGCGAAGTGTTCCTGCTGCGCCTGCACGGCGACCTGGAAGTGCCACAAATTGCCGCGCTCACCGGCGCCCCACTGGAAACGGTAAAAAGCCGCTTGCGTTACGCCCAGCAGAAACTGCGCCGACTGCTGGCCGAGGAGGTACCCGCATGACTGACTCCCGACAGACCCCGGATTCAAACGACGACGTGCTGATCGAGCATTTCCGTCAACACACCCGCGGCGAGCCGCCGGCTTCCCTGGACGCCTTCATCCTGGCCACCGCCCACCGCGAAGCCCCGGTGCGCCAGCCCAATCTTTGGCAGCGCTGGTTACAGGCCTGCCAACGGCCGCGCTGGCAGATGGCGTTTGCCACCGTGGCCGGTGTGGCACTGATGATTGGTGTGGTGATGCGTTCGCCGGTGCCGCCGCCGGAGTTATCCACAGGGACTTACGCGGCCGCCCCGCAAGAGCTGGCCCGTCCGGCCCCGGCAGCGGCGCCGATGGCTCGATTCTCAGTGGCTCCGCAGGCCGACAGTGCGCCGCAGGTGCAGGCCGAAGTCGCCGGTGTGCTGGCGGATGAGTCGGTGGCGAAGATGAGCAAACGCGCGGCTGTTGTGCTGCCGCCGCTGGAGCAAGGGCTGCAGGAAATCCTGCGGTTGCGGCAGGCGGGAGAGGCCAAGGCGGCGGATGAGAAACTGCTGGAGTTGCATAAGCGCTTTCCCAAGGAGGATTTGCCGGCGCGGTTGGAGGCGTTGCAGAAACCCTGAATCGGCGCCCACAAAAAAAGCCCCAGGTCTTTCGACCTGGGGCTTTTTCGTCTGTAGCTGGTGCACCCGGCGGGATTCGAACCCACGACCCCTGCCTTCGGAGGGCAGTACTCTATCCAGCTGAGCTACGGATGCTTGTGCGGGCGACATCATACCCATGTCGACCTTGGGCGTCCATGCCGCTTTTTGGCCGCCCTACCGTAGGATTACGCGTCGCTGATGCCCTGTGCCGGGCGTTTCGACGGATTGAGGTGGAACTCGCCTGAAATACGCTGATCAGAAAAATGGAGCAAATGCGCCGTTTTCGTTCTTTTTTTCGAACAGACTATTGCCCTGTACCCCCATTGATCCTAGGATTCGTTTGAGATTTCAAACGCTCTTGTCTGGGTGCTGAACCGCACATTTGTCCTTTCGTGCGCTATTTACGTGCTTCAGCCCAGTGAATGATTTCCCTGACGGCAGCCCTCAAGGCGCCTTTCAACAACTCTAATTCGCTCCGCGCGTGCGCGGTGCTGTTAAGGAAAGCCGACATGCAGCTCAAAGACACCCAGTTGTTCCGCCAGCAAGCCTTCATTGATGGCGCTTGGGTCGATGCGGACAACGGTCAAACGATCAAGGTCAACAACCCCGCTACCGGCGAAATCCTCGGTACCGTGCCAAAAATGGGCGCCGCCGAAACCCGTCGCGCCATTGAAGCCGCTGACAAGGCCCTGCCGGCCTGGCGTGCACTCACCGCCAAGGACCGCGCCAACAAGCTGCGTCGCTGGTTCGAACTGATCATCGAGAACCAGGACGACCTGGCCCGCCTGATGACCCTGGAACAGGGCAAGCCACTGGCCGAAGCCAAGGGCGAAATCGTCTACGCTGCCTCGTTCATCGAGTGGTTCGCCGAAGAAGCCAAGCGCGTCTACGGTGACGTCATCCCCGGCCACCAGCCGGACAAGCGCCTGATCGTGATCAAGCAGCCGATCGGCGTTACCGCCGCCATCACGCCGTGGAACTTCCCGGCCGCGATGATCACCCGTAAAGCCGGCCCGGCCCTGGCCGCCGGTTGCACCATGGTGCTCAAGCCTGCGTCGCAAACCCCGTTCTCCGCGTTCGCCCTGGCTGAGCTGGCCCAGCGTGCCGGCATTCCGAAAGGCGTGTTCAGCGTGGTCTCCGGCAGCGCCGGCGATATCGGCAGCGAGCTGACCAGCAACCCGATCGTGCGTAAATTGTCCTTCACCGGCTCCACTGAAATCGGTCGCCAGCTGATGGCCGAATGCGCCAAGGACATCAAGAAAGTCTCCCTGGAACTGGGCGGCAACGCGCCGTTTATCGTGTTCGACGACGCGGACCTGGATAAGGCCGTCGAAGGCGCGATCATTTCCAAGTACCGCAACAACGGCCAGACCTGCGTCTGCGCCAACCGCCTGTACATTCAGGATTCGGTGTACGACGCGTTCGCCGAGAAACTGAAAGTGGCCGTGGCCAAGCTGAAGATCGGCAACGGTCTGGAAGAAGGCACCACCACTGGCCCGCTGATCGACGAGAAGGCCGTGGCCAAGGTTCAGGAGCACATTGCTGATGCCCTGAGCAAAGGCGCCACCCTGCTGGCCGGCGGTAAGGTCATCGATGGCAACTTCTTCGAGCCGACTATCCTGGTCAACGTGCCGAAAGACGCCGCCGTGGCCAAGGAAGAAACCTTCGGCCCATTGGCGCCGCTGTTCCGCTTCAAAGACGAAGCCGAAGTGATCGCGATGTCCAACGACACCGAGTTCGGCCTGGCTTCCTACTTCTATGCCCGTGACCTGGGCCGTGTGTTCCGTGTGGCGGAAGCCCTGGAATACGGCATGGTCGGCGTCAACACCGGGTTGATCTCCAACGAAGTGGCGCCGTTCGGCGGCATCAAGGCTTCGGGCCTGGGCCGTGAAGGCTCCAAGTACGGGATCGAGGATTACCTGGAAATCAAATACCTCTGCCTGGGCATCTAAGCCCGGCAAGGCATTGCTACAAACGCAAAGGGCACGAGAGCGCTGTCCCTTTGCGTGTTTCACCCCGTTATTCGTAGTGGCCGGGAAAGCTGTGGCAGTCGATCATCGCATGCTGCCGTAGTTGCCTCCCCGCCACGTATTCCTTGGACCACGCCACCCGATGAGTGGCGAATGAGGACTTTATGAGCAAGACCAACGCATCCCTGATGAAACGCCGCGAAGCCGCTGTACCCCGCGGTGTTGGCCAGATTCACCCGATCTTCGCCGAGTCGGCGAAGAACGCCACCGTGACCGACGTTGAAGGTCGTGAGTTCATCGACTTCGCCGGCGGTATCGCCGTGCTGAACACCGGCCACGTGCACCCGAAAATCATCGCGGCCGTGACCGAGCAACTGAACAAGCTGACTCACACCTGCTTCCAGGTACTGGCCTACGAGCCGTACGTTGAGCTGTGCGAAAAAGTTAACGCCAAGGTCCCGGGTGATTTCGCCAAGAAAACCCTGCTGGTCACCACCGGTTCCGAAGCGGTAGAAAACGCCGTGAAAATTGCGCGTGCCGCCACTGGCCGTGCCGGCGTGATCGCGTTCACTGGCGCGTACCACGGTCGCACCATGATGACCCTGGGCCTGACCGGCAAAGTCGTGCCGTACTCGGCCGGCATGGGCCTGATGCCAGGCGGTGTGTTCCGCGCGCTGTTCCCGAACGAACTGCACGGTGTGAGCGACGACGACTCCATCGCCAGCATCGAACGCATCTTCAAGAACGATGCCGAGCCGCGTGATATCGCTGCCATCATCATCGAGCCGGTGCAGGGCGAAGGCGGTTTCTACGTCGCGCCTAAATCCTTCATGAAGCGCCTGCGTGAACTGTGCGACAAGCACGGCATCCTGCTGATCGCCGACGAAGTGCAAACCGGCGCCGGCCGCACCGGTACCTTCTTCGCCATGGAACAGATGGGCGTTGCTGCCGACCTGACCACCTTCGCCAAATCCATCGCAGGCGGCTTCCCGCTGGCCGGTGTGTGCGGCAAGGCTGAATACATGGACGCCATTGCTCCAGGCGGCCTGGGCGGCACCTACGCCGGTAGCCCGATTGCTTGCGCCGCGGCCCTGGCCGTGATGGAAGTGTTCGAAGAAGAGCACCTGCTGGACCGCTGCAAGGCTGTCGGCGAGCGCCTGGTCACCGGCCTGAAAGCTATCCAGGCCAAGTACCCGGTGATCGGCGAAGTGCGTGCCCTGGGCGCGATGATTGCGGTCGAGCTGTTTGAAGGTGGCGACAGCCACAAGCCGAACGCCGCTGCCGTTGCTTCCGTGGTGGCCAAGGCTCGCGACAAGGGCTTGATCCTGCTGTCCTGCGGCACCTACGGCAACGTGTTGCGCGTGCTGGTTCCACTGACCTCGCCGGACGAGCAACTGGACAAAGGCTTGGCGATCATCGAAGAGTGCTTCTCCGAGCTGTGATCAAAAGTTGACCTGATCGACAAAAAAACCCGCTTAGGCGGGTTTTTTTTGCCCGATGAACGGTATTCAGCCGTTGTTCATTGTACGCAGGCGGCTCCTTTGTCTAAGGTGCTGGTATTGCCGATGGAGCGTGCTGGATGACTGCTGTTGATTTACCGGCTGTACCCCGTGTGTTGATTGCCGAGGCCGAACCCTGGTCCCGGGATTTGCTCAAGCAGGTGTTGCTGAATGTGCGCTGTGACGCACGGCTGGATGTGTGTGCCGATGGCCAGCGGGCCGCCGAGCTGCTGCGAGAGAAACCCTATGACCTGATCATCGCCGACTGGGAACTGCCCGGCGTCGATGGCCTGAGCCTGTTGCGCAGCGTGCGCCAGCAACGGCGTTCGCCGCTGCTGCCGTTTATCCTGCTGAGCACCCGCAACGACAGCGCCAGCGTGCGCGAAGCCTTGCCCCTGGCGCCGACGGCGTACCTGACCAAACCCCTGAACATGGAAGGCCTGACCCAGCGCCTGCAAGACCTGCTGCTGAATGAAGGCGAGACGGTGTACTGCGAAGTCCCGGCCCTGGCGCCGGGCATGACCTTGCCGGTGTTTCTGGAACGGCGCCGCGAAGCCTCCGATGGCGCGCCGCTGCGGGTCGACGTGCAGGCCGCAGTGCAGCACAGCCTGGAGCCGGAAGGCCTGGACCTCAAGCGCCTGGAAGAGCAGGTGCGCATGGACCCGCAGATCACTGCCGTGCTGATCGCTGCCGCCAACAGCGCCGGCCATCACGGTTCGCCGGTGCAAACCCTGTCCATGGCCCTGCACAAGCTGGCGGCCGGGCAGAGCATGAACCTGATCCTGGGGCTCGCCCTCAAGCACAACGTGGTGCTGAGCGACCCAAGCCTTGTGGATTACGCCGAGCGTCACTGGCAACTGTCCCAACGCACCGCCGACTACGCCCGCAGCCTGGCGCGCATGCTCGACCTGGATCACGAGCGCTGCTACAGCGCCGGCATCCTCCATCGCCTCGGCGACCTGGCCTTGCTGCGGTGCCTGCAAGACTGGTTGCAGGGCGGCGGCGAACTGGATGACGAAGCGATAGGCGAGTCCCTTTACACCTTCGGTGCGGCCTACGGCTCGGCGTTGCGCACCCGTTGGCGCTTGCCGCTGGAGTTGCGCCAGTTGATCGCGGCGATTTATTCGCTGGAAGGCGGGGTGTATTCCCGGGAAGCGCTGGTGATGAACCTGGCGGCGCAACTCGCACGGCTGACCGAGCATGAAGGCGTCGAGGCGCTGGCCAAAGGCAAGACCGCACGCTTGCTCAAGGTGGGTTTGCCGGAATTGGCGCGTATGCGCAAAACCTAGCAGGCGATGCGGGCCAGTGTGGGAGCTGGCTTTTGTAGGAGCCGGGCTTGCCCGCGATGCAGGCACCTCGGTGTGTCAGTTGCACCGAGGTGATGCTATCGCAGGCAAGCCAGCTTCCACAGGGAATCGTGTAGCGTCAGCCCGTGAGCACGCGGTTTTTGCCCTGGCGCTTGGCCTCATACATCGCGGCGTCGGCACGGGCGAACAGGCTGTCTACGTTGGCGTCCTCGGCGGTCAGGCTGGCCAGGCCCTGGCTGACCGTGACCGCGAAGCTCTCACCGTCATGGCTGAAACTCAGTTGCGCAATCTCGTGCCCCAGGCGTTCGGCCACCTGCATTGCCATCTCCGGGGCACAGCCGGGCAGCACGGCGGCGAATTCTTCGCCGCCAATGCGCCCGAACAGGTCGCCACGGCGCAGAACCCCCCGACCGCTCTCGGCGATACGCTGCAGCACCTGATCGCCCTCCAGGTGGCCGTAGGTGTCGTTGACCACCTTGAAGTCATCGATGTCCAGCAGCAGGAACGCCAGGGGCGTGCCCTGCAGGCAGGCGCGTTCGAACTCGTGGTGGGCGCACTCGAAGAAGTGCCGGCGGTTGCTGCTGCGGGTCAGCACGTCGGTGGTGGCCAGGCGGTGCAGCTCCAGTTCCAGGTGCTTCTTGTCAGTGATGTCTTCGGCCATGCCCACTACGATCACCGGCTGGCCGGGTTCGGCCTGCTGGTTGATGTAGCACTTGTCGCTGAGCCAGCGGATCTGCCCGTCAGCGGTGATGATGCGGTACTCGCGGTCTTCCACGGCGCCGCTGTGCAGCACCTGGGCCAGGCTGTATTCGGCGTAGTCGAGGTCTTCGGGGTGAATGCTGTTGCGCCATTCCTGATAGTCGGCGAGCAACATGCCTGCCGTACGTCCGAAAACCCGCTCATAGGCCGGGCTGACATACAGCACGCGGCGGGTGTCCCACTCGATGGCCCAGAGCACGGCGTTCACGCTGACCAGCAGCGAACTCAGCAGTTGCTCGCGTTCACTCAAGCGCTCCACTTCGCCCTGGGCATGCATCAGCGCCAGCAACGTAGCGGCAGCGGCCGGTCGTGGCTGGTCGAGGACGGGTGGGTCGGTGAAGGTCTGTTCGGGGACCATCGGCACAACTCTCTCTGGGCATGCCGCGGGGTTGGGCAGCGGTCACAACAAGGGCCGCCGGGATGGCGAAGTGTTGTTTGAGAGGGGGAATTTGCAGCGAAGTTCCGTTATCAGCGTCGATTTGAGGCGACCAAGAAATGGCGCCAGAAACCTGTAGGAGCGAGCCTGTTGGGGTGAGTGGCTTGCTGTGGCGAGGGAGCTGCTGTGGCGAGGGAGCTCCCTCGCCACAAAAAATCGGCTCGCTACAGCCGTGTCAGACCGCGGCAGGCCGCAGCGAATAGGTTTTCAACTGGTGGGCAAAGTCTCGCAGGGATTGAATCCCGCTGGCCTCGGCCTCGTGTACCCATTCCTTGATCGCCGCCAGCATGTCATGCCCGTTGGTGCTGGTTTTCAGCCAGATCTGTTGCAGCGCCAGGCGCTTTTCGTAGATCACTTTCAGGGCCTGGCTGTGTTCCAGCATGCTTTGGATGCGCACGTGGTGACGGTCATCCAGCAGGCTGGTTTCCCGCGACAGCAGGCGCTTGGCGCGATGGAACTGGTGGCGCACCGAGTGATCGACCTTCTCCAGTTCCTGCTTGACCAGCGGGCCAATCACCAACTTGCGGTACTGGGCCATGATCTGGAAACGGTTGTTGAGGATCGCCATGGCGGTGTCCATGTCCAGGTGGCCCTTGCCTTCGACCCGGTGGGCGATCGGCGCGACCCGTTGCACCTTGGCCAGGCGCAGGAAGCTGAACACTTTGATCCAGGCCCAGCCCAGATCGAATTCCCACTTCTTCACCGACAGCTTGGCGGAGTTGGGGTAGGTGTGGTGGTTGTTATGCAGCTCTTCGCCGCCAACGATGATGCCCCAGGGAATCAGGTTGGTCGCCGCGTCGCGGCATTCGAAATTGCGGTAGCCGATGGCATGGCCCAGGCCGTTGATCACGCCGGCGGCCCAGAACGGAATCCACATCATCTGGATGGCCCAGATGGTGATGCCGATGGTGCCGAACAGCAGCAGGTCGATCACGCCCATGATTGCCACGCCCAGCAGCGGGTACGGGGTGTAGAGCTTGCGTTCGATCCAGTCTTCCGGGCAGTTCTTGCCGTAGATACGCAGGGTCTCGGGGTTTTCGGCCTCGGCGCGGTACAGCTCGGCACCTTTGCGCAGGACGGTGGACAGGCCTTTGATCACCGGGCTGTGGGGATCGTCGACGGTTTCGCACTTGGCGTGGTGTTTACGGTGGATAGCGGTCCACTCGCGGGTGTTCTGCGCCGTGGTGAGCCACAGCCAGAAGCGGAAGAAGTGTTTCAGGCCAGCATTGAGCTCCAGGGAGCGGTGGGCTGAATAGCGGTGCAGATAGACCGTGACCCCGACAATGGTCACGTGGGTCATCAACAGAGTGACTGCCACCAGTTGCCAGGCCGACAAGTCAAGAAAACCGTTGTACCACATAGGCTGTATGGCCCTCAGATAAAGAAAAAAACAGCATCCGCATTATCACTCCCTTTGCGGATAAAACCAGTCACCGTTTCAGATAAGACTTACAAGGTGTTTCCTATTCTATAATCCTGACCCTTTGTAGGGCGATTCTGGTTTTTTAGTAAGGATTACTGACCATATGCTGTTTTCATACCGAGGTGCCCTGCGTGCGGGGCTGTTGTACCTGCTGGTTTCCATTGTGTGGATACAGCTCAGCCAGCATCTGTTGATCAAACTTTCCGACGAACCGGCGCAAGTGATCCATTGGCTGGCGCTGCGGGGCTATATCTGGATTGGCCTCAGCGCCCTGGTGATTTATCTGCTTTGCGCCCGTTTTGCCCGGGCAAACCTGATCCAGCAGCCCCTCAAGGAAAACCGCGAGCGGCTGCGCCAGGCCGCCGCTGTGTTCGATTGCACCCGCGAAGGCGTGCTGGTTACCGATGCGCAGGGGCTGATCGTGCACGTCAACCGTGCCTTCATTGAAATCACCGGCTACCAGGGCGAAGACGTGTTGGGCCGCCAGCCGAGCCTGTTCAAGTCCGGGCGCCACTCCGCGAGCTTCTATCAACAGATGTTCCAGACCCTGGAGCGTGACGGCGAATGGAGCGGCGAAATCTGGAACCGCCGTAAAAGCGGCGAAATTTATCCACAGTGGCAGACCATCCGCGTCATCCGCGATGAGCAGGGCAACATCAGCCACTACGTCGCGGTGTTCTCCGACATCAGTGCCATCAAGCACTCCGAGCACGAACTGGCGCACCTCGCCCACCACGACCCGCTGACCGACCTGCCCAACCGCCTGCTGTTCACCGACCGCGCCGAACAGGCCCTGGCCTCGGCGCAGATCCATAAACGCGGTTGCGCCTTGCTGTTGCTGGACCTGGACCACTTCAAGATCATCAACGACAGCCTTGGCCACAACGTCGGCGACCAGTTGCTCAAGGCCGTCGGCGAGCGCCTGCAAGGCCTGTTCGGCCCCGGCGTGACCCTGGCGCGCCTGGGGGGCGACGAGTTCGCGGTGCTGGCGGAAAGTTGTCCACAGGTGGTCCAGGCGGCCGCCCTGGCGCAACGTATTCTCGATGGGATGAAAGAACCGTTCATCTTCGACGGCCATCAGCTGTTTATCAGCGCCAGCATTGGCATCAGCCTGTTCCCCAGCGATGCCCTGAGCGCCGAGCAACTGCTGCGCAACGCCGATTCGGCGCTGTTCAAGGCCAAGAGCGCCGGCCGCGAAGGCTACGCCTTGTACACCGAAGAACTCACCGCCCACGCCCAGCACCGTGTCGAAATGGCCGGCGAACTGCGCCGCGCCCTGGACCAGCAAGAGCTGCGGGTTTACTACCAACCGGTGCACGACCTGGAGAACAGCCGCCTGATCGGCGTCGAAGCCCTGGTGCGCTGGCAGCACCCGGAGCGCGGGCTGGTGCCGCCGGGGGAATTCATCCCGATTGCCGAGCGTACCGGGCTGATTGCCGATATCGACGCCTGGGTCATGGACCAGGCCTGCCGCCAGATGTGCCAGTGGCTGGCCGGCGGCGCACCGCTTACGTTTCTCGCGGTGAACGTGTCCAGCCGCCTGTTTGCCCGGCGCGAGCTGTATGAGCAAGTGGCCAAGGTGCTGCACGATACGGGGCTGGATCCGGCATTCCTGGAATTGGAAGTCACCGAAAGCGCGGTAATGGAAGACCCGGAAGTCGCCCTTGAACAAATGCACCGCCTGCGGGAGTTGGGCTTGCGCCTGGCCATTGACGACTTTGGCACCGGTTACTCATCGCTGCTGCGGCTCAAGCGGTTGCCGGTGCAGAAGCTCAAGATTGATCAGGGCTTTGTCGCCGGGTTGCCGTGGGATGAAGACGACGCGGCGATCGTGCGGGTGGTGATCGCGTTGGCGCAGAGCATGGGCATGCAGGTGCACGCCGAGGGTATCGAGCAGGTCGAGCAGGCGCGGTTTCTGTTGGAGCAGCGGTGTGACCTGGGCCAGGGGTACTGGTTTGGTCGGCCGATGCCGGCCAGTGAGCTGGATTGGGCGAGGGCGCCGATCATTCGCTGAACATCATGTGGGTTTTGTGGCGAGGGAGCTTGCTCCCGCTGGGGTGCGCAGCGCCCCCCAAAAATGGGACTGCTACGCAGTCCAGCGGGAGCAAGCTCCCTCGCCACAAATACAGCACTCGTTCTTGCTTCGGTATTTTCAGCCCCCAAACCCCGCGCAACCCCACGTCCCATCAGAAAATTCTTTCTGGTTATATAAACATTCTTAAATAGTATTTTTAAGAATATCCGCGCTTATCTACTATCGCCCTCACGCCGCAAGCAGTGCCGCCACTGCGAGGCACTTCTCATTTCAGGAGCACGACCATGAGCGCATCTCTACGTAGCGTTGACGGCCAGGACGAAGCAGCCATTTTGCGCGAGATCCAGAGCGCCCTGCGCGACCTGCGGTTTGGTGCGGTGGAAATCACTGTGCACAACGCCCAGGTAGTACAAATCGAACGCAAAGAGAAATTCCGTTTGCAGAACCCGGGCAACAAACCGAGCTGAGCAAGATCGGCGATTCGATTGCAAGACCCGCAACTATAAGAAAAAAGCCAACACCCAAGAATTTCAGGAGCCTTCTATGTCGTCGATTCGCCGTTATGCCCTGGCAGCACTGGCCAGTGCCGTGTTTGCCGGTTCCGCTGTTGCCAAGGATTACGAACTGCTCAACGTGTCTTACGACCCGACCCGCGAGCTCTACCAGGACTACAACGCTGAATTCACCAGCTTCTGGAAGAAAGAGCACCCGGGCGACAACGTCAAGATCCAGCAGTCCCACGGTGGCTCGGGCAAGCAAGGCCGCGCGGTGATCGACGGCCTGCGTGCCGACGTCGTGACCCTGGCCCTGGCCGGCGACATCGACGAAATCGCAAAACTGGGCAAGACCCTGCCGGAAAACTGGCAAACCCGCCTGCCGGACGCCAGCACCCCGTACACCTCGACCATCGTGTTCCTGGTGCGCAAGGGCAACCCTAAAGGCATCAAGGATTGGGGCGACCTGATCAAGAAAGACGTTTCCGTGATTACCCCGAACCCGAAAACCTCCGGCGGCGCCCGCTGGAACTTCCTCGCCGCGTGGGCCTACGGCCTGAAAGCCGGTGGCAGCGAAGCCAAGGCCCAGGAATACGTGAAAGAGCTGTTCAAGCACGTGCCGATCCTCGACACCGGCGCTCGCGGTTCGACCATTACCTTCGTCAACAACGGTCAGGGTGACGTGTTGCTGGCCTGGGAAAACGAAGCCTTCCTGGCCCTGAAAGAAGACGGCGGCGCCGACAAGTTCGACATCGTTGTGCCTTCGCTGTCGATCCTCGCCGAGCCTCCCGTGGCCGTGGTCGACAAGAACGCCGAGAAAAAGGGCAACACCGAAATCGCTACCGCCTACCTCAAGCACCTGTACAGCCCGGCTGGCCAGGAGATTGCGGCGAAGAACTTCTACCGCCCACGCGATGAGAAAGTCGCCGCCAAATACGCCCAGCAGTTCCCGAAACTGGACCTGGTGACTATCGACAAAGACTTCGGCGGCTGGAAAACTGCCCAACCGAAATTCTTCAATGACGGTGGCGTGTTCGACCAGATTTACTCGGCGCAGTAAGCAAAATCAAACTGTAGGAGCCAGCTTTCTGTGGGAGCCGGGCTTGCCCGCGATAGCATCACCTCGGTGTAACTGATACACCGAGGTGCCGGCATCGCAGGCAAGCCAGCTCCCACAGACGCTCGCTCCTACAGTGGTATCTACCCGCTAACCAAGGACTCTTATGTCGCGTCGTATCTCCCCCGTCATACCCGGCTTCGGGCTGACGCTGGGCTACACCGTGGTGTACCTCAGCCTGATCGTACTCATCCCGCTGGCGGCGATGTTTGTACATGCCGCTCAACTCACCTGGGATCAGTTCTGGAACATCATCACCGCACCACGCGTGCTGGCGGCGTTGAAACTGAGCTTCGGCACCGCGTTTTGCGCAGCGATCATCAACGGCGTTATCGGCACCCTGCTGGCCTGGGTACTGGTGCGTTATACCTTCCCGGGTCGCAAGATCATCGATGCGATGATCGACCTGCCGTTTGCCTTGCCCACCGCCGTCGCCGGTATTGCGCTCACTGCGCTGTACACGCCGACAGGTCTGGTCGGTCAGTTCGCCGCCGACCTGGGTTTCAAGATCGCCTACACCCCCTTGGGTATTACCCTGGCGCTGACCTTCGTCACGCTGCCATTCGTGGTGCGTACCGTGCAGCCGGTGCTGGCCGATATCCCTCGGGAAATCGAAGAAGCCGCCGCCTGCCTGGGTGCCAAGCCACTGCAAGTGTTCCGCTACATCCTGGTGCCGGCGCTGTTGCCTGCCTGGTTGACCGGCTTCGCATTGGCGTTCGCCCGAGGCGTGGGTGAGTACGGTTCGGTGATCTTCATCGCCGGCAACATGCCGATGAAAACCGAGATTCTGCCGTTGCTGATCATGGTCAAGCTCGACCAATACGACTACACCGGCGCCACGGCCATCGGCGTGATGATGCTGGTGGTTTCCTTTGTCCTGCTGCTGCTGATCAACTTGCTGCAGCGGCGCATCGAACACCCATAAGGAGGCGCGGAACATGTCCCAATCGTCTATTTCCGCCGCGTCCTCGGCCAACGCTGCCCGTCGCGGCAGCGCGGTGTCCCGACGCATCCTGATCAGCCTCGGCTGGTTGATCTTCGCGCTGTTTCTGCTGCTGCCGCTGTTTATCGTGGTGTCCCAGGGCCTGAAAAATGGCCTGGGGGCGTTCTTCACCGCGATTCTCGAGCCGGACGCGCTGTCGGCGTTGAAACTCACGGTGATCGCCGTGGTGATCTCGGTGCCGCTCAACGTGGTGTTCGGCGTCAGCGCCGCCTGGTGCGTGAGCAAGTACTCGTTCCGTGGCAAAAGTATCCTGGTGACGCTGATCGACCTGCCGTTCTCGGTATCGCCGGTGATCGCCGGTCTGGTTTACGTGTTGATGTTCGGCGCCCAGGGCTTCTTTGGCCCCTGGCTGCAAGACCATGACATCCAGATCGTGTTCGCCTTGCCGGGCATCGTGCTGGCGACGATCTTCGTCACTGTGCCGTTCGTGGCCCGTGAGCTGATCCCGTTGATGCAGGAACAAGGCACCCAGGAAGAAGAGGCCGCGCGCCTGCTGGGCGCCAACGGCTGGCAGATGTTCTGGCATGTCACCGTGCCGAACATCAAGTGGGGCCTGATCTACGGCGTGGTGCTGTGTACGGCGCGGGCGATGGGTGAGTTCGGCGCGGTGTCGGTGGTGTCCGGCCACATTCGCGGCGTGACCAACACCTTGCCGCTGCACGTCGAGATCCTCTACAACGAATACAACCACGTCGCCGCGTTTGCCGTCGCGAGCCTGTTGCTGATCCTGGCGCTCTTCATCCTGCTGCTCAAGCAGTGGAGCGAGAACCGTATCAACCGCCTGCGCAAAAGCGCTGGTGAGGAATAAGTCATGTCGATCGAAGTCCGTAATGTCAGCAAGAACTTCAACGCCTTCAAGGCCCTGAACAGCATCAATCTGGACATCCAGAGTGGCGAGCTGGTGGCGTTGCTGGGCCCGTCCGGCTGCGGCAAGACCACCTTGCTGCGCATCATCGCCGGCCTGGAAACCCCGGATAACGGCAGCATCGTGTTCCACGGTGAAGACGTTTCCGGCCACGACGTGCGTGATCGCAATGTCGGCTTCGTGTTCCAGCACTACGCGCTGTTCCGCCACATGACCGTGTTCGACAACGTCGCGTTCGGCCTGCGCATGAAACCGAAAAACCAGCGCCCGACCGAAAGCCAGATCGCGGTAAAAGTCCACGAGCTGCTGAACATGGTGCAACTCGACTGGTTGTCCGATCGCTACCCGGAACAACTCTCCGGCGGCCAGCGCCAGCGTATCGCCCTGGCTCGCGCGTTGGCGGTAGAACCTAAAGTGCTGCTGCTGGATGAACCGTTCGGCGCCCTGGATGCCAAGGTCCGTAAAGAGCTGCGCCGCTGGCTGGCGCGCCTGCACGAAGACATCAACCTGACCTCGGTGTTCGTGACCCACGACCAGGAAGAAGCCATGGAAGTGGCGGACCGCATCGTGGTGATGAACAAGGGCGTGATCGAGCAGATCGGCTCACCGGGCGAAGTCTACGAAAACCCGGCCAGCGATTTCGTTTATCACTTCCTCGGTGACTCCAACCGCCTGCACTTGGGTGAAGACAAGCACGTGCTGTTCCGCCCGCATGAAGTGTCGCTGTCGCGCCATGAGCTGGAAGATCACCACGCGGCTGAAGTGCGTGATATTCGCCCGCTTGGCGCGACCACCCGGGTAACCCTGAAGGTCGAAGGCCAGAGCGAACTGATCGAAGCTGAAGTGGTGAAAGACCATGACAGCCTGACCGGTTTGGCGCGGGGCGAGACGCTGTTCTTCAAGCCCAAGGTCTGGCAAAAAGCCTGAAAGCGCCGCAAAACCCAATGTGAGGCTATGTAGTGAGCGGGCTTGCCCCGCGCTGGGCTGCGGAGCAGCCCCATCAATCTGCGGTGAACTCGGCGGGGGACAAGCCCCCTCACCACAGCAAGCCCGCTCCCACATTTGGATCTCCAGTGTTGCTCAGGCCGTGGCGTTCTTGTGCCGCACGGCCACCGGCCCCGAGCGCTCTTCAATCTGCTGCTTCAGGTCATGCCGCAGCCCCACCAGAAACGCCAACTCCGCCACCACAAACAACGGCCCTACGATCAGCCCGGACACGTCATCGACAAACGCCGGTTTTTTGCCCTCGTAGTAATGCCCGACAAACTGGATCACCCAGCCCACCACGAACATGCCGATGCCGCTGCTCAGCCACACCAGCGTGCTTTGCGCTGCCAGTACATGCCCGGCCCACACCGACAGGCCCATCAGCACCGTCATCAGCACACCGAGGGCCAGTTCCAGGCGCAGGTAGAACCACGCCGAGAGCAGCGCCACCACCACGGCCGGCGAGAGCCAGAGCCCGGCCACCGTCCATTCGGGGCGTGACAGCAGCACGGCCACCGCCACCACAATCAGCGGGATGCCGATAAAGTGGCTGGCGATATTGCGCGGGTCACGGTGGTAGGCAGCGTATTGACTGAGATGGTCGACGAGGCTTTTCATTGTTGTTCCTCCTGTAGGATGTTTGATCATGCCCTGTAGGCCTGCGACACACTGTCAGCTGGCCGACAATCTTCGGAGTTCTCATGGATGCAGAGAAATGGCACCCGCGGCTGGCCACCGGTCACTGGTACAGCCATCTGCCTGCTGATTTACAGAATAGCTTGCTGGCCAGCGCCCGGCTGCGGCAGCTGACAGCGGGGCAGTACCTGTTCAAGCGCGGCGACCCACCGTGCGGGTTGTACGCGGTGCTGGAAGGCTCCCTGCGCATCAGCGCGGTAAATGAGCAGGGCAAGGAAGCCGTGTTGAGCCTGGCGGAATTGCCGTACTGGTTCGGCGAGATTTCCCTGTTCGACGGGCTGCCCCGCACCCATGACGCCTGCGCCGTCGGGCCTTGCACGCTGTTGCAGGTGCCGCAGCCGGCGTTGCTGCAGATACTTGAAGAGGCACCGCGTTATTGGCGCGACATGGCCCTGTTGATGAGCCAGAAGTTGCGCCTGACCTTTATCAACATCGAGCAACTGAGCCTGATGCCGGCTTCGGTGCGGGTGGCGCACCGCCTGCTGATGATCGCCGAAGGCTACGGCGACATCGAACAGGCGCGACAGGTGTTGCAACTGCCCCAGGAAGACCTGGCCGCGATGCTGAGCCTTTCACGCCAGACCACCAATGCGTTGCTCAAGGACCTGCAAGGCCAGGGCATTGTGCGCCTGGGCTATGGCGAGATCGAAATCCTCGACCCGCAACGTTTGCGCGAGGCGGCGCACGCCTGAGGGTGTTAGCCTGCGTTCACGATTATTCGAGGTGTGTTATGCGCGTCCTGCTAGTGGAACACGAGTCAGAGGCGGCCGAGGCGATGGGCCGCAGTCTTGAGGAGGCCAGCTACACGGTGGAGGTGGCGGCCAATGGCATGGCGGCCCTGCGCTTTGTGGAAAGCACTGAATACGATCTGGTGATCCTGGATGTGATGCTGCCGGGGCTGAATGCCTGGAAGCTGCAACAGGCGATTCGGTTGAAAGGCGAGACGCCGATGTTGTTTCTGACCACGCCCGACGGGATTGAAGATCGGCTGCGTGGGCTGGAATTGCACGAGGATGATTATTTGCTCAAGCCGTTTGAAGCCCGGGCGTTGGTGGCGCGGGTGAAGAAGGTGTTGCGGCGGGACCGGGGGCGCTGACTGCCTTTGGCTTTTGTAGTGGCTGAACCATCGCTATCGCGGGCAAGCCCGGCTCCCACATTTGGACACTGTTGCCCAAGACCACTCGGTCAACTGTGGGAGCCGGGCTTGCCCGCGATGGGGCCCTCACAACCACCGCAATACTCACTACCTTAACCCATCCTGTACGGACCGGACACATGGTGGACACATGTACGGGGACATGGTTGACACATTATGAACCGTAATCAGGCTGCTTCACGTCGATCGTTCGCAAAAAGTGATGGCAGAAATAGACATCAAACAGCCCGTCACTTTCAGTGTTCGGACGTAGTGCAACGTGATGTCCAGCCAGGCCTTTGGCGATCCTGAAGTAGCGCTTCTGAAACTTAAATCGACTGTGATAAACCTTGGCCTTTAAATCGTCCGGCCCGTACTCAAACTCCAAAAGCGTCTCCGGATAAGCCCAGGGGCTTTCTCTCGG
>NZ_JARIXR010000003.1:0-370556 GCF_029269205.1 Pseudomonas sp. 1912-s | reverse complement strand
TCTCTACCGCTCGACTTGCATGTGTTAGGCCTGCCGCCAGCGTTCAATCTGAGCCATGATCAAACTCTTCAGTTCAAACATCTTTGGGTTTTTAAGAAACCCTAAACTTGGCTCAGCAATCGTTGGTTACATCTTTGATTTCTCGCGGAGTAACTTGTGATGCTGATAATCTTGTTGACTATCAGTCTGACTCCACAAGCACCCACACGAATTGCTTGATTCAGTTGTTAAAGAGCGGTTGGTTAAGATCTTTCGTCTCAACCGAGGCGCGTATTCTACAGCAGCCTCATTTGCTGTCAAGTGATTATTTTCAGAAGTTTTCAAAGTTTCCTTTGTAACTTCAACCACTTGCGCTTCCGATCTCTCGTTAGCGGGAGGCGAATTCTACAGCGTTACACGCTGCTGTCAACACCTCTTTTTCTCCGCTTTCGACCGAGAAGATCGAACCGTTAACAGAGCCAAACTACACCGCTCTATCAACTCCCTCCAGGCTTCGATGATCTGAAGCAGCTCGCTGCCGAAACCTACATAACTCTTTGTTTACCAAGGAGTTTTCCGTTTCGACTGCGCCGGAAGTGGGGCGAATTATAGACTTCCAGAATCTGCCGTCAACCCTTAATTCAGGATTTCTATCAAATAGACATTCCTGGCTAAAAATCAACCAACTCCCCTCTATATAGAGAACTTAAACAGCCCTCTATATAGAAGGGAAGCCTCAGATGACCCCGGCATCCCTTAACGCCGACACACTCGCCGGCGTTAAACCCAACACCTGCTGCAGGACCTGATGAGTATGCTCACCCAACAGGGGAGGCGCACTGCGGTATTCAACAGGCGTCTTGGACAGTCGCATAGGGCTCGCTACCTGGGGCACCATCCCCGCCAACGCATGAGGCAACTCCATCGCCAGCCCGCGCGCCTTTACCTGCGGGTCGGCAAACACCTGCGCCAAGTCATTGATAGGCCCGCAAGGCACGCCCACCCGCTCCAACTGAGCCACCCATTCAGCAGTTGTCTTGAATACGGTCGCCTGGCGAATCAACGGTATCAGCGCTGCTCTGTTGGCCACCCGCAGCTTATTAGTCGCAAACCGCGGATCATCCGCCCACTGCGGATGCCCGGCCACCTCGGCAAACTTGCGAAACTGTCCATCGTTGCCCACGGTGAGAATGAAGTCGCCATCTGCCGTAGGAAAATCCTGATACGGCACGATATTCGGATGAGCATTGCCCAAGCGCTTGGGAGGAACGCCCGTCGTCAGGTAGTTCATCGCCTGGTTAGCCAGACAAGCCACCTGCACATCCAGCAGCGCCATATCGATATGCTGACCACCACCATCATGATCCCGGTGAGCCATGGCGGCCAGAATCGCCACTGTCGAATAGAGCCCCGTCAGGATATCCGTCAGCGCCACGCCTACCTTGACTGGGCCAGCACCGTCTTCCCCCTCGGGACGGCCCGTCAGACTCATTAACCCGCCAAGCCCCTGGATCATGAAGTCGTAGCCCGCCCGAGCCGCATAGGGCCCAGTCTGGCCAAACCCGGTAATCGAACAGTAGATCAACTCCGGATTGATCTCTTTGAGCGACTCATAGTCCAGCCCATAGGCCGCCAAGCCACCCACCTTGAAGTTCTCGATCAGAATGTCGGACTTCGCCGCCAGGTCACGTACCAGCTTCTGCCCCTCCGGCCGCGTAAAGTCGATGGTTACCGACTCCTTGTTACGGTTGGCCGACAGGTAATACGCCGCCTCAGTGGTGCTCTCCCCATACGCATCCTTGAGGAAGGGCGGCCCCCAGGCACGAGTGTCGTCTCCATTACCAGGCCGCTCAACCTTGATCACTTCAGCGCCAAGGTCCGCAAGTATCTGCCCGGCCCAAGGGCCCGCCAGCACTCGCGACAAATCCAGTACCCGCAGGTGCGATAGCGCGCCCATGGTCGCTCTCCTATTAATAGAACGCCTGAATACCGGTTTGCGCACGCCCCAGGATCAGCGCATGCACGTCGTGGGTACCCTCATAGGTGTTCACCACCTCAAGGTTGACCAGGTGACGGGCAATGCCGAACTCATCGGAGATACCGTTGCCACCGAGCATGTCACGTGCCATCCGCGCAATATCGAGAGACTTGCCACAGGAGTTGCGCTTCATGATCGAGGTAATCTCCACCGCCGCCGTACCTTCATCCTTCATGCGACCCAACCGCAGGCAACCTTGCAGGGCGAGGGTGATCTCGGTCTGCATGTCTGCAAGCTTCTTCTGGATCAACTGGGTTGCCGCCAATGGACGCCCGAATTGCTGACGATCAAGGGTGTATTGGCGCGCGGTATGCCAGCAGAACTCCGCAGCCCCCAATGCACCCCACGAGATCCCGTAACGCGCCGAGTTAAGGCAAGTGAAAGGACCTTTCAAGCCACGCACATCCGGGAAGATGTTTTCTTCAGGCACAAACACGTTATCCATGACGATTTCACCGGTGATCGAGGCGCGCAGCCCGACCTTGCCGTGGATCGCCGGAGCACTCAGGCCTTTCCAGCCCTTCTCCAAGACAAAGCCACGAATGTCGCCCGCATCGTCCTTGCCCCACACCACGAACACATCGGCAATCGGGCTGTTGGTGATCCACATCTTGCTGCCGGTGAGGCTGTAGCCGCCATCCACCTTGCGTGCACGGGTAATCATCGCGCCCGGGTCAGAGCCATGGTTAGGCTCGGTCAGACCAAAGCAGCCAATCCATTCGCCAGACGCCAGCTTCGGCAGGTATTTCTGCTTTTGCGCTTCGGTACCGAATTCATTGATAGGCACCATTACCAGCGATGACTGCACACTCATCATCGAGCGGTAGCCAGAGTCCACGCGCTCGACTTCGCGAGCGATCAGGCCGTAGCTGACGTAGTTCAAACCGCTGCCACCGTATTGCTCGGGAATCATCGCACCCAGCAGACCGGTCTCGCCCATTTCGCGGAAGATCGCAGGGTCGGTCTTTTCATGGCGAAAGGCTTCGAGCACACGCGGCGCCAGCTTGTCCTGGGCGAACTGCTCGGCGCTGTCGCGCACCATGCGTTCTTCTTCAGTGAGCTGTGAATCCAGCAGCAGTGGATCGATCCAGTTGAAGCTTGCCTTACCGCCCATGAGTGAGTCCTCGCGAAGTAAATCAAAAGTCGTGCATGGAGCCTAGGCCGGGCAGGCGAGGAGGGCAAACGAGGTTTTTGCATAGCCTTGTGCTAATTTCTCACTCCGAAACATAAAAAACCTCCATTGATGCTAGTTACTTGTGAGGCTACGGTACATGCGCAGAAAGATTCCCAGCACCACGGCCCTGGTCAGTTTTGAGGCGGCGGCCCGCCACGAAAGCTTCACCAAGGCTGCGCAGGAGCTTTCGATCACCCAAGGCGCAATCTGCCGACAGATCGCCAGCCTCGAAGAGTTTTTGAGTGTCGAGCTGTTTCGACGCTCACGCCGAGGCGTGAAGCTGACAGAAGCCGGGCTTTCCTACAGCCGCCGGGTAGCCACACAACTGGACGCGGTCGAGCGCGACACCTTGTCGGTGATGGGCCAGCAGGGCACCAACGTTATCGAACTGGCGGTAGTCCCCACCTTCGGCACCCAGTGGCTGATCCCGCGCCTCAAGGACTTTCAGCATCAGCACCCGGAGGTCACCGTCAACCTGACCAACCGTACACGGCCGTTCCTGTTTGCCGATACCGAATTCGACGCGGCGATCTACTTTGGCGACGCCGACTGGTCCGGTACCGAATCCCACAAACTAATGGGAGAAAACCCGCTCCCTGTGTGCAGCCCGCGCTTGCTGGGTGAACGTACGCACTTCAGCGCGCAGGAAATTGCCGAACTGCCCCTGCTGCAGCAAACCACTCGCCCCTACGCCTGGCGCCAGTGGTTCAACGCGCAACAGCTAGACATACCCCGCGACATGACAGGCCCGCGTTACGAGCTATTCTCCATGTTGTCCCAGGCAGCCATGCACGACATGGGCATTGCACTGATCCCGCCGTTCCTCATTCAAAGGGAATTGAACGAAGGGCACCTGGTGATCGCAAGCCCCCAGGTACTGGCGAGTTCAAAGGCGTATTACTTGATGATTCCCGAGAGAAAAGTCGAATCGGCTTCTCTTCACGCGTTCAGAGACTGGCTGATCAATCAGTCACTGCGCTACAACCCCAATAGCTAAAGGCGAACGCTGGCTTATTGACTCTGTAGTCAGCAAATTAAAATACCTACATATATATATATATGTCGCAATTTAGAAGACCGCATCTTTTGACGGTAAATCGGTCTTAAAGCCATACGTATATTGGCCTGTAGCCATAATGTGACAGCAATAGACAGCCATTCACATCAACCATGACGACAAGCCAATATTTTAGCTAAACCCCTTTAAATACCTGTATTTGAAAGAGTTATACCCAAGCATTGCGACAATCAGTCACAGGGTGACTTGTAGTTAATTTTTCGTCACCCGTCATAATCTCTTGAAGGCCGTAAAGTTCGCCTGCAAAATGCCGCGCCCCGCTGTATTTCAGCGGGATCGTGCTGATCGGCCGCCCAGATGCACCTCTTGCGGTGCACTGGCCTTTTACAAAAATCAAAGCAAAAAGATCATGCAGGAGATTTGACGTGCACATTGGTGTTCCTCTCGAAACCCAGACCGGTGAAACGCGGGTGGCTGCCACCCCGGAAACCATCAAGAAGCTGATCGGCCAGGGCCACAAGGTCACTGTGCAAAGCGGGGCAGGCATCAATGCCAGTGTCGTCGACAGTGCCTATGAAGCGGCAGGCGCAACCATTGGCAACGCCAGCGAGGCATTCGGTGCCGAACTGATTCTCAAGGTCGTAGCCCCGAATGACAGCGAACTGACGCTGATCAAACGCGGCGCGGTGTTGGTGGGCATGCTCAATCCGTTCAGCAACGAAACCATCACCCGACTGGCCGAGCATGGCATCACGGCCTTTGCCCTTGAGGCCGCACCGCGCACCTCCCGCGCGCAAAGCCTGGATGTGCTGTCTTCCCAAGCGAACATTGCCGGTTATAAGGCTGTGTTGCTCGCCGCCCATCACTACCCACGCTTCATGCCAATGTTGATGACCGCCGCAGGCACGGTGAAAGCCGCTCGCGTGCTGATCCTCGGCGCGGGCGTAGCAGGGCTGCAGGCGATTGCTACCGCGAAACGTCTGGGCGCCGTCATCGAAGCGTCCGACGTGCGGCCGGCCGTAAAGGAACAGATCGAGTCCCTGGGCGCCAAGTTCGTCGACGTGCCCTACGAAACCGATGAAGAGCGCGAATGCGCCGTCGGTGTTGGCGGCTACGCACGTCCGATGCCCACCAGCTGGATGCAGCGTCAGGCCCTGGCCGTGCACGAGCGCGCCAAGCAAGCCGACATCGTCATCACCACTGCATTGATCCCGGGCCGCAAGGCGCCAACCCTGCTCAGCGCCGAGACCGTCGCACAGATGAAGCCAGGTTCGGTGGTCATCGACCTCGCGGCAGCCCAGGGCGGCAACTGCCCACTGACCGTGGCAGACCAGGTGGTCGTGGAAAACGGCGTGACCATCTGCGGCCCGACCAACCTGGCAGGCGCCGTCGCAGCCGATGCCTCGGCGCTGTACGCGCGCAACCTGCTGGACTTCCTGAAGCTGGTCTTCACCAAGGAAGGGCAGTTTGAAATCAACCTCGAAGACGACATCGTCGCCGCGTGCCTGATGTGCCGCGACGGCCAAGTCATCCGCAAAAACGCCTAAGCAGGGATTCAGACGATGGAAGAGCTTATCTCCCCCGGTATCTACAACCTGATCATCTTTGTGCTGGCAATTTATGTCGGTTACCACGTGGTCTGGAACGTCACCCCAGCCTTGCACACCCCGCTGATGGCCGTGACCAACGCAATTTCGGCGATCGTAATCGTCGGCGCCATGCTGGCGGCCGCACTCACCGTGACGCCGCTGGGCAAGACCATGGGCACCCTGGCCGTGGCCCTGGCTGCGGTCAATGTATTCGGCGGCTTCCTGGTTACCCGCAGGATGCTTGAGATGTTCAAGAAGAAAGCCCCGAAAGCAAAAGAAGAGGCGCCGAAGTAATGAGCATGAATCTGGTTACGACGCTCTACCTGATCGCGTCGATCTGCTTTATACAGGCCCTCAAAGGCTTGTCACACCCAACCACCTCGCGGCGCGGCAACCTGTTCGGCATGCTCGGCATGGCGCTGGCAGTGCTCACCACCGTGGGCCTCATCTATAAGCTCGGCGCGGAGCTGGCGACTGCCGGCATCGGGTACGTCATCGTTGGCCTGCTGGTCGGCGGCACCGCCGGCTCGATCATGGCCAAGCGCGTAGAAATGACCAAGATGCCGGAACTGGTGGCGTTCATGCACAGCATGATCGGCCTCGCTGCGGTGTTTATTGCCATTGCCGCAGTCGTGGAGCCGCAATCCCTGGGCATCGTCAAACACCTGGGGGATTCGATCCCTGCCGGTAACCGCTTGGAACTGTTCCTTGGTGCTGCCATCGGCGCGATTACGTTCTCCGGCTCCGTCATTGCCTTCGGCAAGCTGTCGGGTAAGTACAAGTTCCGCCTGTTCCAGGGCGCACCGGTACAGTTCGGCGGTCAGCACAAGCTGAATCTGGTGCTGGGCCTGCTGACCCTGGGCCTGGGCCTGGCCTTCATGCTCACCGGAAACCTCAGCGCATTCGCATTGATGCTGGCCCTGGCGTTCGTACTGGGCGTGCTGATCATCATCCCGATTGGTGGCGCCGACATGCCAGTGGTCGTCTCGATGCTGAACAGCTACTCCGGCTGGGCGGCGGCGGGTATCGGTTTCTCGCTGAACAACTCGATGCTGATCATCGCCGGCTCCCTGGTGGGTTCAAGCGGCGCGATCCTCTCGTACATCATGTGCAAGGCGATGAACCGTTCCTTCTTTAATGTGCTGCTCGGCGGTTTCGGCAACACG
The DNA here is from genome assembly GCF_029269205.1 of Pseudomonas sp. 1912-s. NCBI lineage: Bacteria > Pseudomonadati > Pseudomonadota > Gammaproteobacteria > Pseudomonadales > Pseudomonadaceae > Pseudomonas > Pseudomonas sp. 1912-s. The sequence goes on along the minus strand of NZ_JARIXR010000003.1, from coordinate 363,592 downwards.
GCAGACGCCGCGGGCCCCGCGGGCCCCGCGGGCTCTAAAGAAGCTCGCCCGGTGAAGTCCGGTTCGGCTGATGACGCAACCTTCCTGCTGACCAACGCGGACACCGTGATCATCGTCCCGGGCTATGGCCTGGCGGTGGCACGGGCGCAACATGCGCTGAAAGAGCTGACCGAGAAGCTGACCCATCGCGGCGTGACCGTGAAGTACGCGATCCACCCGGTTGCCGGCCGCATGCCCGGCCACATGAACGTACTGCTGGCCGAGGCAGAAGTGCCTTACGACCAGGTGTTCGAGATGGAAGACATCAACTCCGAGTTCGGCCAGGCCGACGTGGTGTTGGTGCTCGGCGCCAACGACGTGGTCAACCCGGCCGCCAAGAATGATCCCAAGTCGCCAATCGCGGGGATGCCGATTCTCGAAGCGTTCAAAGCCAAGACCATCATCGTCAACAAGCGCTCCATGGCCAGCGGCTATGCCGGCCTGGACAACGAACTGTTCTACCTGGACAAGACCATGATGGTCTTCGGCGACGCCAAGAAGGTCATCGAAGACATGGTCAAAGCCGTCGAATAAACACTGCGCCAGCGCAATACCCGAACCCTGGCCTTTAGTAGGCTGGGGTTTTTTATTGCCGGTAAAAAACCGACAAAAGGCTCTAAATCGCCGCCTGGCATTCGACCATGGTAGCGGGACGAAATTTTTTGAAATCACTAGACTGCGCATCTTGCTTCCGTAGCCCGAGATAACAATCCATGTACCGTGATCGTATCCGCTTGCCTTCGTTGTTGAACAAGGTCATGAGCGCGGCTGACGCTGCCGCACTGATCCAGGACGGCATGACCGTCGGCATGAGCGGCTTCACCCGCGCCGGTGAAGCCAAGGCCGTGCCCCACGCCTTGGCCGAACGCGCCAAGACCTCGCCGCTGAAAATCACCCTGATGACCGGTGCCAGCCTGGGCAATGACCTGGACAAGCAACTGACCGAAGCCGGCGTACTGTCGCGACGCATGCCATTCCAGGTAGACAGCACTCTGCGCAAGGCGATCAACGCCGGCGAAGTGATGTTTATCGACCAGCACCTGTCGGAGACCGTCGAGCAGCTGCGTAACAATCAGCTCAAGCTGCCGGACATCGCGGTAATCGAAGCCGTGGCCATTACCGAGCAAGGCCATATTGTGCCGACCACATCCGTGGGCAACTCCGCCAGTTTCGCGATTTTCGCCAAGCACGTGATCGTCGAGATCAACATGGCGCATAACCCGAACCTGGAAGGCCTGCACGACATCTATATCCCGAGCTATCGCCCGACCCGCACACCGATTCCGTTGGTGGCCGTGGACGACCGCATCGGCAGCACCGCAATTCCGATCCCACCGGAGAAGATCGTCGCCATCGTCATCACCAATCAGGCCGACTCGGCCTCCACCGTGACGCCACCCGACAGCGACACCCAATCGATCGCCAACCACCTGATCAACTTCCTTAAAGAAGAAGTCGACGCCGGGCGCATGACCAATAAGCTCGGCCCGCTGCAGGCCGGCATCGGCAACATTGCCAACGCGGTGATGTGTGGCTTGATCGAGTCGCCGTTCGAAGATCTGACAATGTATTCGGAAGTACTCCAGGACTCGACGTTCGACCTGATCGACGCCGGCAAGCTGAGCTTCGCCTCGGGCAGCTCGATCACCTTGTCAGAACGGCGCAACGCCGACGTGTTCGGCAACCTGGAGCGCTATAAAGACAAATTGGTGCTGCGGCCCCAGGAAATCTCCAACCACCCGGAAGTGGTACGGCGCCTGGGCATTATCGGCATCAACACCGCGCTGGAGTTCGACATCTATGGCAACGTCAACTCCACCCACGTCTGCGGCACGCGGATGATGAACGGGATTGGCGGCTCGGGTGACTTTGCACGCAACGCGCACCTGGCGATCTTTGTGACCAAGTCGATCGCCAAGGCCGGCGCAATCTCCAGCGTCGTGCCGATGGTCAGCCATGTGGACCATACCGAGCATGATGTCGACATCCTCGTGACCGAGGTCGGCCTGGCAGACCTTCGCGGCCTGGCGCCGCGTGAGCGGGCTCGGGTCATCATCGACAACTGCGTGCACCCGGCATACCGCGACGCCCTGAACACGTACTTCACCCAAGCCTGCGCGCTGGGCGGTCACACCCCGCACATCCTGCGAGAAGCACTGAGTTGGCACATCAACCTGGAAGAAACCGGGCATATGCTGAAAGCGTAATTGATACAGATTCGGACTGATGCAAACACAGTTTCATCAGTCCGGGTTTGCAAACCCATCTTTTAGAAAAAACTGTACTGCTGTACCGGTCATTTCCTACCGAAATATCCTACCCAACTCTCTAAAAATGCCTAAAACGCACCATAAAAGTGCCGACAGGTACAGTTGCCCCAATTTCGTACAGTACAGCCCCTATAAACAGTTAACTGGCCCCTCACAATACAGGTGAACTGTATCTAGAGAGTCTTGCGCCGGAAGAGGATCATTGGCATCAGTTAAACCACTACCTAATCCCGCCACAAGCGGAAGGATGTCATCATGGAACGTACACTCAGTTCCGATCTGTTCTTCGAAGAAAAAGCTGTAAACACCCAGGCTTCCCTGCCTCTGCGCGTTATCGCCAACCTGATGTTGTGGCAGCGCCGCATCTCCAGCCGCCATCAACTGGCTCGTCTGGATTCGCGTCTGCTGGCTGACGCCGGTATCAGCGAAGCACAACGCTACGAAGAGCTGAGCAAGCCGTTCTGGCGCTAATTAGCGTCCGCTGGCCCTGACCCACCGGGTCCACAGCCAGCACTCAGAATTGATCAAGCAAAACCCGCCCCGGGTAACCGGAGGCGGGTTTTGTTGTTTCTGGGGTTTGGATTTCTAAGAGCAAAAACAATAGGCTTTCATATCAACAGGTACAGTTTAAAAAACATAACAATTAAGCAGTACAATTTAGCCTTGGTGTATCTGTACCGGTAAAACCTTCGCGCCCAACATGGAGTTTCAGAACCTCATAAAAGGCGCTCGCCATGAACACCCAAGCCCAGCAACGCCCTCTATTGATAAGGCTACTGCAACGCACGGCCTCGGCACTCGCCCGCTGGGAGCAACGTGCCCGTACACGCAGGTTGCTGGCTCAACTGGACCCGCGGGAATTATCTGACGCGGGCATCAGCCACGGCGACCGAGCAGCCGAACTGTCCAAGTCGTTCTGGAGCGAGTAATCACCACAGGTGACTATCCGAACGGATAAACGGCGGCTTAATATCCGATTACCACGTGGCGAACCCTGTAGAACGGGCGTCTGATGCCCATGGTCCCGCTGATCAAGTAGCGGCTTTGTGCCACTTTTATTCGTTCATTTACAGGAGTCACCCCATGTCCCGTCTTCGCCTGCTGAGCGCTGCAGCCCTGCTGGCCCTGGCTGCCAATGCCAACGCCTCCAGCCTGATCGTGACCACGGATTCGATCGTCGGCGCTCTGAAAGCCACCTCGGATGCGACCTCCGATGCCACGTCCTCCCTGCGTGACAACAAGGTCGTACGTGCCGCCCGCGACGACGCCGCCAGCTTTGTGGCCAGCGACGGCGCCATCCGGGGCGTGAAACTGGAAAGCGCCCTGGCCCAGATCCGCCAACAGGCTCCACAACTGAATACCGCGACTGACGCTCAACTGGCCCAGGCGATCCTGGCCATCTGACCGCAGATGGGGAAGACGGGAGCGCCAGGCGCTCCCTGATCCTGCGCGCTGGCTCTCGCCCGGGCATTGCGCTAGCCTTGGCGCTCGTTTTCAGTTGTCGAGTCCCATGGCTTTTTCATACCGCCTGTTGATCGCTCCCGTAGTGTTTTGCACCTGCTGGTCCACCCAAGCTCCGGCCTTTGACCTGTCAACCCAGAGCCTGGTTGTCAGTGCGTATGCCACCAGCAAAGTGACCTCCGCACCGTTCGACCATAAACTGATACTGGCCGCCCAGGATGACGCTGCCGCTTTCATTGCCACTGACGGCCAATGGCGGGGAGCCCGACTGGAATCAGCGCTGGATTATCTGCGCCACACCCAGCCAAAACTTAACGCCAGTGACCTTGAACTGGCGCAAGCAATTCTCATCCAATAATCATCTTTGTATTTCGGAGTCATTCCATGCGTAGCCCGCTGATCGCCGCCGCTCTCGGCCTGCTGTTGTTGGCCGGTGTTGCCCAGGCGCAAACCCTGAAGGCCACCAGTAACATCATCGTCCGTGCCTCGGCCCGTACCATTGATTTCACCTCGGACACCACCACGTCCATCCGCGACTCCAAAGTCGTGCGCGAAGCCCACGACGATGCCGCCAGTTTCGTCGCCAGCAATGGCGAGATTCGCGGCGCTCAGCTGGAAGCCGCGTTCGATACCCTGCGAACCCGCGTGCCAGAAGCCCGCGACGCCAGCGACCAGGTCCTCGCCGAAGCTATCCTCGCACTGTGAGGCGAATTGCCGCCTGGCTACTGGCCGGCACGCTGCTGCTCGGCGCCAGCGCGGCTCAGGCCGCCCTGCAACTGCGGCTCAAGACTGATGGCTTGAGCCCGGCCCAGCAGCAGGCAAGCCAGGCATTGCTGGATGAGGCGATGCAGGCGTTGCCGCCGCGCTTCATCGAGCAACTGGACCGGACCATCGACGTCGGCTGGACCGACAAGATGCCCGAGAATGCCTACGGCCAGGCCTCGCTGGTGTCCGAACTGGACCTCAACAGCAACCTGCTGGAAAGCCTCACCGACGGCAGCGCCGCGACACAAAAAACCAACCGCCCCCATGGCACCGTGCGCCGTGAAATGCTCGCCACCGTGTTGCATGAACTGACCCACATCTACGACCGCGCCCGGCTGTGGTCCAGCGCCGACCGCACGCTGATCCAGCGTTGCAGCCGCCAGAACAACATCACCGGCCTGATCGGCCTGCCTGATCAATGCCGTGGCCAGAACGATCGCCGCTTTACCCTCAGCGATGACCCACGCCTGTTGGACCTTGCCGGCTGGCCGCAATACGTCGGGCGTCGCGGCGAACGTGAACAGAACAACCACCAGGTCGCCCGCAGCCCGGACATCTACGAAACCACCAGCCCGCTGGAATTCGTCGCGGTCAACATGGAGTACTTCCTCCTCGACCCGAGCTACGCCTGCCGCCGGCCTTCGCTGTACCGCTATTACAAGGAACACTTTGGCTGGGCGCCGCCAGCCAAGGACACCTGCGCCAAGACCTACGCCTTCCTCAACGCCGGCAACGACTTCGCCAAGACCCCGCTGGGTCAGGTCGACCCCGAGAGAGTCTACGAAATCGACTACCTGCTGGCCGAGGCCAACCAGAACCTGGTAAGCCGCTGGGGCCATAGCATGTTGCGTCTGGTGATCTGCGCCCCAGGCCGGCCACGGGGCCCGGATTGCCGGCTGGACCTGGACCAGCACCTGGTTCTGTCCTACCGCGCATTCGTCGGTGACGTACAGCTGTCGAGCTGGGACGGCTTGATCGGCAAATACCCGTCACGGCTGTTCGTGCTGCCGCTGTCACAAGTCATCGACGAGTACACCAAGACCGAACTGCGTGGCCTGGCGTCGGTGCCGCTGAAACTGACCCGCCAAGAGATCAACGACACTGTCGAACACGCCGCTGAAATGCACTGGAGCTACGACGGCAACTACTTCTTCATCTCCAACAACTGCGCGGTGGAGAGCCTGAAACTGTTACGCAGCGGCAGCGCCAACCCGCAGCTGACCGGCCTGGACAACATCACACCCAATGGTCTGCTGGAAGTCCTCAAGGGCCGGGGGCTGGCCGATACCAGCGTGCTGGATGACAAAAAACGCGCGCTGCGCCTGGGCTATCACTTCGATTCTTTCCGCGAGCGGTACCAGGCGATGTTCGAGGTGCTGAAAAAGCGCCTGCCAATCAAGCAGGCCGAAGTGGAGGACTGGCTGTCACTGAGCGCTGAAGAGCGGCGCCCATGGTTCGCCGAGGCTGACCTGCGCACCAGCGCGGCCTTGTTGCTGCTGGAGCAGGCAAGCTTTCGCAAGCAGCTGATGCTGGCCCAGGATGAAGTCAAACAACGCTACCTCGGTGCCCGCGAGCTGAAGAACGGCGGTATGGAGAAAGCCAACGCAACCTTGCAGCAGATCCTCGCCAACAGCGGCTTCCTCAGTCGTCCGGCAGAGCTGTTGGGCACCAGCGGTTACGGCCTGCCCCAGCCGACCGAATCCCAACGCCTGGAATCTGAAAGCGCCGCGCGCCAGAAACAGTTGCAGTCGCTGACCGGCGACCTGGACAAGGAGGTGAGGGCGCTGCTGGAGCCGTCCCGCGCAGCGGAAATTGCCGCGTGTGAAGCCAACCTCAAGCAATTGGGCGAGCACTTGCGAGCGCTGCACAAGGCCTCCGGCGGGTTCGAGTTGCCCTAGAGCGTTTCCCCATCCTCTTGCGGCAACTGTTCATCCAGGCGCAGCCACGGCAATCGGCTCTCTACCCAGATGTGCCGTTCTGCCGGGGCCTGTTCCGGATGATCCAGGGTCGCGATGGTCACATCGATACTCTGGGGACTCAGGCGAGTTTCCAACGCCAGGTGCGCCCCACAGTTCGAACAGAAATACCTCACGCACGTCGATGACGATTCGTACTGCGCCGGCGTTCCCGCCACCCACGCAAACGCGGGACGGGGCAGGGTGATCCAGGTGGTCACCAACCCACCGCTGACCCGCCGGCAAACCGAACAGTGGCAGTGGGCAATGTCCACCAACGCCCCGCTGAACTGATAACGCACCCGCCCGCAATGGCAGCCGCCTTGGTGTTGCTCATGCATGCCCCGTCTCCCACATCCTTATTTCATATAAGACCAGTCGTCACTCAACGTAGCCTGTTTCTTAAGCGAAAGCTGGCTGAAAGCTTCCGGGACTAGGATCGCCCACCACTACCGGCAACAGACCGGTTGTTAACAACAACAATGGTGATTCCCGATGTCCGCTCGTACCCGCCTGTTTGCCCCAACTCCACCCGTACGCCTCGTGCTGTTCGTTCTGCGCTGACCCCAACCGGTTCGCCATTCCCTAGCCGCGCTACGCCTGGAGTATTCCTATGCTGACTTTCCTTGGCTTTGCCATGGTCATCACGTTCATGTACCTGATCATGACCAAGCGCCTGTCCGCGCTGATCGCCTTGATCATCGTGCCAATCCTGTTCGCGCTGTTCGGCGGCTTTGCACCGAAGATCGGCCCGATGATGCTCGAAGGCATCACCAAGCTCGCGCCGACCGGCGTGATGCTGATGTTCGCCATCCTCTATTTCGCCTTGATGATCGACTCCGGCCTGTTCGACCCGGCCGTGCGCAAGATCCTCAAGCTGGTCAAGGGCGACCCGCTGAAGGTCTCGGTCGGCACTGCCGTACTGGCCCTGGTGGTCTCGCTGGACGGTGACGGCGCCACCACTTACATGATCTGCGTGGCCGCCATGCTGCCGTTGTACAAGCGCATCGGCATGAGCCCGCGGATCATGGCCGGCCTGATCATCCTGGCCGGCGGCGTGATGAACATGACGCCATGGGGCGGCCCGACCGCCCGTGCGGCCAGTGCGCTGCATGTAGACCCGTCGGACATTTTCGTACCGATGATCCCGGCGATGCTCGCCGGCGTGGTTGCCATCCTGGTGATTGCCTACATGTACGGCAAGCGCGAACGTGCGCGTCTCGGTGAACTGCACCTGCACGGTGACGAAATTGACCACAGCGAAATCAGCGTTTCGCAGTACCCGGACGCCCGCCGTCCGAAGCTGATCTGGTTCAACGGCGCCCTGACGCTGGCCCTGATGTGCACCCTGATCGCCGGCCTGCTGCCGCTGCCCGTGCTGTTCATGGTGGCCTTCAGTATCGCGATGATCGTCAACTACCCGTGCCTGCAAATGCAGAAAGACCGCGTCGCCGCCCACGCCGGCAGCGTATTGGCGGTGGTCGGGTTGATCTTCGCCGCCGGCATCTTCACCGGCATCCTGTCCGGCACCGGCATGGTCGATGCCATGTCCAAGAGCCTGCTGGCGGTCATCCCCGACGCCCTTGGCCCTTACCTGGCAGTGATCACCGCGCTGGTGAGCATGCCGTTCACGTTCTTCATGTCCAACGACGCGTTCTACTACGGCGTACTGCCCGTACTGGCCGAAGCCGCCAGCCACTACGGCATCACCGCCGTGGAAATGGCTCGCGCCTCGATCGTTGGCCAACCCGTGCACTTGTTGAGCCCACTGGTTCCATCCACTTACCTGTTGGTGGCCCTGGCGGGTATCGAATTTGGCGATCACCAGCGCTTCACCCTCAAGTGGGCGGTACTGGTGTGCCTGTGCATAATGGTCGCCGCATTGCTGATGGGGATTTTTCCGCTGTTCAGCACTCTATAATCGTACAACTCACTGCGCTGGCGCTTAAAGCCGGCGCGGTCTAACACTCGTTCAAAGGAATACACATGGAATGGCTGACCAATCCGGAAATCTGGATTGCTTTCTTCACCCTGACGGCCCTCGAGATCGTCCTGGGCATCGATAACATCATCATGATTTCGATCCTGGTCAGCCGCATGCCCAAGCACATGCAGGCGCGTACCCGGATCTTCGGCCTGGCCCTGGCGATGGTCACGCGGATCCTGTTGCTGCTGTCGATCACATGGGTGATGCGCCTCACCGACGACCTGTTCGTGGTGTTCGGCCAAGGCATTTCCGGTCGCGACCTGATCCTGTTCTTCGGTGGCCTGTTCCTGCTGTGGAAAAGCTCCCAGGAGATGTACCACGCCCTGGAAGGTGAGGACGAAACCCACGACGAGCCAAAAGGCGCCGGTGGCAAGTTCATCTACACCATCATCCAGATCGCGATCATCGACATCGTATTCTCCCTGGACTCGGTGATTACCGCAGTCGGTATGGTTTCCCACGTACCGGTGATGGTGGCTGCGATTATCGTCGCCGTACTGGTGATGATGCTGGCCGCTGGCACCATCAGCGAATTCATCGACAAACACCCGTCGCTGAAGATGCTGGCGCTGTCGTTCCTGCTGGTGGTGGGTACCGTTCTGATCGCTGAAGCCTTCGATGTTCACGTGCCAAAAGGCTACGTTTACTTCGCCATGGCGTTCTCCCTGGCGGTGGAAGCGGTGAACATCAAGATGCGTACCGCCATCGCGAAAAAGAAAAAACAGCAGGACCCTGTGAAACTGCGCAAGGACATTCCGGGTCAGTAACCTTGATCCGCTGCTGAAAAAGGGGCTCTCGAGCCCCTTTTTTTCATCTGCAAAAAACTGATTTCATGACAGTTTTGTTTCAATCCCGACTTTAGCTATGCGATGCTGGCGCAGAGCCCATTCGCCAACTACAGCTTAAGTACAAGACGTAGAACGGCACGCGGCAATTCTTATTTGCTCTTTTTGAGCTAACCCACACGGGGGGCCGAGCATGCTGACCTTGCTCAATCTGCTTTCCGCCGTGACCCTGCTTATCTGGGGCACGCACATCGTCCGTACCGGCATCCTGCGGGTCTACGGTTCCAACTTGCGCCAGGTCATCGGGCAGAACATGTCCAAGCGCTGGCTGGCGTTTATCGCCGGCATCCTGGTGACAGCCATGGTGCAAAGCAGCAACGCCACGGCGATGTTGGTGACCTCGTTTGTCGGCCAGGGCCTGATGGGCCTGATGCCCGCCCTGGCGACCATGCTCGGTGCCGATGTCGGTACGGCATTAATGGCCCGGGTGCTGACCTTTGACCTGTCGTGGCTGTCGCCGCTGCTGATTTTTCTCGGGGTGATTTTCTTTCTCTCGCGCAAACAGACGCGCGCCGGGCAGATGGGCCGTGTCGGTATTGGCTTGGGGCTGATCATTCTTGCGCTGCAATTGATCGTCGAAGCCGCAGGCCCGATTACCCACGCGCAGGGCGTGAAGGTCCTGTTCGCCTCGCTGACCGGCGATATCTTGCTCGATGCCTTGGTCGGCGCACTGTTCGCGATGATTTCCTACTCCAGCCTGGCCGCCGTCCTGCTGACCGCGACCCTGGCCGGCGCCGGCGTGATCGGCCTGCACGTGGCCATCGGCCTGGTGATCGGCGCCAACATCGGCAGCGGCGTGCTGGCCTTCCTCAGCACCAGCATGCAGAACGCCGCCGGTCGCCAGGTGGCCCTGGGCAGCCTGCTCTACAAGCTGATCGGCCTGCTGCTGATCATCCCGGCCCTCGACCCGCTGGCGCTGTGGATGGACACCCTGGACTACAGCGCCCAAGGCATGGTGATCACCTTCCACCTGCTCTATAACGTCATCCGCTGCCTGATCCTGTTGCCGACTATTGGCCCGATGTCCCGCTTGTGCGCCTGGTTGCTGCCGGAGCGTGAAGAGGTCAACGGCCTGGCCAAGCCCCGTCACCTGGACCTGGCGGCGCTCGCCACGCCAAGCCTGGCGCTGGCCAACGCCGCCCGCGAAACCCTGCGCCTGGGTGACTTGATCGACAATATGTTGACCTCGATGCTGGAAGTGCTGCGGGGCAAGCAGACCGCCATCACCCAGGAAATGCGCAGCCTGAGCGACGACGTTGAAGCGCTCTACAGCGCGATCAAACTCTACCTCGCGCAAATGCCCCGCGAAGACCTCAGCGAGCACGACAGCCGACGCTGGGCCGAAATCATTGAGCTGTCGATCAACCTGAAGCTGGCCGGTGACCTGATCGAACGCATGCTGCGCAAGGTCCAGCAGCAAAAAACCTCCCAGCGCCGCTCGTTCTCCGAAGTCGGCCTGGAAGAGCTGGCCGGTCTGCAAACGCAGTTGATCGCCAACCTGCGCCTGGGCCTGTCGGTGTTCCTCAGCGCCGACCCGGAAAGCGCCCGGCAATTGCTGCGGGAGAAACGTCGTTTTCGCGCCCAGGAGCGTCGCCTGGCCCACGCTCACGTCAGCCGCTTGCAACGTAAAATCGTACAGAGCCTGGAGACCAGTTCCCTGCACCTGGAGCTGATTGCCGACATGAAGCGCCTCAACTCGCTGTTCTGCAGCAGCGCGTATGTGGTGCTGGAAACCACCGACACCGGCGCCCTTTCGGCGGACGATATTGCCGACATCACCCATTCGCCCTGAACGTAAGGTGGCGAGTGAAGTCAGTTAACAAGGACCTCACTCGCCAGGAAGCTTGTTATGCGTCGCCTGTTATTCGCCTGCCTGCTTATGGGCTCGGCACACACCTTTGCCTTTGACCGCTTGCAAGTCGAGGGCTACACACTGCCCAACGGCCTGCAACTGCTGCTCAAGCCGGGCACCGAGCGCGGCCACGTGGCCATTCGCCTGGTGGTAGGCGTCGGTCTGGACGACTTCAGTTGCGAAGACAAAGAGCTGCCGCATCTGCTGGAACACCTGCTGTTCAGCGGCATCGACGGTGGCGGCGAAGGTGATCTGGAAGAGCGCATGCAAGCCCTCGGCGGCGACTGGAACGCCTATACCAGCAACGCCGACACCACTTTCGTCATCGAGGCGCCGGCGCAAAACCAGCGCAAGGTGCTCGACCTGTTGCTGGCCATCATCACCCGTACCGAACTGACCGACGCCAACATCAATGCCGCCAAACAGGTGGTGGAACGCGAAGACGGCGGCCATTACTCGCACCTGCAACGCCTGCTGGACCGCCAGGACCTCGGCCACAAGGCCAGCAGTCAGCTTGCGGTGGAACTGGGGCTCAAATGCGCCGAACGTGCCGACGTCGACCACCTGACCCGCGACCAATTGGAAAAACTGCGCAAGGCCTGGTACGCCCCCAACAACATGACCCTGATCATCGTCGGCGACCTGGACAAGCTGTTGCCGGCCTACCTCGAACGCACCTACGGCGAGCTGGATCCGGTTGACCCCACGGAACATCGTGCACTGCCGGAGATTCAACACGCCGCCGCGATTCGCCGTGACCTGATCCATGGCTGGGTGGGTGACAACGCCAAGCTGCACTGGTTGTTCCCCGAGCCAGTGCTGGACGACCAGTACGATGAAACCTTCGACCTGCTCAAGGACTATCTGGACTGGGCGTTGTATCGCCAATTGCGGCTGCAGCACGGCTTGTCCTACGGCCCATGGAGCGAACGCGAAGTGCTCGGCGGCGTCGGCTTCATGAGCCTCAACGCCGACCTCGAGCGCGAAGACTTGCCCGAAGCCGAACAGGTGCTGGAAACCCTCAAGGCCCAACTGCTTCAGGACGGCCTCGACCCCGCCACCTTCGCCCGCCTGCAACAAGCCGCCATCGCCCGCCAGGCGTGGGCGGTTCAGGGCAACAGTGCGTTGGCCGACTATTACTGGAGCGCCTCGGGCGACTACGCCAAGGGGCGTTTCAGCGACCCGGCCAAGCGCATCAAGGCCGTCAGCCTGGAGCAAACCAACCAGGCCATGCGCGAGCTGTTCAAGCAGAACGGCTACTGGCGCATCGAGAAACCGCTGTTCAGCTACGACACCCTCAACTGGATCGCCGCCGGCGCGCTGGGGCTGATCGCGATTGTGTTGCTCGGCGTGTGGCGTTATCGCAAAGGGATTGCGTAATGAGGCCCCGGGAAAACGGCTAAAACGTTATTCTGTCTGGGATTTTTCCTACAAAGACTGTGAACTGCCGAATGCCTATCCTGACCCAGACCATCCAGCGCGTCCTCGAACTGATGAAGCGCTACCCAGGGGTGATTGCACTCGGCGGTTTCATCTCCGGTGTGGGCAGCTTCATCCTGGTGGATCGCCAGCAAGGCATGGCCAGCTGGATCGCGATCATCATGCTGGTGAGCTGGTTATGGCTGATGCTGGAAAACAGCTTCACCCAGCTGTTCAGCAAAGTCTTCAAACGGGAAATCCCCGAACCGCTGTTGCGCTACGCGACGCAGATGATCCACCAGGAAAGCCTGTTTTTTGTGCTGCCGTTCTTTTTTGTCACCACCACCTGGAACAGCGGCCAGTCGATCTTTACTGGCCTGTTGGGCGCGGCGGCGCTGGTTTCGATCACCGACCCGCTGTACTACAAGTGGCTGGCGCCCAAGCGTTCGCTGTTCCTGGCGCTGCACACCCTGACCCTGTTTGCGGCCCTGCTGACCGCGCTGCCGATCATCCTGCACCTGACCACCGCCGAGAGTTACAAACTGGCTCTCGGCGTGGCGATGCTGCTTTCGATCCCGAGCCTGGCGGTGAGCCTGCCGCTGCGCAGTATCAAAGGCTGGGCGATGCTGCTGGGGGTTACGGCAGCGATTGGTTGCGCGGGCTGGTTCCTGCGCAGCTGGGTGCCGCCCGCGACGTTGTGGATGACCGAAGTGGCCATCAGCACTCAATTGCAGGACCGCACGCCCGGCGATGACTTGAAAGAAGTCAGCGCCGCCCAACTGCGCAGCAGCGGGTTGTACGCCTACACCGCGATCAACGCACCGCGCGGGCTGGATGAGCGCATCTACCATGTGTGGAAATTCAACGGCAAGGAAGTCGACCGCATCGCCCTGGACATTCACGGCGGGCGCAAGGAAGGCTATCGGGCCTGGACCCACAAACAGAACTTCCCCCCCGACTCGGTGGGCCGCTGGCAGGTACGGGTGCTGACCGAAGATGGCCAAGTGATCGGCGTGCTGCGCTTCAAGGTGACTGACCCCGGTCAGGCCCCAGCAACGCCGGACGCGCCAAAGTAGGCAGGATCGTGCTATTACGTAGGAATTCTGGAATAGCCAAACAAGCTCGGAGCTTATGACCAGTAGCACAACGGCCGGTGCAGCCCATCTGGACACGTCCACCCAACCTCCACAGCTGAGGATTACGGGGGATTGGACGCTTGCCCACTATGCCAACCTGAAGAAGCTGTCGGAAAAGCTCGACGGCCAGTACGACGTGGGCACCCGCATCGACCTTAACGGCCTGGGTGCCCTGGACACGGCCGGCGCTTCGCTGCTGGTGGAGCTGCTCGGCCCCGAGCGCATCGAACAATCCGCCGAACACACTGACTGCAGCCTCTCGACCGCCGACCGCGCGCTGCTGAAAACGGTCTACCGCTCCCTGAACGACTTCTGCGTGCCGGTCAAGGAGCCGGAAGAGGCCGCCGGCATTATGTTGCTGGCACGCATCGGCAGCGCGGTGTACACCGTCTGGCAAGACGGCATGAAGTTGCTCGGCTTTATCGGCCTGATCCTCGAAACCTTCGCCCGTGGCGTGTTCCGGCCCAAGCGCTGGCGCGTGACGCCGATGGTTGCGCATATCGAACAGACCGGCCTCGATGCGGCGCCCATCGTTGCCTTGCTGACCTTTCTGGTGGGCGCGGTGGTGGCGTTTCTCGGCGCCACTGTGCTGGCCAGTTTTGGCGCGAGCATTTTTACCGTCGATTTGGTGGCGTTCTCGTTCCTGCGGGAATTTGGCGTATTGCTCACCGCGATCCTGATGGCCGGCCGCACCGCCAGTGCCTTCACTGCACAAATTGGCTCGATGAAGGCCAACGAAGAAATCGACGCGATCCGCACCCTGGGCCTGGACCCGATGGAGTTGCTGGTGTTGCCCCGGGTGCTGGCGTTGCTGGTGGCGCTGCCGATGCTGACGTTCCTGGCGATGATCTCGGGGATTATCGGCGGCGGCGTGGTGTGCGCCGTGGCCCTGGATATTTCGCCGGCGATGTTCCTCTCGCTGCTGCAATCGGACATCGGCGTGCAGCATTTCCTGGTCGGCATGGTCAAGGCGCCGATCTTCGCCTTTTTGATCGCCGCCATCGGCTGCCTCGAAGGCTTCAAGGTCAGCGGCAGTGCCGAGTCGGTCGGCGCCCACACCACCTCCAGCGTGGTGCAATCGATTTTCGTGGTGATCGTGCTGGATGCGGTCGCAGCGCTGTTCTTCATGGAGATGGGCTGGTGAGTCGCTTACGCCGTGCGCCCACCGAGGCGGTGATTGAAGTCCGTGGCCTGTGTAACCGCTTTGGTCCGCAAAGCGTGCACGAGAATCTCGACCTGGATTTGTACAAGGGCGAGATCCTCGCGGTGGTCGGCGGGTCGGGCAGCGGCAAGTCGGTGCTGCTGCGCAGCATCATTGGCCTGCGTCAGCCGAGCGAAGGGCAGGTGCGGGTGTTCGGGCAGAACTTGCCGAGCTTGTCGGAGCATGAGCGTTCGATGGTGGAACGGCGCTTCGGCGTGCTGTTCCAGAAGGGCGCGCTGTTTTCCTCGCTGACCGTCACGGAAAACGTCGCCTTGCCGCTGATCGAGCATGCCGGCCTCAGCCGTCCCGACGCCGAACACCTGGCGGCAGTGAAACTGGCGTTGGCCGGGTTGCCGCTGTCGGCCGCCGACAAATACCCATCGTCACTTTCCGGCGGCATGATCAAGCGCGCAGCCCTGGCCCGCGCCCTGGCGCTGGACCCGGACATCCTGTTTCTCGACGAACCCACCGCCGGCCTCGACCCGATCGGCGCCGCCGCCTTCGATCAACTGATCCTGACCCTGCGCGATGCGCTGGGCCTGAGCGTGTTCCTGGTCACCCACGATCTCGACACGCTGTATACCATCACCGACCGCGTGGCGGTGCTGGCACAGAAAAAGGTACTGGTGGCGGACGCCATCGATGTCGTCTCGGAAACCGACGACGCCTGGATTCACGAATACTTCCATGGCCCACGGGGCCGCGCGGCATTGGATGCCGCTCAACTGCTCAACGAGGTATGACATGGAAACCCGAGCCCATCATGTGATGATCGGTCTGTTCAGCGTGATCGTCGTGGTCGGTGCCATGCTGTTTGGCCTGTGGCTGGCCAAATCCAGCGTCGACAGCGCGTTTCAGGATTACGAAGTGATCTTCAACGAGGCCGTCAGTGGCCTGTCCCAAGGCAGCGCGGTGCAGTACAGCGGGATCAAGGTCGGCGATGTCACCAGCCTGCGCCTCGACCCGAAAGACCCGCGCCGGGTGCTGGCGCGCATCCGCCTGGCCGGGCAAACGCCGATCAAGGAAGACACCCAGGCCAAGCTGGCCCTGACCGGCATCACCGGCACGTCGATCATCCAGCTCAGCGGCGGCACACCCCAAAGCCCGGAACTCAAGGGCAAGGACGGCGAACTGCCGCAAATCATCGCCTCTCCATCGCCTATCGCGCGCCTGCTGAACAACAGCAATGACTTGATGACCAGCATCAACCTGCTGCTGCACAACGCCAATCATATGTTCTCCCGAGAGAACGTCGACCGCCTCAGCAATACCCTGGATAACCTGCAACAGACCACTGGCGCGATTGCCGATCAACGCGGCGACATCAAAGTGGTGATGCAGCAATTGATGCAGGTGAGCAAACAAGCCAGTGCCACGCTGGAGCAGACCACCGCGCTGATGCGCAACGCCAACGGTTTGCTCAACGACCAGGGCAAGCAGATGTTTGGCAGCGCCGAGAAGGCCATGCAGTCCCTTCAACAAAGCACAGCCACCATCGACACCTTGCTGACCAACAACAAGGATTCCCTGAACAGCGGCATGCAGGGCCTCAACGAACTGGCACCCGCGGTACGCGAGCTGCGGGAAACACTGGGCTCGTTACGCGCGATTTCCCGCCGCCTGGAAGCCAACCCCAGCGGTTACCTGCTGGGCAGCGACAAGAACAAGGAGTTCACGCCATGAAGCGTGCTTACCAAATGATCGTCCCCGTTGCGCTGGCATTGGTCAGTGCGTGCTCGATCTTGCCCAAGGCAGATCCTTCGGACGTGTACCGGTTGCCATCGGCGCAGACCACCGCACAGGCCAGCCCTGTGGCGTGGTCGCTGCGCGTGGCCAAGCCGCAGACCAGCGAATTCCTCGACAGCCCGCGGATTGCCGTGGTGCCTAACGGTGACCTGATCAGCAGCTACGCGAACTCACGCTGGAGCGATCCGGCGCCGGTGCTGTTGCGCAACCGGTTGCTGGACGGTTTTCAGCGGGATGGACGTGTGACGTTGCTCAGTACCGACGAGACCAATCTGCAGGCGGACTTTGAGCTGGGAGGGCAGTTGCAGGCGTTTCAGAGTGAGTACCGCGGCAGCGCGGTTGAGGTGGTGATACGCCTGGATGCGCGGCTGGTACGCGGGAGTGATCAGCGGATTATTGCCAGCAAGCGGTTTGAGGTGAGGCAGCCGGTGGGGGATACCAAGGTGCCTGCCGTAGTCGCAGGATTTGGTCAGGCCGGGGATGCGCTGAACAAGCAGGTGGTGGATTGGGTGGTGGGGCTGGGAAGCCGCGCTTTTGTGGCGAGGGAGCTTGCTCCCGTTGGGTTGCGTAGCAGCCCCAAAACCAGCCAATGAGCTGTGACTGACACACTGCGAAACCTTGCTGGGGCCGCTTCGCGGCCCAACGGGAGCAAGCTCCCTCGCCACAGTTGGCCTAGGTGTTAACCGAAGAACCAGTAGCAGACGGCAATCGCCGCCACTACACCAGCAAGCTCTGCCAACAACGCACACCCCACCGCATGCCGCGCCCGCTGGATGCCCACCGAGCCGAAGTACACCGCCAGCACATAAAAGGTGGTTTCGGTACTGCCCTGGATCGTCGCCGCCACCAACGCCGGGAAGCTGTCCACGCCCTGGGTCTGCATCGTCTCAATCAGCATCGCCCGCGCCGCACTGCCAGAGAACGGCTTGACCATCGCCGTCGGCAACGCATCGACAAAGCGCGTGTCCATGCCGGTCCAGGCCACCAGATGGCGAATACCTTCCAGGCCGAAATCCAGCGCACCGGACGCGCGCAACACGCCTACCGCACACAGCATCGCCACCAGATACGGCAGCAGGTTCTTGGCGACGTCGAAGCCTTCTTTGGCGCCTTCGACAAACGCCTCGTAGACCTTGACCTTGCGCAACGCGCCAATCACCAGGAACAGCATGATCAGCCCGAACAGCGTCAGATTGCCGAGGATCGAAGACAGCCCCGCCAGCGCAGTGGCTGAGAGCGTCGCCAACAAGGCCATGAAGCCACCCAGTACCAGCGCACCCGGAACCAGATACGCAAGCACCACCGGGTCCCACAGCCGCAGGCGTTGCATCACCGCCACCGACAGCAGGCCCACCAGGGTCGAAGCGCTGGTGGCCAGCAGGATCGGCAGGAACACCAGCGTCGGGTCAGCCGCACCTTGCTGGGCGCGGTACATGAAGATCGTCACCGGCAGCAGGGTCAGGGAAGACGCGTTGAGCACCAGGAACAGGATTTGCGCGTTACTGGCCGTATTGGGAATCGGGTTGAGCTCTTGCAGCGCCTTCATGGCCTTGAGGCCGATGGGCGTGGCGGCGTTGTCGAGGCCCAGGCCGTTGGCGGCGAAGTTGAGGGTGATCAAGCCGATGGCCGGGTGGCCGGCGGGCACTTCCGGCATCAGGCGGCGGAACAGCGGCCCCAGCGCCTTGGCCAGCCAGTCGACGATCCCGGCTTTCTCGGCGATGCGCAGGAAGCCCAGCCATAAGGTCAGGGTGCCGAACAGCAGCACCATCACCTCGACCGACAACTTGGCCATGGCGAAGATGCTTTCCACCATCGCTGCAAAGATGCCGGCGTTGCCGCCGATCAGCCATTGCGCCAGCGCGGACACCATCGCCACGATAAAAAAGCCAAGCCACAGGCCATTGAGCATCAGTTGAATCCCCCGAAAGATGGGGCGAATGATAGCGGGGCTGGCAGAAACGACAAACCCCGGATTTTCCGGGGTTTGTGTAGGAGGCAGTCCTGGCGATCAGCCGCGCGTGGTCTCGCCGGCCGGCAGTGCTTCCTTGGTGCGCCAGTGTGGCAGGGAGTTCCAGTAGCGCTCGCCCTTGGCGTCGTCGTACATGCCTTCCCAGCGGGAGATGACCAGTACGGCCAAGGCGTTGCCGATCACGTTCAGTGCGGTACGGGCCATGTCCATGATGCGGTCGACACCGGCGATAAATGCCAGGCCTTCCAGCGGAATGCCCACGCTGCCCAGGGTCGCCAGCAGCACCACGAAGGACACGCCCGGCACGCCGGCGATACCTTTGGAGGTGACCATCAGGGTCAGTACCAGCATCAGTTGCTGGCCAATCGACAAGTCGATGCCATACAGCTGAGCGATAAAGATCGCCGCGATGCTCTGGTACAGGGTCGAACCGTCGAGGTTGAACGAGTAGCCGGTGGGTACCACGAAGCTGCAGATCGCTTTCGGCGCGCCGTAGGCTTCCATCTTCTCGATCACACGCGGCAGCACGGTTTCGGAACTGGCGGTGGAGTAGGCCAGTACCAGCTCATCCTTGAAGATGCGCATCAGCTTGATCACCGAGAAACCGAACAGGCGAGCGATCAGGCCCAGCACCACAAAAGCAAAGAACAGGATCGCGACGTAAACCAGAATTACCAGCTTGGCCAGCGGCAGCAGCGAGGCGAAACCGAAGTTGGCGACGGTCACCGCAATCAGGGCAAATACACCGATCGGGGCGTACTTCATGATCATGTGGGTGACTTTGAACATGCTCTCGGACACGCCCTGGAACATGGTCACCAGGGGCTCGCGCAGTTCAGGCTTGAGGCTCGACAAGCCGAGGCCGAACAACACCGAGAAGAAGATGATCGGCAGCATGTCGCCACGGGCCACGGCGGCGAAGATGTTCGACGGGATCAGGTTGAGGATCGTCTCGATGAACGCGTGCTCGTGCTGAACCTCGGCGGCGGTGGCGGTGTATTTGGAGATGTCGACGGTACCCAGGGTACTCATGTCGATGCCGGTACCCGGATGGAACAGGTTGGCCAGCAGCAGGCCGACCACAATGGCGATGGTGGTGACCACTTCGAAGTAAAGGATGGTTTTCACGCCGATCCGACCGAGCTTTTTCGCATCCCCAACGCCGGCGATTCCCACAATCAGCGACGAAATCACGATCGGGATAACGATCATCTTGATCAGGCGGATAAAGATATCGCCAGCAGGCTGCAACACGTTGCTGATCCACCAGGCCTTTTCAGCACTGAAATGGTTAAGCACCGCACCGATTGCAATCCCCAGCACCAGACCGATGAGGATCTGCCAGGCGAGGCTTAGCTTTGCCTTCTTCATGTCATTACCCTTACTTCAAGTGGACTCAGGCAGATGCGCCAGCAGCTGGAACGCTCGAGAGCGAAAAAGTGTGTGCATCTGCCCCCGTAGAAGGTCACCGCAGTTGGCCGATATGGCTCACTGGCAGGCGAAAAAAGGCGCAACTATTCCGATGCAAGGAGGCGACGTCTAATGCCGTAAACGCCTACCCTATGCCGAATCGGCATGAGATTTTTTGAGTTTTTCTGTCTGACCGGTCAGTTCGAATACGACATTTCGGCAGGCATAAATGCCGCGAACCGGCCATTTCAGGCTCGCGCAGGGTTTTTTGAAAATCTACGGCCTCAGCTGAAAACCCCTGAAAATTCCTACGCATACCATCGAAAAACCCGTCTGGCAGGAGACAAACTTTCTCGATAGATGGTCACGTGGAAACACCAGGAAATGGTTGTGGCGATGCAAAAAGGAAAATTGCCGCTATGGGCGGCATGACGGAAGCGGGGATAAGAGCCATAAGCCCGTCGCAAGTTCCACAAGCCATCGGCTTGCGAACTTGCGTCGCAGCTTTTCACCTGACCCGGCCCTTGCGCAGGCACTCCCTGTCCCCGTAGGTCACGCCGATCCTATCGATCAGAGCAACCCGGCCCCCTGGTCATGCACCGCCCTTGTCGGGCCGTGCAGACAGAAAGAAGCGTGGCGCTCCTTTCTATGGACGATAAGCCGGTAGACGACAGCGTCGTCAGACCAAACCTAGTACCAATTCGGATCTTTCTTGAGCTGTTCCATCAACAGCTTCTGCATGCCTTCGTCCGGCTTGCCAAGAAAACGGTAGTCGGCGTGCCGTGTTGGCGATTTGTCCGACGGCAGGCCGGCCGGAACTTCCACCAACATTGCATAGGCATCTTCCTTGTCAAAGCTGAAGGCGACGATCAGGCGCTTGTTCAGGCACGTGTCTGCGGTTTCGCAGAGTGGCCCTACCAAGTACTTGTCACCATCCTCTTCAACGGCGTTCATTTGTTCAGCGCTGCCCGACAGGTTCATCACCCATTCCGGCAGACGCTCTTCCTTCTTGACCACGCTCTGCCAGGTTTCGCGGTACTGCGGGTCCGCACTCAGCAGTTCGTTGGCCCGGGACTGGCCGTCATTGGCGGCCAGTGCCAGACCGCTGCCGCCCAACAACAGGGCGGCAGCCAGGGCTTTAAGGGACGATTTGAACATGTTTAGCCTCGGCCACGACGGCCAAAGAAGAAGGAAGCGATGAACATCACCAGGAAGACCACAAACAGAATCTTGGCGATACCCGTGGCGGTGCCCGCGATACCACCGAAGCCCAGGACTGCAGCCACAATGGCGATGATCAGAAATGTGATTGCCCAACTCAACATGGTGATTCTCCTTACGCTTCTTTTAGGGGTAACAGCGGTGATGCGTGCGGTCGCTCGATTGAAGGACCGTGTCTTGCCTAGAACACCCAGCGTTCCTGATAAGGCAGGTCGCCGAGGGTGGAATCCTGTTCAACCGTCGTCAGTTGCGGTGTCGTCAAGTCGGCGGCGGAACCACCGACGGAACGGAAATGGGTCTGGGTCATCATCGGGCGTTCAAAATGCGCGGCTTGCGGCTGACTCTGCTGCCAATGCGCCAATTGCTGACCGCCGATCAAGGTCACCATCAGGGCCAGGCTGGCAAACAACCCCTGTTGCAGACGCAGTGGCGATACACGCAGTTGGGTGAGGCTTTGGCGAGTCATGCTGTATCTCTCCCGCATTCTGATTATTCGTTGATGAAGCTCGTATGAGGTGTATTGCAGCCTGCGTGCCAGTTTTTTAACAAAATAAAACTCAATAAAATCAATTAGTTAAAAACAAAAGCGCTTTGACACCACGAGCATCCTGCACGATGCCCCTATCCATACCGTGCGAAATGCACGATGGTCACTGGTCGGATCGGGGGATAGGAACGCAACGTTCGGCTGCCGAAGTGGCTAGAGGGAGATAAAAACGCCTTGAATCGGCGTCTCTGTAAGAAGAAGCGCAGATAGCTGCACGATGACGGCTTTAATCAATCAGAATAAACCATGCAACTTGCCCGATTATTCCGGGACTAAACAACATCATTCATTCTTAAGGAGCGCGGGACAGATGGAATCAGCCAAGGAACTTCAAGGCCGCATTCTTTTAGTGGATGACGAATCCGCGATCCTTCGCACCTTCCGTTACTGCCTGGAAGATGAAGGCTACACAGTAGCCACCGCAAACAGCGCCGCCCAGGCCGATGCCTTGTTGCAACGCCAGGTGTTTGACCTGTGCTTCCTGGATCTGCGCCTGGGCGAAGACAACGGCCTCGACGTCCTGGCGCAAATGCGCATTCAGGCGCCCTGGATGCGCGTGGTGATCGTCACCGCCCATTCGGCCGTCGACACCGCCGTGGACGCGATCCAGGCCGGCGCTGCCGACTACCTGGTCAAACCGTGCAGCCCCGACCAATTGCGTCTGGCCACGGCCAAGCAGCTGGAAGTGCGCCAGCTCTCTGCGCGCCTGGAAGCCCTGGAAGGCGAAGTGCGCCAGCCCAAGGACGGCCTCGACTCCCACAGCCCGGCAATGATGGTGGTGCTGGAAACCGCACGCCAAGTGGCCGGCACTGACGCCAACATCCTGATTCTTGGCGAATCCGGGACCGGTAAAGGGGAGCTGGCCCGGGCCATCCACGGCTGGAGCAAGCGGGCGAAGAAGTCCTGCGTCACCATCAACTGCCCATCGCTGACCGCAGAATTGATGGAAAGTGAACTGTTTGGCCACAGTCGCGGCGCGTTTACCGGCGCCAGCGAAAGCACCCTCGGCCGCGTCAACCAGGCAGACGGCGGCACGCTGTTTCTCGACGAGATCGGCGATTTTCCGCTGACCTTGCAACCCAAGTTGCTGCGTTTCATCCAGGACAAGGAATACGAGCGCGTCGGCGACCCGGTGACTCGCCGTGCCGACGTGCGAATCCTTGCCGCCACCAACCTGAACCTGGAAGACATGGTCCGCGACGGCCGTTTCCGTGAAGACCTGCTGTATCGCCTGAATGTCATCACGTTGCACCTGCCGCCCCTGCGCGAACGCAGCGAAGACATCCTGACCCTGGCCGACCGCTTCCTTGCGCGCTTCGTGAAGGAATATGCCCGACCGGCTCGAGGATTCAGCGATGAAGCCCGTGAGGCACTGCTCAACTACCGCTGGCCGGGGAACATCCGTGAACTGCGCAACGTGGTGGAGCGGGCCAGCATCATC
Source organism: Pseudomonas sp. 1912-s (assembly GCF_029269205.1). Taxonomy (NCBI): domain Bacteria; kingdom Pseudomonadati; phylum Pseudomonadota; class Gammaproteobacteria; order Pseudomonadales; family Pseudomonadaceae; genus Pseudomonas; species Pseudomonas sp. 1912-s. Next base: position 340,328 of record NZ_JARIXR010000003.1, on the reverse strand, counting down.
TGCCCACAGGAAAAGGTCGAAATCAGCCACCTCGGCATGGCCGAACAGCCAACCAACAACGCCCCGCGTATTGGCGCGGCGCTCAGCCTGGATGAATTGGAAAAAGCCCATATCGGCGCAGTGCTGGCCACCAGTGACACCCTGGACCAGGCAGCCCGGACCCTTGGCATTGATGCGTCGACGCTGTACCGCAAACGCAAACAATACAACCTGTGAGCTGTAACTTATGAAGCTTGCGATGAAGCTGCGCACTCGGCTGTTCCTGAGCATTTCTGCGCTGATCACCGTTGCCCTGTTGGGATTGCTGCTGGGGCTGGTGAGTGTCATGCAAATGGCCAAGACCCAGGAATCGTTGATTCGCAGCAACTTCATCACCCTGGACCTGGGGCTCAAGCTTCGGCAAACCCTCGGCGATCAGTTGATGATCATGCTCAACGAGCAGCCCAATCGTGCCGCCCTTGAGGACTCCAAGCAGCGCTATTTCAGCCTGTTGCAGCAAGGCATCGATCACGAGCACAAGGATGCCGCAACCAGCGGCTTTACCCAGGCGAAAACCAACTACCTGAGCTTTCTCGAGGCATTCGACAAAAATGAAAATGCGCCGCCGGCACTGCGCAACAACGACGAGCTGACCGAGCGCTTCAACATCTTGCGCAACGGCCTGATCGCCGAGCACAAGAAGGCCCTGGACAACATCAACGACACCGAACACAAGTCCCGGGAACGCGCGCTGTTGATTGCCGGCTTGCTGGGCCTGGTCGGGCTGGCAGTGCTGATCATTGGCTTCGTGACGGCTCACGGTATCGCCCGGCGCTTTGGCGGGCCAATCGAAGCCCTGGCCAAGGCCGCCGACAAGATCGGCCAGGGCAACTTCGAAGTCACCCTGCCCATTTCCTCGGCCGCCGAGATGAACCTGCTGACCCGCCGCTTCGGCATCATGGCCGAAGCCTTGCGCCAGCATCAGGCAACCAATGTCGATGAACTGCTCGCCGGGCAGCAACGCCTGCAGGCGGTGCTCGACAGCATCGACGATGGCCTGCTGATGATCGACCGCCAAGGCCGCCTTGAGCACCTTAACCCGGTGGCACAGCGCCAACTGGGCTGGGACGAGGAGCGCCTGGGCCAGGGCCTTGGTGATGCATTGGACCGACCGGAACTGGATGAACAACTGCACCTGGTGCTGCGCGGCGGCAACCTGGAGCGCGCACCCGAAGACCTGGAAGTGGAGGTCGAAGGCGAGTTGCGCTTGCTGACGTACAGCTTGACGCCGGTCAGCCATACCCAGGGGCATATTCTGGGAGCGGTGATGGTGCTGCACGACGTCACCGAACAACGCGCCTTTGAACGGGTGCGCAGTGAGTTTGTATTACGCGCATCCCATGAGTTGCGCACGCCGGTAACGGGCATGCACATGGCATTCGGCTTGTTCCGTGAACGGGCGAAGTTTCCTGCGGAGTCTCGCGAAGCGGACTTGCTGGATACGGTCAACGAAGAAATGCAGCGCCTGATGCAGTTGATCAACGACTTGCTCAACTTCTCGCGCTACCAGAATGGCTTGCAGAAGCTCACCCTGGGCCCGTGCGACATCAGCGACCTGCTCGAACATGCCCGCGCCCGCTTCGCCGAGCAGGCGAATGCGCAAAACATCGAATTGCTGGTTGAGGAACAGTCCCCGCTGCCGAGGTTGCATGCCGATCGGGCGCAGTTGGAGCGGGTGCTCGACAACTTGCTGGGCAATGCCCTGCGACACACGGCCGACGGTGGTCAGATCCGCCTGCAGGCGCGTCGCCATGGCGAACGAGTGATTGTCAGCGTCGAAGACAACGGTGAAGGCATTGCCTACGGCCAGCAAGGACGGATCTTCGAACCGTTTGTGCAGGTAGGCCGCAAGAAAGGCGGCGCCGGCCTGGGCCTGGCGCTGTGCAAGGAAATTGTGCAGTTGCACGGTGGGCGCATGGGGGTTTATTCACGGCCCGGGCAGGGGACGCAGTTCTACATGGCGCTGCCTTTGTAGAAGCCCGGCTTGCCGGCAATGGCGATGCTGAGGAGACCATCGCCGGCAACAGTTACTGGTGATTCAACGCCCGCAGGATCGCAGCACTTTCGGCATCCGGCGTCCCGTCAAACAGCGACGCCCGGAAGTGCATCTGGAACGCGGCCATCACATGCCGCGTCGCCACATCCAGCTCGCCGGTCTGCGGCGTCGGATAGCCCAACTTCGCCAACTCTTCCTGGAACCAGGTAATGCTCGGCAAATCGCTGGCGTACTGCACCTGGTAACGGGCAACCGCCTTGGCGTCCGGCCACATGCCCAGCCCTTCATCCGCCAGGCGCTTCCAGGGGAACAGCGGGCCCGGGTCCAGCTTGCGCAGCGGGGCAATGTCGCTGTGGCCGATGATGTTTCGCGGGTCGATGCCGTTGCGCTTGCTGATGTCCTTGAGCAGCACCACCAGCGACTGCACCTGCGCCGCGGTGTACGGGTACCAGACGCGGCCCGTCGGCAAATCGCGGTACCCCGGGTTCACGATCTCGATCCCGATGGAGCTGGAGTTGAGCCACGTGCGGCCCATCCACTCACTTTCTCCGGCATGCCAGGCGCGCTGGCTTTCATCCACCAGCTTGTAGATGGTGCCTGAAGCATCGTCGCCGATCAGGTAATGGCTGCTGACCTGGCCGTGGGTCAACAGCGCGAGGGAACGCTCAAGGGACGCCGAGGTGTAGTGCACGATGACGAACTGCACACGGTTGTCGTGGTTCGACGACGGGTGGCTGGTGTCCAGGCGAGGGCCGCTCGCGCAACCGGCGAGCAGGAGAAGCAGAAAGGCAGAAAACAGAAATTTCATGGCAGCAGACAATACGCTTAAGACGATAATGCAACAGTGTAACGTACCGTTTGCTGCCCAGCGGCCAAATGCGACGTTTTAAACAAAATGGAACATTTTCAGGCCGCCTGCACCTGATTGCGCCCCGCAGCCTTGGCGCGATACAACGCCTCGTCGGCACGCTTGAGGGCCAGGTCACTGCGTTCTCCCGGCTGAAACTGCGCCATGCCCATGGACACGGTAATCGTCACCGGCTCGCCCTTGAAGTGAAACGGGCAGGCTTCGATGGCGGCCCGCAAGGTTTCACCCACGGCCAAGGCATCGGACAACGATGAGTTGGGCATCAGCAGCACAAACTCTTCACCGCCAAAGCGCGCAATGAAGTCGTTGGGGCGCAGGCGTTTTCGAAGCACCGTGGCGATGATTTTCAGCACCTTGTCGCCCGCCAAGTGACCATAACCGTCGTTGATGCGTTTGAAATGGTCGAGGTCCAGCATCGCCAGCGACAGGCTATTGCCACGCTGGTGCCAGGCGTTGACCTCGTGCTCCAGGCGCTCGCTCCAGGCGGCGCGGTTGGGCAAGCCGGTGAGCGGGTCGATCAAGGCTTTCTGGCGCTGAACCTCCAGGTGCTCACGGTAGCCTTGAGCCTCTTGCTCCATATTGGCCACTCGTTCGGCGAGGCCTTTCAGGCGCGCGGCGACTTCCTGTTCGCGCTGGTCACGCTGGTGCTGGTGTTCGTCCATGGTGCCCAGCAAACCCTCGAGATGGCTCTCCAGTACGTGCTTGAGGCTGTCGAGGTCGGCGGCGTCCTGGACGCTGGTTTGCAAACCATCCACCTGTTCACGGATCTGGGTATCCAGTTCTCTGGCGGCCGAGCGACTGTCCGCGTGACCATCACTGGCCACCTGCAAGTGCCCCTGGAATGCTTCGAGGCGCTCGTTAAGCTGCTTGAGGTAGGCCTCAAACTCGTGCTGGCCACTGTCGGTGATTGCCAGCATCAACACCGCCAGGTCATCGAGGATCGGCAGCAGTTCGTACCAGTTCAACCCATGGGCCAGACGTTCACGCATGGCTTCGGCCTGGGGCCGATGGCGCTCTGGCAGCGACAGGTCTTCCAGCAAGCCGATCAGGGTGTCTTCAATGTGTTTGGCCACCGAGCTGTAAGACGGCTCGGGGGTGTCGGGCAAGGCGTAGGCCTGATCCGCTTGCAGCTCGTCGGGGTTCAGCTCTGCGGGCTCGGGCGATTCTTGCGGCTCGTCAGCCATGACCGGTGGCAAGGAGAGACTGCCGATCTCCGTCTGCTCCGGCTCCCGGACCTGCACCTCTGGCGCTTCGACCATGGCGGCGAGCGCGCTCTCAACGGCAGGTTCAACGTCCGTTTCGACCGGTTGTTCGGGCTCCAGCGGTTCGATCATCTCTGGAGGCACTTCGATGACGGGCGCGACGGCCACGACGACCGGAGCCACCGGCGGCGCTTCGCTGACAACCTCGGCAGCTTTTACTTGCGGTACACGCTCAGGCGGTGGTTCAACGGAAGCCGGGGCTTTCGGCTGCGGCGCAAAAGCCCGCAGCGCTTGAGTCAACTCCGCCGATTGCGCTGGCACTTCAACCTCATCCGCAGGCTTAGGCGCAGCAGGCGCGTGAACCACAGGACGGGATGGCGCGGGGGCCTCCACCTCCGGAGCTTCGGCCGCGGCGTCCCTGGCGCCAAACAGACGCTGTAACAGCCCCGGGCTCGAACGGCTGGTTTCGCCCTCTGGCTCCAGGTTACTCAATGCCTGGCCCTGAAGGCCGCTCAACTCACTCAGTAATAGCGGGATCTCCCGCGCCTGACCGACCCGACCGTCCAGCTGTTTGGCAAACGCCTTCAGCGGGCGACTCACCTCACGCGGCAAGGGCAGTTTCTGCAACTGGGTGACCAGGGCCGTCAACGCCGTGCCGATCTGGTCGACCCGGGTTTCACGGCGCTGTTCCGAATCCAGTACGGCCTTTTCCAGGCGCGGCAGCAATGCGGCGAGGGCGGCGTCCATGTCGTCCGTGCGGACAACATCGCGCATTTCCTTCATGCATTGATCAACCGCACGGTCGGTGCCTTCAGCTGCCAGGGTGCTGCGCACCAGCCCGCGGCGCAGCAGGTCGAGGCGGGCGGCCCAGCGGCGTTCGAGCTTTTCTTGTTGCTCGATGCTTTTAAGGTATTTTTCTTTCCAGCGCTGGGCGTCGTCGCTCATGCAAGGGGTCCGCGAGGGCCGGGGCTCAACGCGGGCAATGCATCAGCCGTGAGCGAACCCGGCAGACGAATCTCTACCGCGACCGGCAGGTGATCGGAGATGGGCTGCGCCAGTACCTGCACACTTTCGAGTGTCAGGGTCGGGCTGAGCAGGATGTGATCAAGACAACGTTGCGGGCGCCAGCTGGGAAAGGTGGCTTCGACTTGCGGCGCCAGCAAACCAAGGTCACGCAACGGGGAATTCTGTAGCAGGTCTGTGGCATGGGTGTTCATGTCACCCATCAGCACCTGGTGTTTGTAGTTGCCAATCAGCTCACGGATGTAGGCCAACTGCAGGGTGCGGGTTCGAGCCCCCAGCGCGAGGTGCATCATGACCACCACCAACGCTTCCGGCCCTTCGCCGAACCGCACGAGAATCGCCCCGCGGCCTTTCGGGCCGGGTAACGGGTGATCCTCGATCGCCCACGGCTTGAGACGGCTGAGCACACCATTGCTGTGCTGGCCGAGCTTGCCGAGGTTGCGATTGAGTTGTTGATACCAGTAGGGAAAGGCGCCGAGCTGGGCCAGGTGCTCGACCTGGTTGATGTAGCCGGAGCGCAGGCTGCCACCGTCGGCCTCCTGCAGGGCAACCAGGTCGAAGTCGCCCAGCAGGTCACCGATCTTTTGCAGATTGCCGGCACGCCCGTTGTGGGGGAGCAGGTGCTGCCAGCCACGGGTCAGGTAGTGCCGGTATTTCTCGGTACTGATTCCCACCTGGATGTTGAAACTGAGCAGGCGCAACCGGCTGTCTGCCGGCAGGCCCGTGGATTCCAGGTGGTGTTCGTTGACCTTCGGGTCATGCAGGCCAACGACACGTTCAGTACCCCAGCGACGCATGACGGGCCCCTTACTTGGCTGCGCGCTCTTTGGCGATCAACTGGTCAGCCACGTTCAGCGCTTGCTCTTCGCCACCGGCGCTGCCGATGTCAAAACGGTATTTGCCGTTGACGATCAGGGTCGGTACGCCTTGCACGCCGTACTTCTGGGCGAGTGCCTTGTATTGGGCCATCTTGCCCTTCACGGCGAACGAGTTGAATGTTTCAACAAACTTGGCTTTATCGACGCCCTGAGTGGCGACGAAATCAGCCATGTCCTCAGGCTTGAGCAGGCGCTTGCCTTCTTTCTGGATGGCGTTGAACACGGCGGCGTGAACCTTGTGCTCTACACCCATGGTGTCCAGGGTGATGAAGAGTTGGCCATGGGCATCCCATGGGCCACCGAACAGGGCCGGGATACGCACGAAATTGACATCCGCAGGCAGTTTCTCGATCCACGGATTAATCACCGGCTCAAACGCGTAGCAATGCGGGCAACCGTACCAGAACAGCTCCACCACTTCGATCTTGCCCGGCACGGAAACCGGTACAGGCGTCTCCAACTGAACATAGGTTTTACCGGCTTCAAGCGGCACGTCGGCAGCTTGTGCGGTCATGCCGAAAAGGCTGGCAGTGACGAGAGCGGCGCTGAGGATCAGATTACGCATGCTTTACTCCTGGACAAATAAAGTCGCCTCACGCGACCTTTGTTGTGACAGGTCTACGCGGACATGAGTTCGTTAGTGTAACGGCACCGGCCACAAAAAAGGGCGGCCTAGGCCACCCTTTTTATGCTTGCATCGACGGATTAATCGAGCGTTAACGTAGCCGGGGCGCTTAGTGCAGGCCCTGGATGTATTGGGACACGGCTTCGATGTCCTTGTTGCTGAGTTTCCCGGCGATGCTCTGCATGATTTTGGTATCGCCGTCGTTGGTACGATTACCTTCGCGGAAGTCGGTCAGCTGTTTGCCGATGTACTGGGCATGCTGGCCGCTCAAGTGCGGGAAGCCAGCAGCCGCGAGGCCTGCGCCGTTAGGCGAGTGGCAACCGATGCACGAAGGCATGCCTTTTTCCAGGTTGCCGCCACGGAACAGTTCTTCACCGTGGGCCACCAGTTTCGGATCAGCAGCCCCCACGCTGCCCTTTTGGCTGGCAAAATACGCCGCGATGTCTGCCAGGTCCTGATCGCTGAGGTTGGTCAACAAGCCGGTCATTTCCAGGACCGTACGCTTGCCGTCCTTGATGTCGTGCATCTGCTTGGTCAGGTAACGCTCACCCTGGCCGGCCAGTTTTGGAAAGTTTGGCGCCGGGCTATTACCGTCCGGTCCATGGCAAGCACCACATACGGCGGCTTTCGCCTGGCCGGCAGTGGCGTCGCCTGCGGCATGGGCAACACCGGTGATGCCCAAGGTCAACAGCAGACTCACGATCAGTTTGTTCATCAGCTAATCCAACTACGGCTAAGGGTTAAAGAGTTATGGACCGGGTTTACTCACCATCAACTGAATGACGGCCTGGTAATCCTCGGTACTGCAGTCCATGCACAAACCACGCGGCGGCATCGCCTTGAAACCCTGGGTCACGTGTTGCACCAGCGTGTCCATACCTTGAGCCAATCTTGGCTTCCAGGCTGCCTGGTCACCCCGTTTCGGGGCGTTGGGCAACTGTCCGGCATGGCAGGCCCCGCAAACGCGGTTGTACACAGCCTCCGGATCCTGTGTAGCCTGCGCACTGTAAAGTGGCATCAAGACACCGAAAGCCAGCAGCCACTTGGTCATACATCGACCTTTTCAGGGTTTGAGAGCGTTTTGCGTTCTAATGCGCAATAAAGGTCTATCGCTCCCGTGAACTTCATCCTTCGCTGGGACAAAGCACACACAAAATCTGCGGCATTATATACTGGCGCTACTGAAACGGAAACGACACCGCTTGCCGCACCCATTCCCGGCACCGCCCACATCGGAAAACTCATGCAACTCAAGAATCCCATCCTCGGCCTGTGCCAACAGTCCACCTTCATGCTCAGCGCCGCCAAAGTCGACCAATGCCCCGATGACGAAGGCTTCGAAGTCGCATTCGCCGGCCGTTCCAACGCTGGTAAATCCAGCGCGCTGAACACCCTGACCCACGCCAGCCTGGCTCGCACCTCGAAAACCCCGGGGCGCACACAACTCCTCAACTTCTTCAAGCTAGACGATGATCGGCGTCTGGTCGACCTTCCGGGCTACGGTTACGCAAAAGTACCTATCCCGCTGAAGCTGCACTGGCAGCGTCACCTGGAAGCCTATCTGGGTGGCCGGGAGAGTTTGAAGGGTTTGATTCTGATGATGGACATCCGTCATCCAATGACCGACTTCGACCTGTTGATGCTCGACTGGGCCGTCGCCAGCGGCATGCCGATGCACATCCTGCTGACCAAGGCCGACAAACTCACCTACGGCGCAGCGAAAAACACCCTGCTCAAAGTGCAGGCCGAAATCCGTAAAGGTTGGGGCGATGCGGTGACCATCCAGCTGTTTTCGGCGCCAAAACGCCTGGGTCTGGAAGACGCCTACACTGTTCTGGCAGGCTGGATGGAACTGGCTGACAAGGGTTCGGAGGTCGCCGAGTAAAAACTCGGGGCAAAAAAAACCCCGGACTTCGTATGGGGAGGGGAAGTTCGGGGTCCAAGTTCCGGACCGCTAGGGCGGGGTCCAGATATCTGCCAACACTTAACACAACATAGGAGCATTGAAGGGCTTCACCACCCATTCAGTAACTCTGAGTAGCAATTCACGGGTTAAGTTCCGGCACGCTCCAAAAACTATTGGAAATAACTCGCCGCGCTTTCCGATCTAAAGCGCGGCCGCGGCATGATGCCGCGGCCCAAGCCCTGCGCTTAGTGCGCCTCGTCCCAGTTGTTGCCCACGCCGACGTCCACCACCAGCGGCACATCCAGCTTCGCCGCCTCGCTCATGTGCTCACGAATCTTCGCGCTGACTTCAGCCACCAGGTCCTCACGCACCTCCAGCACCAATTCATCGTGCACCTGAAGGATAACCTTGGCGTCCAGGCCAGAGTCCGTCAGCCAGTTGTCGACCTTCACCATCGCCTTCTTGATGATATCGGCTGCGGTGCCCTGCATCGGCGCGTTGATCGCCGTACGCTCGGCGCCAGCGCGCTCCTGAGGCTTGTTGGAGTTGATATCCGGCAAGTACAGGCGGCGTCCGAAGAGGGTTTCCACGTAACCCTGGTCAGCTGCCTGGGCACGGGTGCGGTCCATGTACTCGCGAACCCCCGGGTAACGGGCGAAGTAGACGTCGATGTAAGCCTTGGCGGTCTTGGTGTCGACGCCGATGTCCTTGCCCAGCTTCTGGGCCCCCATGCCGTAGATCAGGCCAAAGTTGATCGCCTTGGCGCTGCGACGCTGATTGGACGTGACCTCAGCCAGTTCAACCTTGAACACCTCGGCCGCCGTCGCGGTGTGCACGTCGAGGTCGTCGCGGAATGCGTTCAGCAAGCCTTCGTCCTTGGACAAATGCGCCATGATGCGCAGTTCGATCTGCGAATAGTCCGCCGCCAGCAGCTTGTAGCCCTTGGGCGCGACAAATGCCTGGCGAATCCGACGGCCTTCAGCGGTACGCACCGGAATGTTCTGCAGGTTCGGATCGCTGGAAGACAGACGCCCGGTCGCCGCGACGGCCTGGTGATAGGACGTGTGAACGCGCCCGGTACGCGGGTTGATCTGTTCCGGCAGGCGGTCGGTGTACGTACTTTTCAACTTGCTCATGCTGCGGTACTGCATCAGCACTTTCGGCAACGGATAGTCGTCTTCGGCCAACTTGGCCAAGACTTCCTCGGCCGTCGAAGCCTGGCCCTTGCCGGTCTTCTTCAGCACGGGCAGCCCGAGCTTCTCGTAGAGGATCGCCCCCAACTGCTTGGGCGAACCCAGGTTGAACTCCTCGCCTGCGATTTCGTACGCCTGGCGCTCGAGGTCCACCATCTTGTTGCCCAGCTCGATACTCTGGATGCCCAGTAAGGCCGCATCCACCAGGGCACCCTGGCGCTCAATGCGCGCCAGGACCGGCACCAACGGCATTTCGATGTCAGACACTACGCTGGCGAGGCTAGGGATAGCCGCAAGCTGTTTATGCAGTTCCTGATGCAGGCGCAGGGTTACATCGGCATCTTCCGCCGCGTAAGGCCCGGCCTGCTCCAGGGCAATCTGATCAAAGGTCAGCTGCTTGGCGCCCTTGCCGGCAATGTCCTGGAAGCTGACGGTGTCGTAATCCAGGTACTTCTTCGCCAGGCTGTCCATGTCGTGGCGGGTCGCCACGGAGTTCAGCACGTAGGACTCAAGCATGGTGTCGAAGGCGATGCCGCGCACGGTGATGCCATGTGCCGGGTCGCCACCGATGGCGCAGTTGGCCAGGATGTTCATGTCGAACTTGGCGTGCTGGCCGACCTTGAGTTTTTCCGGGTCTTCGAGCAACGGCTTCAGGGCCAGCAGCACGGTGTCCCGATCCAGCTGTTCCGGCGCTCCGATGTAGGAATGGGTCAGCGGAATGTAGGCTGCTTCGTGGGCTTTTACGGCAAAGGACACACCCACCAACTGGGCTTGCTGGGCATCGACACCGGTGGTTTCGGTATCAAAGGCGAACAGCTGGGCGTCGTTGAGCCTCTTCAGCCAGGCATCGAATTGAGCCTGGGTAAGGATGGTTTCGTACACCGGCTCCACAGAAACCGGGGCGACCGTCTCAACAGCCTCCTCAGTGACAGCGGCCGAGGGCGCCGCACTCAACTCGACTCGCTTGGCGTCACGCTGAATCTCGTCAATCCAACTCTTGAACTCCAGCAGCGTGTACAGCTCCAGAAGCTTCTCGCGATCCGGCTCGATCAGGTGCAAATCGTCCAGGCCCACATCCAGCGGCACGTCGATCTTGATCGTCGCCAACTGGTAGGAAAGGAATGCACTTTCCTTGTGCTCTTCGAGCTTGGCGACCAGGGTCTTGGCGCCACGAATCGGCAGGGTCGGCACGATATCGAGCTGCTCGTAGAGCTCCTTCAAACCGCCGTTGACGCCTACCAGCAAGCCGGAAGCCGTTTTTGGACCAATGCCCGGCACCCCCGGGATGTTGTCGGACGAATCGCCCATCAGCGCCAGATAATCGATGATCTGCTCGGGAGCGACACCGAATTTCTCCTTCACGCCCTCAACGTCCATGGCGCTACCGGTCATGGTGTTGACCAAGGTAATGTGCCCGTCCACCAACTGCGCCATGTCCTTGTCACCGGTGGAAATCACCACCGGCCGGTCGGCGGCCGCGCTGCTGCGGGCCAGGGTGCCGATCACGTCGTCCGCTTCAACGCCTTCGACGCACAGCAGCGGGAAACCCAGGGCGATCACGCTTTGGTGCAGCGGCTCGATCTGCACGCGCATGTCATCCGGCATGCTCGCGCGGTTGGCCTTGTATTCGGCGTACAACTCATCGCGAAATGTCCCGCCCTTGGCGTCGAACACCACCGCGAACGGGCTGTTCGGGTACTGCTTGCGCAGGCTTTTGAGCATGTTCAGCACGCCCTTGACCGCGCCGGTGGGCAGGCCTTTGGAGGTGGTGAGCGGGGGCAGCGCGTGAAAGGCGCGGTACAGGTAAGAAGAACCGTCCACCAGGACGAGGGGGGCTTGGCTCATGAGCAGGATCAACCTTTTCGGCGGGTCAGGCGCTAGAATAGCCGGACCAATGACGACAAAGGGACAAGGTTATCATGCGTACAGTAAATCGCCTGTTGTTGACCGGCTTGATTGCACTTACTCCGATGGCAGCCATGGCGGCAGATACTGCCCCTTCGGGCGACCCGGAAGTCACCATTCGCACGGAGGGCGACAAGACCATTCAGGAATACCGCCAAAATGGTTTCCTGTACGCGATCAAGGTGACCCAGAAAGGCTTTCCGCCGTATTTCCTGGTGCGCGCGGACGGAACCGATGCGAACTTCATCCGCTCTGACCAGCCGGATATGCTGATCCCGTCATGGAAGATCTTCGAATGGAAATGATTTCTTAACTTTAATCGGCGCTGCTCCCCGCAGCGCCCGTAACGGCAGTTTTAACCATGTCTGTGTTCACCCCCCTGGCTCGGCCCGAGCTGGAAACCTTTCTTGCCCCTTACGGGCTCGGCCGCCTGCTTGATTTCCAGGGGATTGCCGCTGGTAGTGAAAACACCAATTTTTTCATCAGCCTGGAACAGGGCGAATTCGTCCTGACCCTGGTTGAACGCGGCCCCGTGCAGGAAATGCCGTTCTTCATCGAGCTGCTGGACGTACTCCACGACGCCGACCTGCCGGTGCCTTACGCTCTGCGCACCACCGATGGCGTGGCCTTGCGCGAGTTGGCCGGCAAACCGGCGCTCCTGCAGCCGCGCCTGGCGGGCAAGCACATCAAGGACGCCAACGCCCAGCATTGCGTGCAAGTGGGCGAATTGCTCGGCCACCTGCACCTGGCCACCCAAGGCGAGAAGGTGCTGGAACGCAAGACCGATCGCGGGCTGGACTGGATGCTCAGCGAAGGCGCGCAACTGATTTCGCACCTCGACGCCGAACAACAAGGCCTGCTGCAAGCCGCGCTGGACGAGATCGAGGCGCATAAGGCAGAGATCCTCGCGCTGCCCCGGGCGAATATCCACGCCGACCTGTTTCGCGACAACGCGATGTTCGAAGGCACGCACCTGACCGGGCTGATCGATTTCTACAACGCCTGCTCGGGGCCGATGCTGTACGACGTGGCGATTGCCCTGAATGACTGGTGCTCGGACGCCGACGGCGTGATCGACGGCCAGCGGGCACGGGCATTGTTGGGAGCGTATGCGGGCTTGCGACCGTTTACCGCCAAGGAAGCGGAGCTGTGGCCGGCCATGTTGCGCGTGGCGTGCGTGCGGTTCTGGCTGTCACGCCTGATTGCCGCGGAATCGTTTGCCGGGCAGGACGTGCTGATTCACGACCCGCGAGAGTTTCAAGTGCGCCTGGCGCAACGCCAGCAGGTCAAGACGCCGCTGCCGTTCGCGTTGTAGCACACGGTCAGTGTGGGAGCTGGCTTGCCTGCTCCCACATTTGATCTTCGTTGTGGCTTATAAAGACTCCAGGCACCCTGCCAGGTCATTCCCCAGCTTCTCCAGCACCTGCTCATAACCCTGAGCCGTGGCCGGCGTATAGCCGCCCAACGCATCCAGTTCCGCCAGCTCCACCGGCAGACCGGCTACCAGCGTTTCCGCCAGACGCGGGCGCAGCGGTGGCTCGCTGAACACGCAGGTCTTGCCCACTTCCTGCAAACGCGTGCGCATCGCCGCCACATGCTGGGCGCCCGGCTGTACTTCTGCGGCCACGCTGAATACGCCGGTGTGCTTGAGGCCATAGGCATCTTCGAAGTAATCGAACGCCTCATGGAACACGAAGTACGGCTTGCCGGCGACATCCGCCATGCGCGCCTTCAAACGCGCATCCAGCGCGTCCATGCGGCCATCAAACGCCTTCACGTTGCTTTGATAACGCTCGGCATTCGCCGGGTCGGCAGTGCTGAGGTCTGCCGCCATGCGGTTGGCGATCACCCGGGCGTTGACCGTCGACAACCACAAATGCGCATCCAGGCTGCCAGGGCGATGATCGTGATCGTGTTCGTCAGCCTCTTCGGCGTGGGAGTGGCTATCTTCGGCGAACCGGCGCAGTTTCATCCCCGGAAGGTCCTGCACCGCCACCGTCGGCAAGCTGCGGCCTTTCAACACTCGTGGCAGAAAGCTCTCCATGTCCGGGCCAATCCAATACAGCAGGTCCACCGACTGCACGCGCCGTACGTCGGAAGGCCGCAGAGCATAGTTATGCGGCGACGCGCCCGGCGGCAGCAATACCTCGGGAATCGCCACGCCGTCCTGCACGGCGGCGGCAATCAGCTGTAACGGTTTGATGCTGGTCAGCACCCGAACCTCCGCCTGAGCGGCACCGGCAAGGAACAAACTGGTGACGAATACGACAAAAACGGGAAAAAGTCTGGACACGATGACCACTCAAGGAGGCAGGAACAGGTAACATAATAACGTCTCTCACAAATATCTGTCGCCGCTCATGCCTAAAACACCGCTTGCCAGCCGTCCCCATGACCACTCTCACTGCGTGCACAGCGCACTGTCAGAGGCCGACGCCTTGTGCGCGCGCCAAGGCCTGCGCCTGACCGCCCTGCGTCGCCGGGTGCTGGAGCTGGTGTGGCAAAGCCACAAGCCGCTGGGTGCCTACGACATCCTCGGCGTGCTCAGCGAGCAAGATGGCCGCCGCGCCGCCCCACCCACGGTGTACCGCGCGCTGGACTTCCTGCTGGACAACGGCCTGGTGCACCGCATCTCCTCGCTCAACGCCTTTGTCGGCTGCAACCACCCGGAACACGCGCACCAGGGCCAGTTCCTGATTTGCCGCGAATGCCATGCCGCCATCGAGCTTGAGCAAAAAAGCATCAGCGACAGCATCATCAAGAGCGCCGGCGACGTCGGCTTCAAGGTCGAAGGGCAAACCGTCGAAGTCGTCGGTGTGTGCTCGGGCTGCCAGGGGGCTTGATGAGCACTGCGTTAATCCGCCTGGAGCAGGTCGGGGTCACGTTCGCCGGGCAAAACGTGCTGGACAACATCGCCCTGAGCGTCGAGCCGGGGCAGATCGTCACGCTGATCGGCCCCAACGGCGCCGGCAAGACCACCCTGGTGCGCGCCGTACTCGGCCTGCTCAAGCCCGACAGCGGCAGCGTGTGGCGCAAGCCCAAGCTGCGTGTCGGGTATATGCCGCAAAAGCTGCACGTGGACCCAACGTTGCCCCTGTCGGTGCTGCGCTTCCTGCGCCTGGTGCCCGGTGTAGACCGTGCCCGCGCACAGTCAGCCCTGAAGGAAGTCGGCGCCGAACAGGTGATCGACAGCCCGGTGCAAAGCATCTCCGGCGGCGAAATGCAGCGCGTGCTGCTGGCCCGCGCCTTGTTGCGCGAGCCGGAATTGCTGGTGCTGGATGAACCCGTGCAAGGCGTCGACGTAGCAGGACAAGCCGAGCTGTACAGCCTGATCACCCGCCTGCGGGACCGCCACGGCTGCGGCGTGCTGATGGTCTCCCACGACTTGCACCTGGTGATGAGCACCACCGACCAGGTAGTGTGCCTCAATCGCCACGTGTGCTGCTCCGGCCACCCGGAACAGGTCAGCGGCGACCCGGCTTTCGTCGAGCTGTTCGGCAAGAACGCCCAGAGCCTGGCGATTTATCACCACCATCACGACCACGCCCATGACTTGCATGGCGCCGTCGTGGACGACCCCGCCACACCTCACACCCACGTTCACGGAGATAGCTGCAAGCATGGCTGATTTTCTGCTCTACGCCCTGCTGGCAGGCTTGGCTTTGGCGCTGGTGGCGGGCCCACTGGGCTCGTTCGTGGTCTGGCGGCGCATGGCCTATTTTGGCGACACCTTGTCCCACGCCGCGCTGCTGGGCGTGGCCATGGGCTTTCTGCTGGACGTCAGCCCGACCATCGCCGTAACCGTCGGCTGCCTGCTGCTGGCGGTGCTGCTGGTGACCCTGCAACAGCGCCAGCCGCTGGCCTCCGATACATTGCTCGGCATCCTGGCGCCGAGCACGTTGTCGCTGGGCCTGGTCGTGCTGAGCTTCATGCACGAAGTGCGCATCGACCTGATGGCCTATCTGTTCGGCGACCTGCTGGCGATCAGCCCCACCGACCTGGCCTGGATCCTAGGCGGCAGCGCGGCGGTGCTGGTGTTGCTGGTAACGCTGTGGCGCCCGCTGCTGGCAATCACCGTCCACGAAGAACTGGCCACCGTCGAAGGTTTGCCCGTGGCCGCGTTGCGCATGACCCTGATGTTGCTGATCGCCGTGGTGATTGCTGTCGCGATGAAGATTGTCGGCGTATTGTTGATCACATCGCTGCTGATCATCCCGGCCGCTGCGGCCCAGCGCCACGCCCGATCACCGGAGCAAATGGCGGTCGGCGCCAGCCTGTTGGGGATGCTTGCGGTGTGTGGTGGCCTGGCGCTGTCCTGGTTCAAGGACACCCCGGCCGGGCCGTCGATTGTGGTCACGGCGGCCGCCCTGTTTCTGCTGAGTTTTGTCCTGCCCCGTCGTGGGGTGTAGACTTGCTCGCTTTTTGCGCAATTAGAGAGTCGCAGGAATGAAGTTGTTCAACTCCCGTTATCTGCTCCTTGCCGCATTTTCCTTGCTGCTGGGCGCCTGCCAAAGCACCCCGCCCGCCGCCCCTGAGGCCCCGGACGCGCGCGCTGCGGCGATCGCACAGCTGGAGCAAAACCTCGCCAGCAGTGAACTGGCCACCGCCGAAGACGAACTGGCCGCGTTGCAGGCCCAGTCGCCCAACGACCCCGCGCTGGAGCCTTATCAGCGCCAACTGGCCGAAGCCTACCTGCAGCGCAGCCAGATCGTGCTGCAAAAAGGTGACGTCAACGCTGCCGCCACGGCCCTGAGCCGTGCACGGGCACTGATGCCCAAGGCGCCAGCGCTGACCGGTGGCGTCAACAGTGCAATCGCCCACGCCCGCAAAGCCGAGCTGGATAAAGCCGAGGCCGCCCTGAAGGCCGCCGAAGCCAAGCCTCCCGCCAGGGTCATCGACCCCGCAGCTGAAAGCACAACAGTTGCGCTGAACCTCACCGATATTGAAGCGCTGCGCCACCAACTGGATGAGATCGCCACCGATGTGGTGAATTACCAGTGTGATGTGAGCATCCAGGCGCCGCGCACGGAAGATTACCCATGGCTGGCCACGTTGCTGACCAAACGGGTAAAACGCATCGATTCGGGGTATGACCTGAAGATTCACCGGCAGATTCTGAAGAAGGTCCCGGCGCAGGTTGTGCTGATTCCGCGCAAGGCTGAATAAAGCATCGCCGGCAAGCCAGCTCCCACACTTGAATGTATTCACAATTCAAAATGTGGGAGCTGGCTTGCCGGCGATAGCGGCCTAACAAACAACCAATAGCTTAAGCCGGAACAGCTTTGGCCTTCGGCTCCCGCTCCCAGACCCGATGCTGGGCAATCGCGGCAAAGAACGCCTTCAACGCCTTCGCATCACCGCCCACAATCAACCCCGCATCCGCCTCAAGCTTCAGCACATCCAGCAACTGCTTCGCCTCACCGGCCAAGGCGATCGCCTTCAGGTGCTTGTACGCTTCAAGCAGGTAATGCAACGCCACACCATCACCGCTCAACGCCTGCACCGACTTCGCGCCGCCCGGCACAAACACCGCGTCGAACGCCACCGACGGCAAGCCTTCCATGGACGCATCCACCGGCAGGCTCTTGCCATCCGCCGTGGTCACCGGTGCCGACGTAGGCCCCAGCAGCTTCGCATGTGCTCCCGCAGCCTCAAGGGCCTTTTTCAACGCATCAATCGCAGCACCATCAACACCGTTCGCCGCCAGAATCGCTACTTTCCGAGTCTTGATATCACCCGACAGCAAGTTGGCCTGGCTCAAGGCTGGCGAACGTTCCGGAGACGTCTTGCGCTCCGGCACGGTGCCCTTCTTCGGCGCCGGCAAGCCCAGGTTCTGCGCCACGCGCTTGGCCAGCTCCAGGTCGATGTTGGCGAGGATCTCATTCACCTGGCGAGCGCGGATAAACTCACGCTCCACCTTGCCCAGCTCGAAGCTGTAGGCGGCGATGATGTGCTCCTGCTCGTGCTTGCTCATGCTGCGGAAAAACAGCCGCGCTTGGGAGAAGTGATCGCCGAACGACTCGCTGCGCTCACGGATCTTGTGGGCATCGATACGCTCTGGATAGGTCTCAAAACCACCGTCCTGCGCCGCAGGCGGGGTCTCTTTCGGCCAGCCACCATCAATCGAATTCGGCTCGTATGCCGCGCGGCCCTTGTCGATGGTGGTGCGGTGCATGGCATCCCGCTGGCCGTTGTGGAACGGCGCTACCGGACGGTTGATCGGCAGCTCGTGAAAGTTCGGCCCGCCCAGTCGGCTGATCTGCGTGTCGGTGTAGGAAAACAGCCGACCTTGCAGCAGCGGGTCATTGGAGAAGTCGATGCCCGGTACGATATGCCCTGGGCAGAACGCCACTTGCTCGGTCTCGGCGAAGTAGTTGTCCGGGTTGCGGTTGAGCACCATCTTGCCCAGCGGCGTAATCGGTACCAGCTCTTCGGGGATCAGCTTGGTCGGGTCGAGGATGTCGAAGTCGAACTTGTGCTCGTCTTCCTCGGCAATGATCTGCACACCCAATTCCCATTCCGGGTAATCGCCGCCTTCGATGGATTCCCACAGGTCGCGACGGTGGAAGTCGGTGTCTTTACCTGCAAGCTTCTGCGCCTCGTCCCACACCAGGGAACAGGTGCCGACGGTAGGCCGCCAGTGAAATTTGACGAAGTTGGATTTGCCCTCGGCATTCACCAGGCGGAAGGTATGCACGCCAAAACCCTGCATGGTCCGCAGGCTTTTTGGAATCGCGCGGTCAGACATGGCCCAAATCACCATGTGCGCCGACTCTGGCTGCAGCGAGACAAAATCCCAGAACGTATCGTGAGCCGAGCCGCCGGTAGGAATCTCGTTGTGGGGCTCAGGTTTTACCGCATGCACGAAGTCAGGAAACTTGATCGCGTCCTGAATGAAAAATACCGGCATGTTGTTGCCCACCAGGTCGAAGTTGCCTTCGTCGGTGAAGAACTTCACGGCAAAACCACGCACGTCACGCACGGTATCGCCGGAACCGCGAGGGCCCTGCACCGTGGAGAACCGCGCAAATACCGGGGTTTTATGCTCAGGGTTACGCAGGAAGCCGGCCTTGGTCAGCGCCGAATGGTTTTCATAGGTCTGGAAATAACCATGGGCGCCGGTACCGCGGGCATGGACGATGCGTTCCGGGATGCGCTCATGGTCAAAGTGCGTGATTTTCTCACGCATGATGAAGTCTTCCAGCAGCGAGGGGCCACGGGAGCCGACCTTCAAGCTGTTCTGGTTATCGGAAACCTTCACGCCCTGGTTGGTGCGCAGCGCCTGGCCGGTCGCGTCGGAGCGGAATGTTTCCAGGCTTTGCAGCTTGGCGTTGGTGTTGCCACGGTCCAGCGTGTCGGTACCCGCAAGTTCGCTCTTGGGCGGGGTGACTGGCTTTTTAGTGCTCATCAGACAAAAACTCCTCGTTTGCGTTGGCCAGAGCGATCCCCGGCTCTTCTTGAGCAAAACCCCAGGCACGGCACCCGGGAATTTCGAGTTGCTTAAGTAGTGACTGACACGGTTTTGGACCGTTCCTTTTTTATGACCTTTGATCGCGTTATTGCCAAATCGCTGGTCAGATGAGAAATAAATGCTAAGAAACACTATACGGACAGGCTAAAATGCGCGCCCGGCTAACCGCTGATCCCTTTTTAATGCGCCCCACAAGGTTCGCTACGTGATCGAGTTTCATAACGTCCATAAAACCTACCGGGTCGCCGGTAAGGATATCCCCGCGCTGCATCCCACCAACCTGCGCGTCGAAAATGGCCAGGTGTTTGGTCTGATCGGCCATTCCGGTGCGGGAAAAAGTACCCTGCTGCGTCTGATCAACCGCCTGGAGCAGCCCAGCGGCGGCCAGATCAAGGTCGATGACGAAGAAGTCACCGCCCTGGATGCCAACGGCCTGCGCCGTTTCCGGCAACAGGTCGGGATGATCTTCCAGCACTTCAACCTGCTGGCGTCCAAGACCGTCGCTGACAACGTGGCACTGCCGCTGACCCTCGCCGGCGAACTTTCCCGCAAGGAAATCGACCTGCGGGTGGCCGAACTGCTGGCCCGGGTCGGCCTGTCTGACCACGCCAGGAAATACCCGGCGCAGTTGTCCGGCGGCCAGAAGCAGCGCGTCGGCATCGCCCGCGCCCTGGCTACCAAGCCAAAGATCCTGCTGTGCGACGAAGCCACCAGCGCCCTCGACCCGCAAACCACGGCCTCGGTCCTGCAACTGCTGGCCGAGATCAACCGCGAGTTGAAGCTGACCATCGTGCTGATCACCCATGAAATGGACGTGATCCGCCGAGTCTGCGACCACGTGGCCGTGATGGACGCCGGTGTGATCGTCGAGCAAGGCACCGTCGCCGACGTGTTCCTGCACCCCAAGCACCCGACCACCAAGCGTTTCGTGCAAGAGTCCGAGCAGGTTGACGAAGGCGAGCAGCGCGATGACTTCGCCCACGTCCCGGGCCGCATCGTGCGCCTGACGTTCCAGGGCGAAGCGACCTACGCGCCGCTGCTGGGTACCGTCGCCCGCGACACGGGTGTGGACTACAGCATCCTCGCCGGTCGTATCGACCGCATCAAAGACATTCCCTACGGGCAACTGACCCTGGCCGTCACCGGTGGTGACATGGAGGCCGCGTTCGCCGCCTTCACCGCGGCAGACGTCCATATGGAGGTGCTGCGCTAATGGAAATCCTGTTGAGCTTTTTCTCGAACATCGACTGGTCGGAAATCCTGCTGGCCACCGGCGACACCATGACCATGCTGTTCGGCTCGCTGCTGTTCACCGTGCTGCTGGGCTTGCCGCTGGGCGTGTTGCTGTTCCTGTGCAGCCCGCGCCAGTTGTTTGAACAGAAGAACCTGTACGCCTTGCTGTCGCTGATCGTGAACATCCTGCGTTCGCTGCCATTCATCATTCTGTTGATCGTGATGATTCCGTTCACGGTGCTGATCACCGGCACCTCGCTGGGGGTGGCCGGTGCCATTCCGCCGCTGGTGGTAGGCGCCACGCCGTTCTTTGCGCGCCTGGTGGAAACCGCGTTGCGTGAAGTGGACCGCGGGATTATCGAAGCGACCCAGGCCATGGGCGCCACGACCCGGCAGATCATCACCAACGCCTTGTTGCCCGAAGCCCGCCCCGGCATCTTCGCGGCGATTACGGTGACGGCGATTACACTGGTGTCCTACACGGCCATGGCCGGTGTGGTCGGTGCCGGTGGCCTGGGTGACCTGGCGATCCGTTTCGGTTATCAACGCTTCCAGACCGACGTGATGGTGGTCACCGTGGTGCTGCTGTTGATCCTGGTGCAAATTCTGCAAACCGTCGGCGACAAGCTGGTGGTGCACTTTTCTCGAAAATAACGGCTATTGCCGGCGCGAAGCCGGCCAATACCCGAACAAGGAGCTTGTTGAATGAAAAAACTACTGGTTGCTTTCGCCGCCGTTGCCGCGTTTTCCGCCCACGCCGCCGAAACCCTGACCGTGGCTGCGTCCCCGGTGCCTCACGCTGAAATCCTCGAATTCGTGAAGCCGGCACTGGCCAAAGAAGGCGTGGACCTGCAAGTGAAAGTCTTCACCGACTACGTTCAGCCAAACGTACAGGTGGCCGAAAAGCGCCTGGACGCCAACTTCTTCCAGCACCAGCCGTACCTGGATGAATTCAACAAAGCCAAGGGCACTCACCTGGTGAGCGTTGGCGCTGTGCACCTTGAGCCTCTGGGCGCTTACTCCAGCAAGTACAAAAAGCTGGAAGAGCTGCCAAGCGGCGCCAACGTCGTGATCCCGAACGACGCCACCAACGGTGGCCGTGCGCTGTTGCTGCTGGCCAAGCACAACCTGATCACCCTGAAGGACCCGACCAACATCCTGTCGACCATCAAGGACATCACCGGTAACCCGAAAAACCTGAAATTCCGCGAACTGGAAGCTGCCACCCTGCCGCGCGTGCTGACCCAGGTCGACCTGGCGCTGATCAACACCAACTACGCGCTGGAAGCCAAGCTGGATCCGTCCAAGGACGCCCTGGTGATCGAAGGCAATGACTCGCCTTACGTGAACATCCTGGTGACCCGCGAAGACAACAAGGACTCGGATGCAGTGAAGAAGCTGGTTGCAGCCCTGCACACCCCGGAAGTGAAAGCGTTCATTCTCGAGAAGTACAAAGGCGCGATCCTGCCGGCGTTCTGATCCAGAGCTGAAATCCGATCTCCCAAACACTGGAGATCAAATGTGGGAGCTGGCTTGCCTGCGATGGCATCGCTGCGGTGTATCAGTAACACCGCGCCGCCTGTATCGCAGGCAAGCCAGCTCCCACACTTTTAAGCGCTACACGCCCGGCAACACCTTGGGCATATCGCGCAGCCGGATCCACGGCTCATTGCGCCACCGCAGCACACTCAAACTCACCGTCGACCAGGCCAACCAACTCAGGGCCGGGCTTTCGCTTGCCTGCTGTTTGTCGCGCAGGGCGGGCACCACTTCGTGAGTCAGCCATTGGCGCAGGGCGCGGTTTTCGGGGCAGTAGTGATAGATCAACATCGCGTAAACCCCGGATTCGCTGAGCATCAACGTCGGCGCAGCCCGGCGGTGGGTGGTCGCGGTCAGTGTTTGTTGTTGGTCAGGATCGAGCTTGCGCAGCAAGGCTTCATTGAGATGCAGGCCCATCAGATGGCCAATGTCGCGGGCGCTGAACCAGGCTTGGGCATCGATGAGGATGGCGTGCAGTTGCTGGTGATGGCGGGTGAATACTTCGGGGGTGCAGGGCGGGTCGGGGGTGAGTACTTTCATGATCTGGCTCCTAACGTATTGAGGGGCCGCCAAGCATTACTTCCACGTAATGGGTGGCGGCTGTACGCAGGTGTGGAAGACCGGGACGTTAGGCACCCGGCGCGCTCGAAAGCGCCCCGCGCACAACCACCATAAAACACAGACGATAAAAAGCGCCTGACTCTAGGTGGCGCTTTGTGCGCCTAACGATATAAGGGCTTCCACACCCTGTCACTGAATTTGCAGCGACAGGGCAAAGACTAGTCAGTCGACGCACGCCAAACAAGTTCGCGCCGACCGCTACACGTTGCGGGAAAAGTCCGACGACATAACTTTAATGCCGTGCACATAACCAATGTGGAGCGGGCTTACTGTGGTGAGCGGGCTTGCCCCGCGCTGGGCTGCGAAGCAGCCCCATCGATCTGTGGTGAATCCGACGGGGGACAAGCCCCCTCACCACAGTAAGCCAGCTCCCACAGTTGCGCCATGGTGCCAGCACGACAAGTGACAGGCTTACTTACGCTGCAACAACCCCGGGAACTGCGCCACCAGCTTCTGGTTGTTCAATGGCGCACGAATAAACCCGCGCTGCGTCCCATCCGGTCCGATCAGCGCCAGGTTGCCGCTGTGGTCGACGGTGTAGTTGGGCTTGCTGGTGTCCGCCGGAATAAACGGAATGCTCAGCGCGTTCGAAACCTTCTGCACATCGTCCACATTCGCGCCGGTCAGCCCTTCGAACTGCGGATCGAAGTAGCCCAGGTACTGTTTAAGCTGCGCCGGCGTATCACGATTCGGGTCAACGCTGACCAAAATCACCTGCAACTTATCCACAACGTCTTTAGGCAGTTCGCTCTTGATCTGGCGCAACTGGGCGAGGGTGGTCGGGCAGATGTCCGGGCAGAAGGTGTAGCCGAAGAACAACAGGCTCCATTTGCCCTTCAGCTCATTGACCACCACCGGCTGGCCGTCCTGGTTGGTCATGGTCACGGGCGGCAGCTGGCGGCTTTGCGGCAGCAGGATGATGCCCGCGTCGATCAAGGCCGTCGGGTCGCCCTGGCCTTTGCCGCTCAGTACTTTGTTGACGGTCAGGCCCATGATCAACGCGACGATGGCCACCAGAATGAAGACAGTTTTTTGAGTTCGAGTCATAGGTTCAACAATAGGTAATGGTCTACGAGCAGGGCGATAAACAGCATGAACAGGTACCCAATAGAGTACTTGAAGGTGTTGATCGCCGCGTGCGGCCGACTGCCACGGTACAGCACCCAGGCCCATTGCAGAAAGCGCCCGCCCAGAACCAGCGCACACACCAGGTACAGCACGCCGCTCATGTGGATGACATAGGGCATCAGGCTGACCGCCAGCAGGGCGAAGGTGTAGAGCAGGATATGCACCTTGGTGTAGTGCTCGCCGTGGGTCACGGGCAGCATCGGGATGTCGGCCTTGGCGTATTCCTCCTTGCGGTGAATCGCCAGGGCCCAGAAGTGCGGAGGTGTCCAGGCGAAGATGATCAGCACCAGCAGCAACGGCTCGGCACTGACGTGGCCAGTAACGGCGACCCAACCCAGCAACGGCGGCGCGGCGCCGGCAAGGCCACCGATGACGATGTTCTGCGGCGTGGCACGCTTGAGGAAGCCGGTGTAGATCACGGCGTAGCCCAACAGCGAAGCCAGGGTCAGCCACGCGGCCAGTGGGTTGGTAAACGCCAGCAGCAGAGCCAGCCCGGCCACCGCCAGCACCAGCGCGAAAACAAGCGCCGCCACAGGCGATACGCGCCCTTCCGCCAGCGGGCGTTTATGGGTGCGCGCCATCAGCGCATCGATGCGCCGGTCCACCACATGGTTGACCGCCGCCGCACCACCGGCACACAGGGCAATGCCCAGATTGCCGAAAATCAGCACCGGCCACGGCACCCCGGCGCGGGTGGCGAGGAACATGCCCACCAGCGAGGTGATAAGCATCAGCACCACTACTTTTGGCTTGGTCAGCTCCAGGTAGTCACGCCAGATCGCCTGGCTGTGACGCTCGCCGATCAAGGTCGCCATGGCATCTCTCCTTTTATTGTTATGAGGCCCGACACGTGTTTACGCGGGCTGAAGCGCCAGCCGAACGGCAACTGATGCCGCACCCGGACCAGGCTGGTACGGGCGTGGTAATTGACCAGCACCAGCGTCAGCAGCAACGCCGCACCGCCGGCGTTATGGGCGACCGCCACCGGCAGCGGCAGGTGGAAATACACGTTGCTCAGCCCCAGGCAGATTTGCGCCGCCAGGGCGATCAGCAACAGGCCAGCCAGGCGGGTCATACCGACCACCTTGAGCTGCCAGGCCAGGCCCAGCAGCACGACGGTGACCAGCAGCGCGCCAATCCGGTGGGTCAGGTGAATTGCCGTACGCGCGTCACTGTCCAGTTGGCCGCCGAGGTAATTAGGGCCTATATGCTGGGTCAAGTGGAAACCATTGGCGAAATCTGCCGCCGGCCACCATTGGCCGTGACAGGTCGGCAGGTCGATACAGGCCACCGCCGCGTAGTTGGAGCTGACCCATCCACCCAGGGCAATCTGGCCGATCACCAGCACCAGCCCGGCCGTGGCCCAGTACTGCAAACGCCTGGGCACGATCAGCGCCGGCAACACGCCGGACAGGCGCAGTGTCAGCAAGAACAGCAGGCTCAACGTCGCAAACCCGCCCAATAAATGCCCGGTGACCACCTGCGGCCAGAGCTTCAGCGTCACCGTCCACATCCCGAACGCCGCCTGGGCAAACACCACCGCCAACAGGAACAACGGCAGTTTCAACGGCTGCCCCGGATGATGACGATGGGTCCAGGCGCGGGCCGCCAGCAATACGATCAACAGCCCGAGGGTGCCGGCGAAGTAACGGTGAGTCATCTCGTTCCAGCCCTTGTCCGCCTCTACCGGCGCGTCCGGGTAATGCAGTTCGGCATGGGCCAACTGGGCTTCGCTCTTCGGCACGCTGATAAAGCCGTAGCACCCCGGCCAATCCGGGCAACCGAGGCCCGCGTGGGTCAGGCGGGTATAGGCACCCAGCAGCACTACGATCAGCGCCAGCAAGGTGGCAAACAACGCGAGGCGAAATCCAGGTTTGGCCATGACGGTGTCCTTATCCGATGTTCGACAGTTTCAGCAGCAGGCGCAGGTCGTTGAGCAGGTCCTTGCCCTTGACCCGGGCGTCGTAGCGCAGCACCAGGTTGCCGTGGGGATCGACGATCCACAGCTGGGCATCGCCGCTGCCTTGAGCGGCGGCGTCTTTGTTGAAGGTCGAGAGGTCCAGGGAGTAGCGCTGCAGTTGCGGATATTCGGCCTTGAGCCTGGCGTCGTAGGCGGTGCTCACCGGCTGCGCGCTGGCCAGGGCGTGGCTGGCGCGGGAAGCATCACGGCCCAGGCCGATTTGCAGCTGGCGCGCCAGGTACACCAGTTGCTGGCAGTCAGCTGCGCAGGCAGTGGGCGCGGTGACCAGCAGTTGCCAGCGGTCTTCGTCGGCCTGCACGCCAATGTCGGCACGGGTCTGGCCATTGCCGATCATCTCGCCGTGGTAGCTGCGGTTGTCCGGCACCCAGAACTGCAACTTGTACATGAAGGTGGCGAGCACCATTGGGCCGACCACCATCAGCAGGATCAGGATCAGTTGCCAGCGCCCCTTGCGCCGGTTGGGCGCTGCCGGCGCGTCAGACATGTTGAGTGGATTCATGGCCGCTCCCATGGCGCTTCTCCTTTTTTGTGTTGTGCCATCCGAGGTAGAGGTAAAGACCGAACAGCGCCACCGCCATGGCGAACCACTGCACGGCATAGCCCAGGTGTTTTTCCGGGCCCATGGCGACCACGGGCCAGTTGGTGTCGTAGGTGGCCGGGCCCGCTTCAGCCCGCACTTCATAGGCGAATCCGCTGCGATCCAACTCGGCCCACAACGCTTCGGGATGCAGTGCAGTCAGCAATCGCGGCCACTTTGCGCCCGCCGGATCGGCATGCAGCTGGAAGGTCTCGCCCGGGGCCACATAGACCCAGGCGTCGACATTCAGCGGTTGTTCGGGGGTAGTGAACACGGGCGGCGTGCGCCGGTCCGGCCAGGGCAGCCAGCCGCGGTTGAGCAGCAGCCACTGGCCGCTGGCCTGATCATGGAACGGTTGCAGCAACTCGACACCGACCTTGCCGTCCCGAAAGCGGTTGTCCAGCAATACGCTGTGCTCGGCGTCGAACTGCCCGCGCAAGTGCACGCGGCGGAAGGCCGGGTCTTCGGTGGCCTGCAGTTGCGTACTGCTCATGGGCTCGGCGGCGCGACGCTCGGCGTAGGTTTCCAGCAACGCCTGTTTTTCATGGCCGCGCGACAGCTGCCAAAATCCGAGGGACACCAACAGTGGCAGCAGCACAAGCACCACCAGCGTCGGCGCGATACCGGGGCGAAAGGGTTTCATGGCATTGCCGCAGAGGTCGGTGCTGCGCTGGCTATACTGAATCTCATTGCTCGCCCCCTCCAAAAAAGAGCCCCGGAGCCCACCATGCTCAAAGCAGCCATTGCCCTGATGCTGATTGCTACCGTCGTGAGCCTGTTCAGTGGCTTGTTCTTTCTGGTCAAGGACGAGGGCAACTCCAACCGCCTCGTCACTGCCTTGACCGTGCGTGTGGTGCTGGCCGTGATCACCCTGGGGTTGATCACCTGGGGGTTCTTCAGCGGCCAGCTGGTGTCTCATGCGCCTTGGTGAAACACCTCAAAGCACGTAAACGAAGAAAAACAGCCCGATCCACACCACGTCCACAAAGTGCCAATACCAACTGGCCGCCTCGAACCCGAACTGGTGTTCGTTGTTGAAATGCCCTTTCAGGATGCGCATCAGCATCACAAACAAAATGATGGTGCCGATGGTCACGTGAGCACCGTGGAAGCCGGTGAGCATGAAGAAGGTCGCGCCGTACACACCGGAGCCCAGGGTCAGGCCCAGCTCCTTATAGGCATGGATGTATTCCTCGGCCTGGAAGCCGAGAAACGCCCACCCCAGCAGCACGGTGATCGCCAGCCAGATCTTCAATGCGCCGCGATGGCCTTTGCGCAAGGCATGGTGGGCGATGGTGATGGTCACGCTGGAGCTGACCAGCAAGATCGTATTGACCAGCGGCAAGCCCCACGGGCTGATGGTGCCCTTGGGTGCGGGAAACAGTTTCGGGTCAGGATTGTTCAACAGCGGCCAGGCAAATTCGAAGTTCGGCCACAGCATGTGTGCGATGCCCTTGTGGCCTTCGCCCGCCAGCCACGGCGCTGACATATGCCGCACATAAAACAGCGCACCGAAGAACGCGACGAAAAACATCACTTCGGAAAAGATGAACCAGGTCATGCCCCAGCGAAAGGAGCGGTCCATCTGCGAACTGTACAAACCGGCGCGGCTTTCCTTGATCACGGCGCCGAACCAGCCAAACATCATGTAGGCCAACAGCAGGCCGCCGACGAAAAAGATCAGCGGGCCGTGGGACTCCGGGCGTGCGGCCTTCAGATCGTTGAACCAGGTAGCCAGCCCGAACACCGTAATCAGCATGCCCAACGTGGCAATTATTGGCCATTTGCTTTGCGCTGGTACGTAGTACGTATCATGAGTCGACATGTATTCGTTCTCCTAATCGAGCCCGCAAGCAACGCCTAGCCGCCGGTATGGACAGCCACGGGCGGTTGGCGCGCGGTGATATCGAACAGCGTGTACGCCAGTGTCAAATGCTTCACATCCTTCGGCATGTCGCGGTCGACAATGAAGCGCACCGGCATCTCTATGCGCTGACCTGGCTGTAGCACTTGCTGGGTGAAGCAAAAACACTCGGTCTTGTGGAAGTACATCGCCGCCTCGGCGGGCGAAATGCTCGGCACCGCCTGCGCCGTCATCGGCTTGTCGGTGGGGTTGTAGGCCACGAACAGCATCTCGGTGACCGCGCCAGGATTGACCACCACCTCGTCGGCCTTGGAGTGGAACTCCCAGACCATGTCGATGGCGTTGGTGGACAGGAATTGCACCCGCACCTGGCGCGTCGGGTCTACCACCTGCTCGCCTTCGTACTGTCCGGCGGTCTTGCCGTTGATGCCGAACGCCTTGCACATCACGTCGTAGATCGGCACCAGGGCAAAGCCGAAGGCGAACATCGCCACCACCAGGATCAGCAGCCGCGTGACCAGGCGCTTGATAGGCACGGACTCAAGCATGGCGGCCACCTGCGAACGAATGTTCTGTGAATGGCTTTTCTGTGGGAGCTGGCTTGCCTGCGATGCTGGCAACTCGGTCTTTCAGGTACACCGAGGTGATGCCATCGCAGGCAAACCAGCTCCCACAGGGTAGGGAGGTGTTCATTTGACCTCCGGCGGCGTGGTGAAGGTGTGGTACGGCGCAGGCGAAGGGATGCTCCACTCCAGCCCTTCGGCGCCATCCCACGGCTTGGCCGGCGCAGGCTTGCCGCCACGGATGCACTTGATGACGATGAACAGGAAGAAGATTTGCGTCGCGCCAAAGGTGAAGGCACCGATGGAGGAGACCATGTTGAAATCGGCGAACTGCAAGTTGTAGTCCGGCACCCGACGCGGCATGCCGGCCAGTCCTACAAAGTGCATCGGGAAGAACGCCATGTTCATCCCCACGAACGACAGCCAGAAGTGCAGCTTGCCCAGGGTTTCGTCGTACATGTGGCCGGTCCATTTCGGCAGCCAGTAGTAGGCCGAGGCGAAGATCCCGAAGATCGCGCCGGGCACCAGTACGTAATGGAAGTGCGCCACCACAAAGTAGGTGTCGTGGTACTGGAAATCCGCCGGGGCGATAGCCAGCATCAGGCCGGAGAACCCGCCGATGGTGAACAAAATCACGAAGGCCACGGCGAACAGCATCGGCGTCTCGAAAGTCAGCGAGCCTTGCCACATGGTGCTCACCCAGTTGAACACCTTCACCCCCGTGGGCACCGCAATCAGCAGCGTGGCGTACATGAAGAACAGCTCGCCCACCAGCGGGATACCCACCACGAACATGTGGTGCGCCCACACGATGAATGACAGGAACGCGATGCTCGCCGTGGCGTACACCATCGAGGTGTAGCCGAACAACGGCTTGCGCGAGAAGGTCGGGATGATCGAGCTGACGGCACCGAAGGCCGGCAGGATCATGATGTACACCTCGGGATGCCCGAAGAACCAGAACACATGCTGGAACAACACCGGGTCACCGCCACCGGCAGCACTGAAGAAGCTGGTGCCGAAGTGGATGTCCATCAGCATCATGGTCACGCACCCGGCCAGCACCGGCATCACCGCGATCAGCAGGAAGGCGGTGATCAGCCAGGTCCAGACGAACAGCGGCATTTTCATCAGGGTCATGCCGGGGGCGCGCAGGTTGAGGATGGTGGCGATGACGTTGATCGCGCCCATGATCGAGCTGATGCCCATCAGGTGGATGGCGAAGATGAAGAACGTCACGCTTTCCGGCGCGTAGGTGGTGGAGAGCGGGGCGTAGAAGGTCCAGCCGAAGTTCGGCCCGCCGCCAGGCATGAACAGGGTGGACACCAGCATCAGGAACGCCGCCGGCAACAGCCAGAAGCTGAAGTTGTTCATGCGCGGCAGGGCCATGTCGGGCGCACCGATCATCAACGGGATCATCCAGTTGGCCAGGCCGACAAACGCCGGCATCACCGCACCGAACACCATCACCAGGCCATGCATGGTGGTCATCTGGTTGAAGAACGCCGGCTCCACGATCTGCAGGCCCGGCTGGAACAGCTCCGCACGGATCACCATGGCGAACGACCCGCCGAGCAGGAACATGGCGAAGCTGAACCACAGGTACATGGTCCCGATGTCTTTGTGGTTGGTGGTCAGCACCCAGCGCATCAGGCCCTTGGCGGGGCCGTGAGCGTGGTCACCGGCATGACCGTGGTCATCGATCACAGCGCTCATGGCTTTTCTCCTGCGAACGAGTGGGCGGGACGGTTCAGGGAAGACGCAATGAAGGAAGTCATTTGCTTTCCGCCTGTTTCAAAGCCAGCACGTCTTTAGGGGTGACCATGTCGCCTTTGTTGTTGCCCCAGGCGTTACGTTCGTAGGTCACGACCGCCGCGATATCGACTTCCGACAGTTGCTTGCCGAACGCCGCCATGGCGGTGCCGGGCTTGCCGAAGTACACGCGGTGCAGGTGGTCTTCCTTGGGTCCCGTGGCAATCGGCGAGCCTTTGAGCGCCGGGAACATCGGCGGCAGGCCCTGGCCTTCCGCCTGGTGACAGGCGACGCAGGTGGTGTGATAAACCTTGTCGCCACGGGCCACCAGTTCATCCAGGGTCCATTCCTTGGAGGTCAGCTCCTTGAGCTTGGCCGCCTCTTCCTTGCGCTCGCCGAGCCAGGTGTCGTAGTCGGCCTTGGACTTGACCTCCACCACGATCGGCATGAACCCGTGGTCCTTGCCGCACAATTCGGCGCACTGGCCGCGGTAGATGCCGGGCTTTTCAACCCGGGTCCAGGCCTCGTTGACGAAGCCGGGAATCGCATCACGCTTGACCGCAAACGCCGGCACCCACCACGAGTGGATCACGTCGGCGGCCGTCACCAGGAAGCGCACCTTGGCGCCCACCGGCAACACCAACGGCTGGTCGACTTCCAACAGGTAATGCTCGCCTTTGACGGCCTGGTTATGGATCTGCTCGGCGGGCGTGGCCAGGTTGCTGAAGAATTCGACGTCCTGACCCAGGTATTTGTAGTGCCACTTCCACTGGTAGCCGGTGACCTGGATGTCGATGTCCGACTCAGTGCTGTCGTAGATGTTGATCAACGTCTTGGTGGCCGGAATGGCCATCGCCACCAGGATCAGCAAAGGCACCACGGTCCAGAGAATCTCCACCGTCGTACTCTCGTGGAACTTGGCCGCCACTTGGCCCGTGGAGCGCCGATGGATGATCATCGACCAGAACATCGCGCCAAACACGACGATGCCAATCGCCACACAAATCCAGAAAATGGTCATGTGCAGGTCAAACACGGCGTGACTGACTTCAGTGGCCCCTGGCGCCATATTCGTTGTCCAGGCGGCTTGCGCCTGGCCGAATACTGACCACAACAGTAGGCCCATCCAAACATGTGGATGTCGCGTCATTGCGGGTTCCCCTTATCATTCTTGTTATCCCGCCGGTTTGCACCTGCGGCCAAGGGAGCGGCTTCCATACTGCTTACAACCGCCAAGCCTTGCCTGCTCATGCAGTCGGGCGTCATCAGCTAATTGCGTACAAAACCGAGTATAGACAGCGACCGCCACCCCGCAATGTGATCGGGCAAATGAACGAAAATGGACGAACCGACCACACAACAGGACCGATGGCGCGCGTTATCCGACGAACGATGGCGATTTGATATAACAGCAGTGCATAACCATGAAATAATTATGACAAATGCGTCTTAGGCTCTCGTATAAACGAGCTACCTTATGCTCTCCCTATTTCCTACGCCTGCATCACTGGAGCTTTCATGAACACCGCCGCATTGCGCGAGCAGATTTCCCGTGCCCATCAACACGAAACCAGCACTGGCCAGCTTGCTCAGCAGCTGGAAGTCCAGTTACCGCACCTGCACCCGGCTATCTCCCTGCCGGATGTCGACGCCAAAGGCGTGATGACGCGTTTTGTCAGCGCCTACATCGACCAGGTCCCGGATCTGCTGGACGCGGCCAACGATGTCGCCCGCGAAGCCGGTATTGAGAGCCAGATCAAACCGGTGCTGAAAATCGCCGAGCATTTCTTCCTGCAGCCTCCGGCGATCCTGGCCGGGCATGAAGGCCTGGACGGCTTGCTGGACGAGGCCTACCTGGCGCATCGCCTGGTGGAAGAGGTCAACGATCTGTATATCAAGCACTTCGGCCAGCCGTTGATTCCGCTGGATACCACCGTGGCGAACGTGATTGCTCACCAATTGATCGGCGAGACCTTTGCCAATCAGCTGGATGAAGCGGTGCACCACGCCGTGGACGAGATGCTCAACGAAGAGAGTTTTGCGCTGGAGTCGGTTGAAGCGTACCGCGACAAGCTCAAGAGCCCGGACACGGAAGCCGCCTGGAAGCGCTGGCCGTGCCTGTCGCGGCAGTTGGGCGTGGGGCTTGAGCTGGATCAGCCGGCGTAAATCTCCTGACTGACATAGATCCAATGTGGGAGCGGGCAAGCCCGCTCCCACATTTTGATCCGGCTTTGTCAGCCAATGGACGGAGCCGAGCCTATTCCGGTCGTCGTCCTGACTCTGCCTTCCAACCTGCGTTTCAACCCCCGCGCCTCGATCACCAACGTCGAGCCCTTGGCCGCATTGGCGCGCCCCCATTCCTCCAGCAGCTCAAGGCAGGAATGGTCGATATAACTCAGGTTACTGAGGGGCACATGCACCGTGGTGCCGGCGGGCACCGTCGACAGCACCTGGGTCAATGCCGGCACCTTGAGAAAGGTCGCAGCGCCCGTCAAGCGCAACTCCATCTCGCCCTCCAGCGGCAGGTCGATCAGGCTTATTTTCAGGCGCGAAGCCTTGAACGCCAGCTTGACCAGCGTCAGCCCGAAGCCCACCAGCACGCCCGTCAGCAAGTCGGTAAAGATGATCGCCAGGGCCGTCGCGGCATAGGTAAACATCGGCATCCGGCCGTAACGCGCCAGGCCACGAAACGCCTTCATATCCACCAACTTGATCCCGGTGTACACCAGCACACCCGCCAGGCTCGCCACCGGAATGCTTTGCAGCACACTGGACAGCAACAGCACGAACGCCAGCAGCCATAAGCCGTGGAACATCGCCGACAACCGCGTGGTAGCGCCGGCCTGGACGTTGGCCGAACTGCGCACGATCACGCCGGTCATCGGCAGGGCGCCCACCAGGCCACACAGCATGTTGCCCACGCCTTGTGCCGACAATTCCTTGTCGAAGTCAGAACGTTGCCCGGCGTGCATACGGTCGACAGCCGCCGCCGACAGCAATGTTTCGGCGCTGGCGATAAACGCCACGGCGAACGCAGCGATCAACAGGTTGGGGTCCGCCAGGTTCAGCAAGTCGCTGGGGCGCAGCCAGTCGATGGCGTCCGCCAGGTTTTCCGGCACCTCCACACGCTTGACCTGCAGCGCCAGCACCAGGCTGGTAACCGTTGCCAAGCCCACGCCGAGCAGGGCGCCCGGCACGAAGCGCAGCGTTTGCGGGCGAAACTTATCCCACAGCCACATCACCAGAATCGTCGACAGCCCGAGCAAACCGGCCTGCCAACCCAGGCCCCCGCCGAGGGTCGGAATCGCCTGGACCAACGCCGCCGGAAAGCCGGCGAGGTTATCCAGCCCGGAAGGTTTGGGTGCACCGTCGAGCATCACGTGGACTTGCGACAGGACAATCAGCACCCCGATACCCGCCAGCATCCCGTACACCACCGCAGGCGCAGTGACGCGAAACCAGCAACCCAGACGCAAGCGCCCGGCCACCAGTTGCAGGAAGCCCGCCAGCAACAGAATGGGCCCGAGCATGGCCATGCCATGCTGGCGCACCAACTCGAACACCAACACCGCCAAACCCGCCGCAGGCCCGCTGACTTGCAGCGGCGACCCCGCCAACCAACCCACGACAAGACCACCGATGATCCCGGTGATCAGGCCTTTGGCTGGCGGCATCCCTGATGCGATCGCGATCCCCATGCACAGCGGCAGGGCAACCAGAAACACAACCACGGAGGCCAGCAGCTCCCGTGGCAGCACAGCTTTTAATTGAGCAGCACGCATGATGACTCTCCCGAGGCATTCGCCGGGCGTGGCAAGGCCTGGCTGCTCGAATGGCAGCCATCGCTTTACCCGACAGGGATTGTTTTAGAAGCGCGCTTTAGGCGTCGCGGATGGAATCGGTTGGGTACCGTTCAGGGGCAGGAACGCTGCCTGATCCGCATCGTAGGCCCTGATTTCGCTGGTCTCGATGTCGTAGACCCAGCCATGGATAAACAGATGCCCGTTGGCCATGCGCGAAGCCACCGACGGGTGAGTGCGCAGGTGCTGCAACTGGGCAATCACGTTTTCCTCGGTGAGTACGTGCATGCTTTCGTGTTCGTTGGCGCAGTCACAGTTGTCCTGGACCATGGTCTTGGCGACCTCGGCGTGGCGCAGCCAGGCCTTTACCGTGGGCATTTTTTCCAGGCTTTGGGGGTTGAGCACTGCGCGCATGGCGCCGCAGTCGGAGTGGCCGCAAATGATGATGTGCTGCACGCCTAGGGCCAGTACTGCGTACTCGATGGCCGTGGAAACGCCGCCGTTCATCTGCCCATAAGGCGGCACGACGTTGCCGACGTTACGGGTCACGAACAAATCCCCCGGGGAGCTGTGGGTGATCAGTTCGGGAACGATGCGCGAGTCGGCGCAAGTAATGAACATCGCCCGTGGGCTCTGGGCCGTGGCGAGTTTTTTGAAGAGTTCTTCCTGCTGCGGAAAGATCTCGTTATGGAAATGCAAAAAGCCTTCAACGATGTGCTGCAGCGCTGCATCGGCGGATTCCGCCTCGTGAGGGGCTGAAGCCGACGCAGCCAACGGCTGTTTATCCTTGTCACTCATGATTCATCCTCTTGGTTGGAGCAGGGGAGTTTTCCAGTGCGGTTGGCGCCCAAACCGGAGCACCGACTCATTAGTCACTCGATGAACAAGGTACCCGCCGAAACTTAACTGAAACTGAATGAACCGCTCTAGATCGGGGCTTTCAGTGATATCAAAACGCAACTATTCCGACAGGAAAAGTACGCTTGCCCAGCAGTTTACAATAATGCCATCTGCCTGCCCGGCGGACAAAACGCCGTGCAATCCAGATTAAACCCTTCCCGGCGGTTGAGCCCCAATCGTTTGATCGCCTTGGCGAACCGTTGCGCCAACAGATCGGCAAACGGCCCTTCGCCGCGCATGCGTACACCGAAGCGGCTGTCGTAGACCTCACCGCCGCGCACCTGCCGCACCAGGCTCATCACATGGGCTGCCCGCTGCGGATAATGGGCCGCCAGCCATTCCTCGAACAGCGGCGCCACTTCCAGGGGCAGGCGCAGCATCATGTACGCCGCGCTTTGTGCACCAGCGGCATGGGCTTCGGCCAGCAGGCTTTCCAGCTCGCTGTCGTTGATCATCGGGATCATCGGCGAACACAACACGCCGACCGGGATTCCCGCCTCGCGCATCACCCGAATCGCCCGCAGCCGGGCCTTGGGCGCAGCCGTGCGCGGCTCCAGGATACGCTTGAGCTCATCGTCCAGGCTGGTGAGGCTGATCATCACCGCCACCAGCCGTTGCTGCGCCAGCTCGGTCAGCAGGTCGAGGTCCCGCAGGATCAGCGAGCCCTTGGTAATGATCGTCACCGGATGGCGATAGCGCAGCAGCACTTCCAGGGTCTGCCGGGTGATCTTGTACTCGCGCTCGATAGGCTGGTACGGGTCGGTATTGGAGCCCAGGTTGATCGGCGCGCAGCTGTAGCCCGGCTTCGACAGTTGCTGCTCCAGCACGTCGGCGGCGTTGGTCTTGGCGATCAGCTTGGTTTCGAAGTCCAGCCCCGGCGACAGGTCCCAATACGCGTGACTGGGCCGCGCATAGCAGTAGATACAACCATGCTCGCAGCCGCGATACGGGTTGATCGCCCGATCAAACGGGATATCCGGCGAGCTGTTGCGGGTGATGATGGTTTTCGCGGTTTCGATACGGACTTCGGTGCCCTGGGTCTGTGGCACTTCCTGATACCAGCCGTCGTCTTCCGCCACGCTGACAGTGGGCGCGAAACGATTGTGCAGGTTGGTGGCCGTGCCGCGCCCGCGAGGCGGCAGAGGAGTGGACATGAAAGCGCCTCTATACTGTTTTTTTATACAGTATAGAGGCGCAGCGTTTCTGACCAGTGCCGTTGGGCGGTCGATGCCCAATCAGTGCTTGGAGGTCACCTGACCAAGGTCATCGCCCGAGGTCGTCTGCATGTCATTCTTGCGCAGGTTCGCC
Organism: Pseudomonas sp. 1912-s; assembly: GCF_029269205.1. Classification (NCBI taxonomy): domain Bacteria; kingdom Pseudomonadati; phylum Pseudomonadota; class Gammaproteobacteria; order Pseudomonadales; family Pseudomonadaceae; genus Pseudomonas; species Pseudomonas sp. 1912-s. The sequence continues at coordinate 303,956 of NZ_JARIXR010000003.1, read as the reverse complement.
ACGTCGCTGGCTTTCACCGGCGCGCCTTTATTACCCCAACTGCCCCGAACAAAACTGACGACATCCGCCACCTCCTGGTCCGACAACCGCCAGGCAAACGCCGGCATGGTGAAGGTCGAAGGCGCCGTATGGGTAGCCGGCAAGGTGCCGCCGTTCAACACAATGTTGATCAATGAAGTCGCATCCGCCGTCTGCAACACCGGGTTGCCCGCCAGCGCCGGGAATACCCGGGTGTAGCCATGGCCGTCAGTGCGGTGACAGGCTGCACAGTTGTCGATGTATACCGAAGCCCCCGGCTTGCTGTCATCGCCCTTCCACAGCGCGTCGGCGACTTGTTTGTCGTACTGATGCGGCTGGTCCTTCGGATCCACCGCCGGCAGGCTCTTGAGGTAACGGGCGATAGCCGTCAGGTCCTCTTCCGACATGTACTGCATGCTGTGTACTACAACGTCGCTCATGCCACCAAACACCGCACTGCGATCACTGCGCCCGGTCTTGAGGAATTGCACCAGTTGCTCCTCGCTCCAGCTACCCAGGCCGTCCTTGTGGTCGCCCCGCAGGCTCTTGGCAATCCAGCCTTCCAGCGGCGCACTGCCGGACAGGAAAGCGCTGCCATCCGACGCACTCAGGGACTTTTCCTGCATGGTCAGGGCCCGGGGTGTGTGGCAAGCGCCGCAGTGGCCGAGGCCTTCCACCAGATACGCGCCACGGCTGATCACCGGGTCGGCGCCCGCCTGGGCCTTGTAGTCCTCGACCTTGGGCGCAAACATCCAGCGCCATCCGGCCAACGGCCAGCGCATGCTCAACGGCCAGGGAATGTCGCTGTCCTTGTTCACCTGCGCCACTGGCTCCACGCCCTTCATGAAGTACGCATACAGCGCCTGCATGTCGCTTTCGCTGACCCGCGCATAAGACGGGTAGGGCATCGCCGGGTAAAGGGTACTACCGTTCCTGGCGACGCCATGGCGCACGGCCTGGTCGAAGTCTTCGAAGCTGTAGTCGCCCAGGCCGGTTTTGTCCGGGGTGATGTTGGTGGAGTAGATAGTGCCGATCGGGGTTTCCATCGGCAGGCCACCGGCGAACGGCTTGCCACCCTTGGCGGTGTGGCAGGCCACGCAGTCACCGGCGCGAGCCAGGTATTCACCCTGTTTGACCAGATCGGTTTCAGCCGCACTCACCGAGCAGCTGCTGAACAAGGCCAGGGACGCGATAACAAATGCTTTCATGGTCATCGCTCCTTATGCCTGAACCAGTGGGCCGGGGTTTTTCAGGTATTGCTCGCGAATCGCCCGCGCCGACCAGTAGGTCAGCGCCGCCACCAGGCCCGTTGGGTTGTAGCCCAAGCCTTGTGGGAACGCGGAAGCGCCCGGGACAAACACGTTGTGCACGTCCCAGCACTGCAAGTAGCGGTTCAAGGCACTGGTTTTCGGGTCAGTGCCCATGATCGCGCCACCGTTGAGGTGGGTGGTCTGGTAGGCCGCGGTGTTGAAGTGCTCACCGACTTTTTTGCCCAACAAGGCGATCGCCTTGGGGTTCATCGCTTCGGCAATCTTGCTCATTTTGTCGACCATGAAGCGGTTCATCTTGATGTCATTTTCCTGCCAGTCGAAGGTCATGCGCAGCAGCGGCAGGCCGTAGGCATCGCGGTAAACCGGGTCCAGATCGAGGTAGTTGCCACGGTAGGATTGATGAGCGCCGTGGGCATCCATTGACACCTGGTGAGTGTAGTAATCGGCGGTGGCGCGCTTCCAGGCACTGCCCCACGCCGGCGTGCCCGGCGGGTTGGACGTACCGGCAATCGGCCGGCTGCCCGCCTGGTTGACCCACATCGGCGAGCCGCCCACAAAGCCGTGAGGCCCGTGGTCGAAGTTGTCGGCGTTGAAGTCATCGATCGCCACACCGTTGCCGCCGGCGCCGATGAAGTTGTTGGTGTGCACGTCCTTGTCGAAGAACGCCTTGATGGTGGCCATGTTCTGGTAGGCGAAGTTCCGGCCCACCACGCCCTCGCCGGAGATCGGGTCGTAGGGCTTGCCGATGCCCGACAGCAGCATCAGGCGCACGTTGTTGAACTGGAAGGACCCGAGGATCACCAAGTCTGCCGGCTGCTCGCACTCGCGGCCTTGGGCGTCGACGTACGTCACGCCAGTGGCCTTGCGCTTGGTACTGTCGAGGTTGACCTTCAGCACGTGGGAATTGGGCCGCAGTTCGAACTTGGGCTCCTGGCGCAAGGCCGGCAGGATGTTCACGTTCGGCGAAGCCTTGGAATACATGTAGCAGACATAGCCGCTGCAGAAACCACAGAAGTTGCACGGGCCCATTTGCGCGCCGTAGGGGTTGGTGTACGGCCCCGACGTATTCGCGGAAGGCAAGTTGTAAGGCTTGTAACCCACGGCGGTGGCGGCCTTCTGGAACAACTGTGCGGAGACGGTGTTCTTCTGCGACTCCAGCGGGAAATGATTCGAGCGATCCGGCGCGTAAGGGTTGCCCCCCTTGCCTTCGCCCACCAGCTGGCCTTTCACCGTCCAGGCTTGACCGGAGGTGCCGAAGACTTTCTCGGCATAGTCGAAGAACGGCTCCAGTTCTTCATAGCTGACGCCGAAATCCTGGATGGTCATGTCCTTGGGAATGAAGTTTTTCCCGTAGCGCTCTTCGTAATGGCTGCGCATGCGCAACTCGATCGGGTCCACCCGAAAGTGCACGCCCGACCAATGCAGGCCGGCACCACCCACGCCGTTGCCGGGCAGGAAAGCGCCCAGTTGGCGGTTGGGCATCGCCACATCATTCACGCTATGGCGAATGGTCACGGTTTCCTTGGAGATGTCCTGGAAGAGTTTTTTACGCACGCTGTAGGTCAGTTCGTCGATGACCTGGGGATAGTTGCCGTCGGGGTAGGTGTCCTGCATCGGGCCGCGCTCCAGCGCTACCACGTTGAGGCCCGCTTCCGTCAGCTCCTTGGCCATGATCGCGCCGGTCCAGCCGAAGCCGACAATCACTGCATCCACTTTCTTCATGATGGTCGCCACGTTTATGCCCTCTCGCCACGGATGGAAACAGCCGGGAAGGGGTATTGCTCGTTGCGTTCAACCCAATCCATGAAATCGGCGCGGGCGCCGGGGAAGCCGATCATGGTCCAGCCGACCATGCCTTTGTTGCCACCGTGGACCGGGTCGCAGAAGAAGCCTTCCTTGGTGTTTTGCAGCAACAGGTTGAAGAAAATCTTCGGCGGAACGCTGTCGAACTGCGCGTCGCCGGCCTCCAGACGCTGGAGTAATTTTTCCTGGGTAGCGCTGTCTTGCTCGGCAAATAGCTTACCGTTCATCGCTTTCGACCAAGCATCCGTGGCAGCGATGCCGAGGCGATAGATCTCCTTGGGCACCAGTTTGCTCTGCCAACCCATTTCAGGCGGCGCGTCGGCGTTGAACGGGCCTTGCATGAACCACAGGGCACCCGCCGCGTACGGCGTGTTCATCTGGCGGTCGATGTATTCCGGCGCGCCGGCTTCCAGGGCGCCCGGGCCTTGGTCATCCGCCGGGATCAAGCGGGCCACGGCCGCGTTGATAAAGGCCCATTCCTCGGCAGTGAAATAGCTCGGCTCATACGCCTGGGTGCTGACAGGCGCCTTTTCGGGGCTGGCTTGAACCGGCTCGGGAACGGCCATCAGCATCGAACCGCCCAGGCCCGTGCTGGCGACAGTGACCACGGGGATCAAGGTCAAGGATTTGCGCAAAAACTCACGCCGGGGGTTGTCTTGATCTTGATCAGACATGGTGGCACCTCATCATGTGGTCACGGATTTATCAGCCGCTTCATGGAGCGACTTATTAGTTTTGGCAGCAAATAGGATCCAAAGGACCCAAAGGGATAGAACACAGCAGCAATCAATAGTTACAAAGGATAGCAGGCTAAGGATCGAGGAGAATCGATTCAGCCGGAAAAAACAGCATGCGTTCACGATTCTTTGACGAGAGCCTCACGCGGCATTGACCCCCCTTGGGCGAATCTGGGCCCCATCAGCCCTTTCCTATTCGGTTACATCGCCCATGTTCAACCATCAATTGCTGCCCGCACTCAGCCTGGCGTTCATGGCGCTGTTTACTACCGTCCACGCCCAGGCCGAAGAGCTCACGCCCATCCGGTCAGCGGAATGGGCCCAGCCGGTGGGCAACCAATACAACCTTTATCAAATGTCGCCCACCCTCTATCGCAGCGCACTGCCGGATAGCAGCGCCGTTCCGGTCCTGGAAAAGCTGAAGATCGGTACGGTGATCAATTTCCTGCCCGAATCCGACAGCAAGTGGCTGAAATCCACAGGCATCAAACAAGTCCAACTGACCTATCGCACCAATCATGTCGACGACAGCGACGTGCTGGCCGCGCTGCGCGCCATTCAGGACGCCGAAGGCAATGGCCCCGTGCTGATGCACTGCAAACACGGCTCCGATCGCACCGGCCTGATGGCGGCGATGTATCGGGTGGTGGTTCAGGGGTGGAGCAAGGAGGAGGCGCTGAGCGAAATGACCTTGGGGGGCTTTGGTGCAAGCAGCGGCTTTAAAGACGGCGTTCGCTACATGATGAAGGCCGATGTCGACAAGTTACGCACGGCACTGGCCAACGGTGAATGCAGCACCAGCGCGTTTGCACTGTGCTCGATGAAAAGCTGGCTGAATACCGCAGACACCGCCAAGGACGCGGCAGCCGAAAAAACAGCCTTGGTGATCACCCCCTGAGCCATCCGCTCAGGGGGCGTAGACCCGTCAGTCTTTTTTCAACTTCGGATTCGGGAAAAACTGCACCGCCTGCACCTTGGGATCCGGTGCTTTCAGTGCCGATGTATTCACCCGTGTGCCCAATTCCTTGGGCACTGACAGACCTTGCTCATTGAGCGTGTCGGAATATCCGCAAGCCACGCATTCGCGGTGCGGCACGTCGTCCTCGCTCCACATCATCAACTTGTCCGGCTCGCTGCACGCCGGGCAGACCGCCCCGGCGATAAAGCGTTTTTTGGTTTTCACAGGTGCTTCACTCATGCTGCCGCGTCCTCACTCAGGCCGCTGTGGCGCAAGAGTGCGTCAATCGACGGCGCACGTCCGCGGAAATCGACGAACAGCACCATCGGCGCCTGGGAGCCACCACGGGCCAGAATCGCCTCGCGGAACGCCCGGCCGGTCTCGGCGTTGAGCACGCCGTCTTCTTCGAACTTGGAGAAGGCATCGGCCGACAGCACTTCCGCCCACTTGTAGCTGTAGTAACCCGCCGCGTAACCGCCGGCAAAGATGTGCGCAAAGCTGTTGGGGAAGCGGTTGTAGGCCGGCGGACGCATCACCGACACCTCGTCACGCACGCCTTCAAGCACCTGCAGCACACTGCGGCCATCGCCGTGGGTGGCGTGCAGCTCAAAATCGAACAACGAGAATTCCAGCTGGCGAACCATCATCAGGCCGGACTGGAAGTTCTTTGCTGCGAGCATTTTTTCCAGCAGGTCCTGAGGCAGCGGCTCGCCGGTTTCGTAGTGACCGGAGATCAGCGCCAGGCCTTCAGGCTCCCAGCACCAGTTCTCCATGAATTGGCTCGGCAACTCCACCGCATCCCAGGCCACACCGTTGATGCCAGACACGCCAGCGTGTTCAACGCGGGTCAACAGGTGGTGCAGGCCGTGGCCGAATTCGTGGAACAGCGTGGTCACTTCATCGTGGGTCAGCAGGGCAGGTTTGCCGCTGTCCGCCGGGGTGAAGTTGCACACCAGGTTGGCCACCGGGCTTTGCAGCACGCCATTGAGGGTGCGGCGACGGTCACGGGCACCATCCATCCAGGCACCGCCACGCTTGTTGGCGCGGGCGTACAGGTCAAAGAAGAAGCGGCCGACGTGTTGGCCGTTTTCCTTGATTTCGAACAGGCGAACGTCCGGGTGCCAGGTGTCGAAGCCTTTCTGTTCGGCGATCTCGATGCCGTACAGGCGCTGCACGATGGCGAACAGGCCGCTGAGCACCTTGTCGATCGGGAAGTAGGCGCGCAGGGCTTCCTGGGCCACGCTGTAGCGTTGTTCGCGCAGCTTTTCGCCGTAGAAACCGCTGTCCCAGCTTTGCAGGTCCGGGCAGCCTTGTTCGGCGGCGTAGGCCTTGAGCTGTTGCAGGTCCTGGGTGGCAAACGGTTTGCTGCGCCTGGCCAGGTCCCGCAGGAAGCTCAACACCTGGTCGCTGGACTCGGCCATTTTGGTGGCCAGGCTCAGTTCGGAGAACGAGGCGAAGCCCAGCAGCTGTGCCAGCTCCTGACGCAGGTCGAGGATCTGTTCCATGACCGGGCCGTTATCGTTCTGACCGGCATTCGGGCCCTGGTCCGACGCACGGGTGCAGTAGGCCGCGTAGATTTCTTCACGCAGGGCGCGGTCGTGGGCGTAGGTCATCACCGCGTAGTAGCTCGGGAATTCCAGGGTGATCAGCCAGCCGTCGAGGCCCTTGGCCTGGGCGGCGGCGGCCATTTGTGCCTTGGCCGAATCGGTCAGGCCGGCGAGGGTCGCTTCATCAGTGACGTGTTTGGTCCAGACCTGGGTGGCGTCGAGCAATTGGTTGGAGAACTTGCTGCCCAGCTCGGAGAGTTTGCTCTGCACTTCGGCATAACGTTTTTGCTGCTCAGGCGGCAAATCGATACCCGACAGGCGGAAGTCCCGCAGCGAGTGTTCCAGAATGGTTTTTTGCGCCACGTCGAAGCCGGCGGCTTCCGGGCTGTTGGCCAAAGCTTCGAAGGCCTGGAACAGCTCGCGGTTCTGACCCATCTCGGTGGAGTAGGCGCTCAGTGCCGGCAGGCACGCCTCGTAGGCTTCGCGCAGTTCGGCGCTGTTGCACACGGCGTTCAGGTGGCTGACCGGGCTCCAGGCGGCACCCAGGCGGTCATTGAGTTCGTCCATGGCCAGGACCAGCCCGGCCCAGGTCGGATTTTTACCCTGGCTTTGCAGGATGCCTTCGATTGCGACGCGGTTGTCGGCGAGGATCTGTTCAATGGCCGGCTGTACGTGCTCGGCACGGATCGCCGAGAACGGCGGCAGGTCGTAGGACTGCAGAAGAGGGTTGTTCGCGCTCACGGTTGGCACCTTGGCTGAAGAAACATGTAAGAACAAAGATGGGGCCATCTTAATTACAATCAACGCCCACCGCAGCTATCAGCAGAAGAGAGAGAGCCTATCGTGACCCTTCGCACCTACCAGAATCACACGCCGGCCTTGGCCGCCGGGGCTTTCGTCGATGCATCGGCGGTGGTGATCGGCGACGTCGAAATCGGCGCCGACAGCTCGGTATGGCCGCTGACGGTGATCCGCGGCGACATGCACCGCATCCGCATCGGTGCGCGCACCAGCGTGCAGGACGGCTGCGTGCTGCACATTACTCACGCAGGGCCCTTCAATCCTGATGGCTTCCCGCTGCTGATCGGTGACGACGTGACCATCGCCCACAAGGTCATGTTGCATGGCTGCACGGTGGGCAGCCGGATCCTGATCGGCATGGGCAGCATTGTGATGGACGGCGCCGTGGTGGAAGACGACGTCATCATCGGTGCCGGCAGCCTGGTGCCGCCGGGCAAGAAACTCGAAAGCGGTTTTTTGTATGTGGGCAGCCCGGTTAAACAAATCCGCCCGCTGACTGACAAGGAGCGGGCGTTCTTCACCTACAGCGCTGCGAACTACGTGAAGCTCAAAGACCTGCACCTGGCCGAAGGCTTCAACCAATGACAAGGACCCCCATGCATTACCAAACCGTTTTGTTCGACCTGGACGGCACCCTCACCGACCCGCGCGAAGGCATCACCCGTTCGATCCAGTACGCCCTCGCCAAACTGGGCATTGATGAGCCGGACCTGACCAAACTCGAACACTTCATCGGCCCGCCGCTGCTGCAAGCCTTCATGCAGTTCTACGGCTTCGACGAGGCCAAGGCCTGGGAAGCGGTGAATTTTTACCGCGAGCGCTTCAAAGTCACCGGCCTGTACGAAAACCGCGTGTTTGACGGTGTGATACCGCTGCTGGAGGCGCTGAACGGCCAGGGTCGCCAGCTGTACGTGGCCACGTCCAAGCCTTGGGTGTTTGCCCGTGAAATCGCCCGGCACTTTGATTTTGCCCGGCATTTCAAGGTGATCTACGGCAGCGAGCTGGACGGCACCCGCACCAACAAGGTTGAGCTGATCGCCCACCTGATGGCTGAAGAAGGCCTGGACGCGGCCAGCACCTTGATGATTGGCGACCGCAAGCACGACCTGATCGGCGCCCGCAGCAATGGGCTGGATTCGGCGGCGGTAGGTTATGGGTTTGGCAGCCATGAAGAGCTGAGTGCCGAGGCGCCGACCTGGCATTTCGAAACATTGGCTGAGATGCATCAGGCGTTTTTGCAACGCTGATGCCTAGGGCTTCTGCGCGGCCTCCAGCCGCGCAAGGGCCGCCTTGCGCTGATCTACCGGCAACCCGCCCAGCTTCTCCACCGCGACAAAAAACTTCGCCCAATCCCCGCCTTCCTGCCGGAACAATGCGGCGAACGCCGGCACCCACTGGTCATACAGGCCAAACGGCAACAACCTTGCGTTGTTCATCGGCAAGTTCATCCAGGCGTCGTAGCGCTTGTCACCCCCCCACTGGCTATCACGCATTTGCCGGTAGTCACTGCGCAGGCGCTCGAATTCGGCCGCCTTGGCCTGGCGCATCGCATCGGCCGCCAGCGGCTGCGCATACAGCTGCTCCAGGCGCTTGCGGGTGTCGAGCACCAGCCGGGTGAACTGGTCGCGCTGTTTCAACGCCGACTCGCTGGCCGGCGGCAAACCCCGTGCTGCACGCCATTGGCGAGTGCCTTCCTGCTCCACAAAGGTGGCATACGACTCGTTGAACTCGGTGTCGTCCTTCACATAAAACCGCTGGTGCGCCAGCTCATGGAAAATCAGCGTGGCCAGGCGCTCATCGCCCCAGTTCATCATCGAATTCATGATCGGATCATTGAACCAGCCGAGGGTGGAATAGGCCTCGACGCCGCCAATCGACACGTCCATGCCTTGCTGCTTCAGCAACGCCGCCTGGCCGCGCGCGGCGCCCTGGTTGTAATAACCGCGATAGGCCACGCAGCCGGCAATCGGGAAGCAGTGGGTCTGGGGCGAGAGGGAAAATTCAGGCGTCGCGAAGACGTTCCAGACCACGTACTGGCGGCCGATATCGGCATACAAGCGGTAACTCTGGTTATCCGGCAGGTGCAGGTGCTCGCTCGCGAACGTGCGGGCTTTCTGCGACTGCGCCAGATGCTCACGCAGCACCTGCGGGCGGGACGGGTCGGCGATGACCGTGGAGACCGGCTCCCGGGCCCGCAGCAATTGCCATTGGCCGTCCGCCAGTTGGCTGTAATAGCTGACGCTGGAACAGCCGCTGAGCCACAACAGCATCAACCCGGGAAGTAAACGCCTGACCATTCAAACCTCTCACCGGTAATCATCCCGCCAGACTATCTCGCCTGTGGGGAATTTTTCCATGGCGTGGCGTGTTTATACTCATAGGGAGTCTGCTGCCGAATGCAGCCGCTCGAAAAATCATTCCTACAGTTGAGTGCTTAACATGCGTCAGCTACTGCTTCCCGTCGCCGCGATTTTTCTCAGTGCCTGCGCGTCGACGCCGCTCCCTGCGGTTGACCCGCAACAAGCCTGGGTCGACTTCGCCACCCCGACACCCGGTGCCAAGCTGGTGATGGCGCAACGCCTGGACGGGAAGAACCTGAACGACGGGCGCTTCTTCCAGGTGCCGCCAGGCAGCCATGAATTGATGGTGCGCTTTGATTTCGAGGTGCCTACCGGCGGCAGCTTCGGCGGGTTTGGCCAAACCACTGACCGCACCTGCTTCATGACCCTGCAATACGAGCGTTTCGAGGCAGGCCAGCGTTATCGCCTGGAAGGGCGGTCACTGGGCTACAACCCGAATATCCGGCTGTACAACAAAGCGGGTCAGTTGCTGGCGGAAGAACGTAGCGTCAACTGCATCTGATCAGTCGTTGTTCTTCTGGTAGAGAATGCGCTTGGTTCCGTTCTCACAAGAGCCGACGATCATGGCGCTGTCATGATTTTTGGCCTCTTCGGCGGTAATGATTTCCAGGGTGTAGGACGGAATGGCTTTGGCCTGGATGTTTACCTCGATCTCTTTCCTCAGCTCTTCACAGTCTTTCGGCGCGGCCAGGGCTGATGTGGCCAGCGCACCGCAGATAACCGCCAAGGCAATACGTTTCATGTGTGAAGCTCCCTGAATGCACGCGCACGGGTGTGCGCTAAGTCTGCAATCGGCTATTCGACCACACTTGCACCTGCAGGGGCGAGCAAGCTCACCCCTGCAAGGGGGCTGGATCAACTAACGAGGGTGCCATCCAGGGTGATGGTTGCATTCAACACCTTGGACACCGGGCATCCTTCCTTGGCCTTTTTGCTCAGTTCATCGAACTGCGCCTGGCTGGCGCCCGGGATCTTCGCCTTGAGGATCAAGTGCACCGCAGTGATCGCAAAGCCGCCGTCCACCTGGTCCAGGGTCACTTCGGCCTGGGTGTCGATGCTGTCGGCCTTGAGCCCGGCGTCGCCCAGAATCATGGAAAAGGCCATGGAGAAACAGCCGGCATGGGCCGCGCCGATCAGTTCTTCAGGGTTGGTACCCTTGCCGCCTTCGAAACGAGCCTTGAAGCCGTAGGGCGCTTCGCGCAGCACGCCGGTCTCCGTGGAGATGGAACCCAGGCCAGTCTTCAGGTCGCCTTCCCAATGCGCGGATGCTTTTTTAACGATACTCATAGCGGTCTCCTCGAACGGTGGTTTTGCGTCAGTAAGGGTTCTGAGGATAGACGCCCCGGCAAAGTTCATCTTGTCGGAGAAACCTAGCGATTAAGTAGGAAATTTCACAGTCGCTATTGAATCTCGGGTATATGCCCTCATTGCATAGAACATGCACATGAAGCGGCAGGTTTTGGTTCGTCTAAGAAGCCTGCGCCCCCATTGGAGAAGCAGGCTTATGAAACCGCTGTCCGACGTTAAATTCTCGACCCTCGACCTCGTGCCCGTACGCGCCAACGGCAGTCCGGCACAGTCGCTGCGCAATTCCCTGGACTTGGCCCAGCACGTGGAAAAATTTGGCTACAACCGTTTCTGGGTGGCCGAACACCACAATATGGACGGCATCGCCAGTTCGGCGACCTCGGTGTTGCTGGGTTACCTGGCCGGCGGCACCTCGACGATCCGCGTTGGTTCCGGCGGCGTGATGCTGCCCAACCATGCGCCGCTGGTGATCGCCGAGCAGTTCGGCACCCTCGAAAGCCTGTACCCGGGCCGCATCGACCTGGGCCTTGGCCGCGCACCAGGCTCCGACCAGATGACCGCCCGCGCGCTGCGCCGTGAACGCTCCGGCAGCGCTGATGATTTCCCGGAAGACGTGGCAGAACTGATGGCCTACCTCGGCCCGCGCACCCCGGACCAGCGTGTGATCGCCGTACCCGGCACCGGCACCAATGTGCCTGTGTGGCTGCTGGGCTCGAGCCTGTTCAGTGCGCAACTGGCGGGCGAGCGCGGTTTGCCTTACGCCTTTGCCTCACATTTCGCACCGCGCCTGATGCATGAGGCGATTCGCGTCTATCGCAACCACTTCAAGCCTTCAGCCGTGCTGGACAAGCCCTACGTGATGCTCGGCATCCCGCTGGTGGCCGCCGACACCGATGAGCAAGCCGATTACCTGGCCACCTCGGTGTACCAGCGAATCCTCGCGCTGATGCGTGGGCAAAGCCTGGTGCAGCGTCCGCCGGTTAAAACCATGGACGGCCTGTGGCTGCCGCACGAGAAAGACGCCGTAGGCAGTTTCCTTGGCCTGGCGATGGTGGGCAGCCCGCAGAAAATCCGCGCCAAACTGGAAGTACTGGTGGAGCAGACCGGCGCTGATGAGCTGATCTTTACCTGCGACCTGTACGAGCACGCCGACCGGATTCATTCCTACGAGCTGCTGGCGCAGGTCATGAAGGGCTAAACCGCAGGCATAAAAAAACCGACGCACTTGCGTCGGTTTTTTACGTCTGCAACACGGGATCACCCGCGCTTGTAGGCGATTTCCTTGGTACCGGCTTCACAGCTGCCGACAACCGTGTGGTCACTAGGTGCAGCACCTTTGTCCACGATTTCCAGGGAGTAGCCCGAAGCGCCTTTAGCGTCGATTTTCGCCGCAATCTCGCTTTTCAGCTCTTCACAAGGCTTGCCCGCCGCCAGGGCTGTGCCCGCAATACTCAACAAACCTACCGCCAACAAAAAGTTCTTCATCCGTCACTTTCCTTGGGTTGATCGAAAGGAAGCATGCCGACGCTCGTCACGTCGGCATGCCTAAAGGTTGTAGCGGAGTTTATGGCAATCGGCCAGCGCGCAAGTTCAACCGGCGGGATCAACTACTGGCAATTCGGAACCCCACCTTGAGGGTGACCTGGAAGTGCGCGGCCTTGCCGTCCTTGATGTGGCCACGGGTTTCGGTCACTTCAAACCACTCCAAGTGCTTGATGCTCTTGTTGGCTTCAGCCAGGGCGTTATTGATGGCGTCCTCGATGCTGGTCGTGGAAGAGCCCACCAGTTCGACTTTCTTGTAGGTGTGATGATCACTCATAAGGTTTTTCTCCTGGATGGTTTATGAAGCCTAGCAGTGAATTCTCGTACTGCTTCTGGCGACCATTCCCACGCGAAAGTTCAGATTTACTGCACTTTCTGAAACCGCCGCAGTCGGAAACAACACACGCCACTCAATCACTCCAGGAGAGCCCACATGGCCAACACCTCTTTACGCAAAGCGTCATTGGAAAGCATGGAAGCCGAGATTTCGAGCCTGCTCAAATCTCTGGAAAGCCTCAAGGACGATGCGTCTGACGAGTCGCGCAAAACCCTGAAGGCCCTGAAAAGCAATGCCGAGAATGCCCTCAAGCATTCCCGTCACCTGATCAGCGATGCTTATGAAGAAAGCAAAGTCAAAATCCGCGAAACCGGTGTTGCAACACGGGACTACGCGCAAGAGCACCCATGGACTACCGCTGGCGTCGCCGTCGGTGCGCTGGGCCTGCTGGCTGCTTACTTGCTGTGCAAACGCGGTGACTAAACGTCCTGGCGCTCAAGCTCAGCCTTGAGCCACTGCGCCAGTTGCCGGGCGCGCCCATCCGCGGCGCGCTTGGGTAGCCACAACGCCAGTTGCGCCGGGGTTTCACTGAAACCCCACGGCGCAACCAGGCGGCCCGCTTGCAGGTCTTCTGCCACCAGCGGCTGCGGCGCAATCGCCACTCCCAGCCCTGCCACTGCCGCTTCCAGCAAATAATACAAATGTTCAAAACCCTGGCCGTACTTCAACGCGCCGGCGTCGATCCCATGGTGCTGCGCCCAGCTGGGCCAGGCTTGAGGGCGTGAGGTGGTGTGCAACAAGGCTTCATTCTGCAGCGCCTCGGCAGGCGCGTGGCGCAACCGTTCGTAGTGGGCAAAACGCGGGCTCATGACCGGGCCGATGCGCTCGCTGGCCAATTCGTACACCTGCATGTCCGCCGGCCACGGCGGCTCGGCGAACACCAACAGCGCATCCAGCCCCGGGCGGCGCGGGTCGAGGTCGCCTTCGCCCGCCGACAGGTGCAGGCGCAAATCCGGCAACTCGGCATTCAGGCGGCCCAAGCGGGGAATAAACCAGCGCGCCAGCAGGCTCCCGGAGCAGCCGAGCACAAACGGCGCGTCGGCGCTGCTTTGCGTGAGCTCTGCGCAGGTATCCCGCAAACGTTCGAAGGCCTCGAAGCTGGCGTCCCGCAGGCGGACACCGGCATCTGTGAGTTTGAGGCCGCGCCCGTCCTTGACGAACAGGCTGACGCCCAGGTGCTCTTCCAGCACCTTGAGCTGCCGGCTGACCGCGCCATGGGTGACGTGCAGTTGCTCGGCAGCCTGGCTGACGCTGTTCAAGCGTGCCGTCGCCTCGAAAGCGCGCAAGGCATTCAGTGGGGGAAGGTCTCGACTCATCTGTGAGTTTTCCTGACAGGTTGTGGCGATCTTATCGGTTTTCACCTTGAAGCGTCAGGGGTAGAGTGACCGTCATTGCCTCTTACACATTTTCTACCTGGAGCGTCCCATGACTCAGACCCAGACCGATTTACGCAACGGCCCAGATGCCAATGGCCTGTTTGGTTCGTTCGGCGGCCGCTACGTGGCGGAAACCCTGATGCCGTTGATCCTGGATCTGGCCCGCGAATACGAAGCGGCCAAGATCGATCCGGCCTTCAACGAAGAACTGGCCTACTTCCAGCGCGACTACGTCGGACGTCCAAGCCCGCTGTATTTTGCCGAACGCCTGACCGAGTACTGCGGCGGCGCCAAGATCTACCTCAAGCGCGAAGAGCTGAACCACACCGGCGCGCACAAGATTAATAACTGCATCGGCCAGATCCTGCTGGCACGGCGCATGGGCAAAAAACGCATCATCGCCGAGACCGGCGCCGGCATGCACGGTGTGGCCACGGCCACCGTCGCCGCGCGGTTTGGCCTGCAATGCGTGATCTACATGGGCACCACCGACATCGAGCGCCAGCAGGCCAACGTGTTCCGCATGAAGCTGCTGGGCGCCGAAGTGATTCCGGTCGTTGCCGGCACCGGCACCCTGAAAGACGCGATGAACGAAGCCCTGCGTGACTGGGTCACCAACGTCGACAGCACCTTCTACCTGATCGGCACCGTGGCCGGCCCGCACCCGTACCCGGCGATGGTCCGCGACTTCCAGGCCGTGATCGGCAAGGAAACCCGTACCCAGCTGCAAGCCCAGGAAGGTCGTCTGCCCGACAGCCTGGTGGCGTGCATCGGCGGCGGCTCCAACGCCATGGGCCTGTTCCACCCGTTCCTGGATGACACCAGCGTCGAAATCATCGGCGTTGAAGCGGCCGGCTACGGCATCGAAACCGGCAAGCACGCGGCCAGCCTCAACGGCGGCGTACCGGGTGTACTGCACGGCAACCGCACGTTCCTGCTGCAGGACGACGACGGCCAGATCATCGACGCCCACTCGATTTCCGCCGGCCTCGACTACCCGGGCATCGGCCCTGAACACGCCTGGTTGCATGACATCGGCCGCGTTCAGTACACCTCGGTGACCGACGACGAAGCCCTCGACGCGTTCCACAAATGCTGCCGCCTGGAAGGGATTATTCCTGCACTGGAAAGCGCCCACGCCCTGGCCGAAGTGTTCAAACGCGCACCGACCCTGCCGAAAGATCACCTGATGGTGGTGAACCTGTCCGGCCGTGGCGACAAAGACATGCAGACCGTGATGCACCATATGGAACAGTCTCAGCAGGAGAAACACTAAATGAGCCGCCTGCAAACACGTTTTGCGCAACTGAAAGAACAAAACCGCGCCGCCCTGGTGACTTTCGTCACCGCCGGCGACCCGGGTTATGACACTTCGCTGGCGATCCTCAAGGGCTTGCCGGCGGCCGGCGCCGATGTGATCGAGTTGGGCATGCCCTTCACCGACCCGATGGCCGACGGCCCGGCCATTCAACTGGCCAACATCCGCGCACTGACCGCCAAGCAGAACCTCACCAAAACCTTGCAAATGGTGCGTGAGTTCCGCAAGGACAACAGCGACACGCCGCTGGTGTTGATGGGTTACTTCAACCCGATCCACATGTACGGCGTGCCACGCTTTATCAGTGATGCGAAAGAAGCCGGCGTCGACGGCCTGATCGTGGTCGACATGCCGCCCGAGCATAACGGCGAACTGTGCGACCCGGCCCAGGCTGCCGGTATCGACTTCATCCGCCTGACCACGCCGACCACCGACGACGTACGCCTGCCGACCGTGCTCAACGGCAGCTCCGGGTTTGTGTACTACGTGTCGGTGGCCGGTGTGACCGGTGCCGGTGCCGCGACCCTGGAACACGTCGAAGAAGCCGTGACCCGTCTGCGTCGCCATACCGACCTGCCGATCAGCATCGGTTTTGGTATCCGTACCCCGGAGCAGGCCGCTGCAATCGCCCGCCTGGCAGACGGTGTGGTGGTGGGTTCGGCGCTGATCGATCACATCGCCAACGCCAGCAACGATCAGCAGGCCATCGACGGTGTATTGACCCTGTGTTCGGCGCTGTCGGAAGGTGTGCGCAACGCCCGTAAGTAAGCGGCTCGTAAGCGATAGGTAAAGTTCCTGATACAGAGGAATCATGCTGGCAAATCAGTACCTAAGCTAACAAGACCAAGGGATTTCGAACGTGGTTCGAAATCCCTTTTTTGTTCGTGCAGTACTGAGGAAGCAGCCCCATGAAAATCCCCAAACGCTTGATCGCAGGTGTAGGCGTGCTGGTGCTCGGCGCCAGTGCCCTGGTGCAAGCGGCACCGTATGACCAAGGTGGCGGTCCTGACCGTGGCGGCCCCCAGGGCCAACAAAACGATCACCGTGGCGATGACCGTCGCGGGCCGCAGGACAACCACCGTGGCGGGCCTCCTCAGGACTTCGGCCCGGTACGGCAAGTGATCCGCGATAACCACGGCGACTTCCGCCGTGGCGCGCCGCCGCCTCCGGGTATCCATCTGGTGCGCGGCCAGCGCCTGCCGCCGAACTACTATGGTGAGCGTCTGGACCCAAGGGCGCTGGGCCATCTGCCGCAATACCCGGGCTACGAATGGCGCCGTTCGGGCGGGGACATCGTGTTGATCGCGGTGGGCACCAGCATCGTCTATCAGATTCTGGATGGCGCGCTGTACTAGAGCCGGACTGCTTTTGTGGCGAGGGAGCTTGCTCCCGCTGGGCTGCGCAGCGGCCCCAAAATCAT
Organism: Pseudomonas sp. 1912-s; assembly: GCF_029269205.1. NCBI lineage: Bacteria > Pseudomonadati > Pseudomonadota > Gammaproteobacteria > Pseudomonadales > Pseudomonadaceae > Pseudomonas > Pseudomonas sp. 1912-s. Next base: position 287,160 of record NZ_JARIXR010000003.1, on the reverse strand, counting down.
GGGAGCGCTGCGCACTCCAGCGGGAGCAAGCTCCCTCGCCACAGCAAGCTCCCTCGCCACAGATACTTATCAGTCGTCTAAAGTTCGATACGCTCGACCTTGCCCACCAGCAAGATGTACGAAAGCGCCCCCAGCAACGCCAGCACCGCGATATACGTGATCGCCGGCGCAAACGAATCCCCGGTGGCCAGAAAGCCAATCACAATCGGTGTGGTAATCGCCGACAGATTGCCGATGAAATTGAACACCCCGCCCGTCAGCCCCAGCAGCCTTGCCGGCGCCAGGGTCGACACCAGCGACCAGGTGATCGACGCCAGCCCATTGCCGAAAAACGCCACCGCCAGAAAGGCAATGACCCACGCCGTGGAGTCAACAAAGTTGGCGCCAATGATCGCCGTGGAAATCAACAACCCGCCAATGATCGGCAACTTGCGCGCGAAGCCCACCGATGTTCCCCGGCGAATCAGCCAGTCAGAAAACAACCCCGAACACAGCACGCCGACAAACGCCGCGAGAAACGGCAGCGACGCCAGCAGGCCGGACTTGATGAAGTCCATGCCGCGATATTTCACCAGGTAGGTCGGGAACCACGTCAGGAAAAACCACAGCGTGGAGTTCAGGCAGAACTGCCCCAGGTAGATCCCCCACAGCTTGCGCTTGCTCAGCACGATGCCGAGGTCGACCCAACTGAACGGGGCCTTGGCCGCCTGCGCTTGAATGTCCACCAACCCGCCGCCTGCGCGAATCAGCTCGATTTCCGCCGCATTGGCGCCCTTGAAATCCCGTGGCTCGCGGTACACCGCGTACCAGATCAACGCCCACACAATGCCCACGCCGCCGGTGGCGACAAACACCATGTGCCAGCCAAAGGTGTGTTGCAGCCAGGCCAGCACCGGCGTGAGAAACGCCAGCCCGACAAACTGCCCGGAGGTGTAGACCCCAATCGCCGTGGCCCGCTCACGCTCGGGAAACCAGGTGGTGACCACGCGGCTGTTGATCGGGTAAGCCGGGGCTTCGAGGGCGCCCACCGCCATGCGCAATACGAACAGCGCGATAAAGCTGGCGGCAAAGCCGAGCATCACCGTGGCGATTGACCACAGCAGCAGGGCAACGCTGTAGAGAATACGCGGCGGCACCCGGTCCACCAGCCAGCCACCGGGGATTTGCATGGCAGCGTAGGTCCAGCCGAACGCGGAGAAAATCAGCCCGACATGCACCGGGTCAATCCCCAGCTCGCTGGTCAGGGCCGGGGCGGCAATCGACAGGTTGCTGCGGTCCAGGTAGTTGATCACTACCGTGATGAACAGTAGCACCATGATGAAGAAACGCTTTCGGCTGGGCGTGACTAAAGAAGCCTGCCCGGTGAAGGACTCGGATTGCATGGGGGTTGCCTCTTCTTATGGTTATTGAGGACAGGTCTTACTGAAGAAACATCGGTTCATGTGGGAGCTGGCTTGCCTGCTCCTACAGAGACCGTGTTCCGTCAGGAATAAAGACTTACCACTCCGCAAAACTGCCATCGGCATGGCGCCAGATCGGGTTGCGCCAGCGGTGCCCGATGGCCGCGCGCTCAATCACGTATTCCTCGTTGATCTCGATGCCCAGGCCCGGCCCGTTGGGGATCTTCACAAAGCCCTGGTCATAGTCGAAAACGCCCGGGTCGCGCACGTAATCCAGCAGGTCGTTGCTCTCGTTGTAGTGAATGCCCAGGCTCTGCTCCTGGATGAACGCGTTGTAGCAAACCGCGTCCAGCTGCAGGCACGCCGCCAGGGCAATCGGGCCGAGCGGGCAGTGCAGGGCGAGGGCCACGTCGTAGGCTTCGGCCATGTTGGCGATCTTGCGGGTTTCGGTGATACCGCCGGCGTGGGACGCATCCGGCTGGATGATGTCGACGTAGCCTTCGCTGAGCACGCGCTTGAAATCCCAGCGCGAGAACAATCGCTCGCCGAGGGCAATCGGGGTGCTGGTGAGCGGCGCCAGCTCTTTCAGCGCTTCGTAGTTTTCGCTGAGCACCGGCTCTTCGATAAACATCAGTTTGTAGGGGTCGAGTTCCTTCATCAGCACCTTGGCCATGGGCTTGTGCACCCGGCCATGGAAGTCGACGCCGATGCCCACGTTCGGGCCTACCGCATCACGCACGGCGGCCACGTTGGCCAGGGCCTGGTCGACTTTTTCGAAGCTGTCGAGAAATTGCAGTTCTTCGGTGCCGTTCATTTTGACGGCGGTAAAACCACGGGCCACGGCTTCCTTGGCGGCGCGGGCGGTGTCTGCCGGGCGGTCGCCACCGATCCACGAGTACACGCGGATCTTGTCGCGCACCTGGCCACCCAGCAGGTCGCTGACCGAGACACCGAGGGCCTTGCCCTTGATGTCCCACAGCGCCTGGTCGATACCGGCGAGGGCGCTCATATGGATCGCGCCGCCACGGTAAAAACCGCCGCGGTAGAGCACGGTCCAGATGTCTTCGATATTGCGTGGGTCTTTGCCGATCAAGTAGTCGGAAAGCTCTTCGACGGCGGCCGCCACGGTGTGGGCGCGGCCCTCGACCACAGGCTCGCCCCAACCGGTCACGCCCTGGTCGGTTTCAACCTTGAGGAAGCACCAGCGCGGCGGGACGATGAAGGTGGTCAGTTTGGTGATTTTCATCTTCTTATCTCTCTTGTAGATGGAGAACGCTGGTCAGCCCAGGGCATTCCAGGCTGCGACGTAGGCCTGGGCGTTGCTGGCAACCTGGTCGACGCTCATGCCCGGCTTGAATAACCCGGAGCCCAGGCCGAAGCCTTTGACGCCCGCGTCGAAAAATACCTGCATGTTGTCCGGGGTGATGCCGCCCACCGGCAGCAGCACCGTGCCCGCGGGCAGTACCGCGAGCCAGGCCTTGACCACCGCCGGGCCCATTTGCTCGGCCGGGAACAGCTTCAGCACGTCGGCGCCTTCAGCCAGCGCGGCAAACGCTTCGGTCGGGGTGGCCACACCTGGCGACAGGTACAGGCCCGCGGCCTTGGCAGCCCGCAGCACCTTGGCGTCACTGTGGGGCATGACGATCACTTGGCCGCCGGCGGCTTTGACTTGATGGACCTGCTCCGGGGTCAGCACGGTGCCGGCGCCGATCAGGCAATCGGCGGGCAGGCTGTCCCGCAGGATACGGATGCTGGTGTAGGGATCCGGCGAGTTGAGCGGTACTTCGATGACCCTGAAGCCCGCCTTGTACAACACCTCGCCGATCGCCAATGCCTCATCCGGTCGCAGGCCGCGCAGGATCGCGATCAAACCGTTGTGTGTCAGTGCTTGCTTGAGCATGTCGGGCCTCTCGTCAGGTTGCAGGCAGCAGCCCCGCCGCCATGGCCAGTTGCCAAAGGCCACGTTCGGTAGCCTCCTGCGCCAGGGTCACGTGGGGGAAGCCGCAGAGTTGGAGTGCACGCTGGTAGCGGGTGCAGAGTTGGGTTGCGCCCACCAGGACGATGTCGCGCTGTCGGGAAGGCTGGCGGGTACGCAGGCCCATGAGTTCGTGGCCGATCAGCAGGCCGGACAAATAGTCCGGCTGCTCGTCCGGCGCCAGCTCGCCGGTCAGGCCCAGGGTGCGGGCGCTGAACAAGGTCGATAACAGGCCGGCCTGGCCGTCTGTCGACTGCGCCACCTGGACGCCGCGATCAAAAGCCGCCGCCTGGAACTGTTCGGAAGGGCGTTGGGTTCGCCCCAAAATGCTGTGTTGGCTGAGCACGGCGAACAGCTCGCCGGTCATGAAGGTGTCGAAGTGGGTGATGCAGCCTTCCACCACGTCCACCCACTTGGAATGGCTGCCCGGCAGGCCGATCAAGACGTCGCGCCCGTTCGTCGCCGGCAGGCTTTGCAACACGCCGAGCACCTGGGTTTCTTCGCCGCGCATCACGTTGGGCAACGCGCCACGTTGAATCACGCCAGGCACGATGTGCACCAGAGCGCCGCGCAAGCTGCGCACACCCTGCAGCGCCTGGCCGAGGGTGGAAACATCCGCCGGGGTGTCGCGGTAAGCCGCCTCGCTCCAGCCCTGGGCGCTGCCGACCATGCCGCAGGCGATGACGGGGAGGCCGGGCTGGGCGTCGAGCCAGTCACCGCAGGCCGCGTCGAATGCCAACTCGAAGCCGTTACTGCTGCGAACACCGGCAATGTCCCGGGGTTCGGTGGGCAAGTGCATGATCCCCGACGCCAGGGCACGTCGTTCGATCACGACGCCTGCCGGGCCGAGCTTATAAGCACGAAGGGAACTGGTTCCCCAATCGAGCGCGATCAATTGCGCCTGCATCGCTTCACCTGAGTGTTCTGAGCGGATGAGGCGAATATAAACCCAAGACCGTTAAAGTCTCAATATATAAATATCAATCCCATATATAGGGAATACGAGCACTCAGAATATCGACAAGTCCAGCGTGCGCATCGCCCCCATCCAGATCGCGTGTTCGGTGTGGTCCTTGAGGTCATCGCCGGTGGTGGGGTGCAGGAACACCACCAGGCCGTTGCGGTTGAGTGCCAGCCACGGCAACACGACGCCGATGTATTCCGGGTCGAACGCCAACTGGCAGCTCCAGTCCGGGTGTGGGCCCACCGGGCGCTCATGCACCCGGCCCATGCGCAGCGGGAACATTTGCGCGGCGTCTTCGCAGAGTTTGCGCGCCTGATCGATCGTGTTGGCGTCAAAGTAGATGTGGGCGTGGTAGCCCTTGATACGTTGCATGACAGGCTCCGGGCTCAATGATCGGCAAATCCTAGACCGCAATGGACGGCAGGGCCAGACCGGTCAGCGATTGTGCGCTGCTGGCCTGCTCGGCCATCAGCCAGTCGACGAAACGCTCGATCAACTGGCTGCGACGTTTGCGCTGAGGCAGCACCACGTAATAGCCGAAACGCGAGATCACCGTGTCGCCAATCGGCCGGCACAGCCACTTTTGCTCCAGCAAGTTATCCACAAGGTGGCGCCAGCCGATGGCCACGCCCTGGCCGGCAATCGCCGCCTGGATCAACAAGGTGTAGTTGTCGAAACGCAGTTGGCCCGGAGTGGGCGCCGTGGTGATGCCCAGTTCGCGGAACACGCCGTTCCAGTCGAACCACTGGTTATTGTTTTGCTGGCGCAGGTGCAGCAAGGGAAACTCCAGCAGGCTTTGCACCGGCAGCGGCGCGTCGCGGCCCTGAATGAGCTGCGGGCTGCACACCGGGAACACTTCCTCGTTGAACAGCCAATGACTGTCGCCCTGTTTGAAGCGGCCATCACCGAACAGCACCGCCACATCAATATCGCTGCGCAACGTGGCGTGATTGCGTTCGCTGGTGACCAGGCTCACGTCCACCTGCGGGTTGGCTTCATGGAAGCGGTGCAGGCGTGGCATCAGCCAATACGCGGCGAAGGCAAAGTCTGTCGCCACCTGCAGGACTTCGTGCTGGTCCTGCTCGGCAATCGCACTCAGGCCCTGGTTGATGCTCTGTAGACCAGCCTGCACCTGCTCGAACAACAGGGCGCCCGCGTCGGTCAACTCGATGCCCCGGTAAATGCGATCAAACAGCCGCACCTTCAGCTGTTCTTCCAAACGCTTGATCTGCTGGCTGATGGCCGGCTGGGTGGTGCCCAGCTCCATCGCCGCCGCCGTAAAGCTGCGTTGGCGCGCAGCGGCTTCAAACGCGCGCAGCAGATCGAGTGACAGGTGACCGAGGGATTCATACATAAGCTGTGCTTATCCTAGACATTGCTTCTCATGGGCTTTACCAAGATTTCCATGGCCTGCATGCTCATTCGCATAAACGTTGACTATGGAATGCCGCGAAACCATGAAGCGCAAGAACATTCTTTTCATCATGGCCGATCAAATGGCCGCGCCGATGCTTCCGTTCTACGGTCCTTCGCCTGTCAAACTGCCGAACTTGAGCCGCCTCGCCGCTGAAGGCGTGGTGTTCGACGCCGCTTACTGCAACAGCCCGCTGTGCGCACCCTCGCGCTTTACCCTGGTGAGCGGCCAGTTGCCGAGCAAGATCGGCGCCTACGACAACGCAGCCGATTTCCCCGCCGACGTGCCGACCTATGCCCACTACCTGCGTCGCCTCGGCTACCGCACGGCGCTGTCGGGCAAGATGCACTTTTGCGGCCCCGACCAACTCCACGGTTATGAAGAGCGCCTGACCAGCGATATCTACCCGGCCGACTATGGCTGGGCAGTGAACTGGGATGAACCGGACGTGCGTCCCACCTGGTACCACAACATGGCGTCGGTGCTGCAAGCCGGGCCGTGCGTGCGTACCAACCAGCTGGATTTCGACGAAGAAGTGGTGTTCAAGGCCCAGCAATACCTGTTCGACCATATCCGCGAGGACGGCGAGCAGCCGTTCTGCCTGACCGTCTCCATGACGCACCCACACGACCCGTACACCATTCCCAAGCCGTTCTGGGACCTGTACGACGACAACGACATCCCGTTGCCCACAACCCCGCCACAGGCAGACCTGGATCCGCACTCCCAGCGCCTGCTCAAGGTCTACGACCTGTGGGACAAGCCGCTGCCGGTGAACAAGATCCGCGATGCGCGCCGCGCCTACTTCGGCGCGTGCAGCTACATCGACAGCAACGTCGGCAAGCTCCTGCAAACCCTGGAAGACACGGGCCTGGCCGACGACACCATCATCATCTTCTCCGGTGACCACGGCGACATGCTCGGCGAGCGCGGGCTCTGGTACAAAATGCACTGGTTTGAAATGGCCGCCCGGGTGCCGCTGCTGATCAGCGCGCCGGGGCAGTTTGCCGCCGGCCGCGTGACGGCCGCCGTGTCCACCGCCGACCTGCTGCCGACCCTGGTGGAGCTGGCCGGCGGCGAACTCGACGCCAACCTGCCGCTGGACGGCCGCTCGCTGGTCTCGCACTTGCAAGGGCAGGGCGGGCACGACGAGGTGTTCGGCGAATACATGGCCGAGGGCACCATCAGCCCGCTGATGATGATTCGCCGTGGCGCCTACAAGTTCATCTACAGCGAGGACGACCCTTGCCTGTTGTTCGATGTACACAACGACCCGCACGAGCGGGAAAACCTCAGCCAGTCACCGGAACACCGGCCACTGTTCGAGGCGTTTTTGAGTGAGGCGCGGGCCAAATGGGACATCCCGGCGATCCACCAGCAGGTGCTCGCCAGCCAACGCCGTCGGCGCCTGGTGTTCGAGGCGCTGACCCAAGGCAAGCTGAAGAGCTGGGACCACCAGCCACTGGTAGACGCCAGTCAGCAATACATGCGCAACCACATCGACCTCGACGATCTGGAGCGCAAGGCACGTTTTCCACAACCCTGCCAAAACCAATAAAACTGAGGGGAAGGCCATGCAAAAGTTATCCACCGTGTTGAGCGTTGCGCTGCTGGCACTGAGCAGTGCCGGCGCCTACGCGGACTCAAGCTGCGACACCGTGAAGATGGCCGATCCGGGCTGGAGCGATATCGCCGCGACCAATGCCATTACCGGTTTTTTGCTGAACGGCATGGGCTACAAGGCCAAGGTCGACACCCTCGCGGTGCCGATCACATTTGGCGGGCTCAAGGACGGCCAGGTGGATGTGTTCCTGGGTAACTGGATGCCGGCGCAGCAGGGCTTCTACGACAAGTTCGTGGCCAATGGCGATGTGGTGCAACTGGCGAAAAACCTCGACGGCACCGAGTTCACCCTCGCCGTGCCGGACTACGTGTGGGACGCCGGGGTGCATGACTTTGCCGACCTGAACACGTTTGCCGACAAGTTCGACAAGAAGATCTATGGCATCGGCTCGGGTGCGCCGGCGAATATCTCGCTGCAGGAAATCATCAAGAAGAACGACTTTGACCTGGGCCAGTGGAAGCTGATCGAGTCCAGCGAACAGGCGATGCTGGCGGAAGTGTCGCGAGCGGTGAAGAAGCAGAAGTTCGTGACCTTCCTCGGCTGGACGCCGCACCCGATGAACGTGCAGCTGAAGATGCATTACCTCAAGGGCGGGGAAAAGTACTTTGGTGACACCGGCAGCGTGTATACGTTGACCCGCAAGGGCTATGCGCAGGCGTGCCCGAATGTGGGCAAATTGCTGACCAACCTGAGCTTCACCCAGGAGATGGAGAACGCCATCATGGCTGAGGTGGTGAACAAGAAGGTCAGTAATGCCGAGGCGGCGAAGGCGTGGATCAAGGCGAATCCGGCAGTGCTGGACAAGTGGCTCGATGGGGTTAAAACCGTCGATGGGCAGGAGGCGCTGGCCGCTGTAAAAGCCAAGCTCTAACGGCTGACGCCGCACCCTGTGGGAGCCGGGCTTGCCCGCGATAGCATCACCGCGGTGTCCCTGTAGGACCGAGGCGCCTGCATCGCGGGCAAGCCCGGCTCCCACAGTCAGCGGACTCCCACAGTCCGGCGTTTGTCCTGATACCCTGATTCAAACCTATCAATCCGAGCCCCAAATGCCCTGGCCCAACCGCCATACACTCTTCCCCTTCCTCAACTGGCTCCCGCGCCAAACCCGCGCCAGCGTCGGGCGAGACGCGATCGTCGGCCTGAGCGGTGCAGTCCTGGCGTTACCGCAATCCATTGCCTACGCGCTGATCGCCGGGCTCCCACCGGAATACGGCCTGTACGCTGCAATCATCCCCGTACTGATCGCCTGCTTGTGGGGCTCCTCCTGGCACCTGATCTGCGGCCCCACGGCGGCGATTTCCATCGTGCTCTACGCCAGCGTCAGCCCGCTGGCGGTGCCCGGCTCCCAGGACTACATCACGCTGATCCTGTTGCTGACCTTCCTGGCCGGCGTCTTCCAATGGCTACTGGGCATGCTGCGCTTCGGCGCCCTGGTGAATTTCGTCTCGCATTCGGTTGTGCTCGGCTTCACCCTTGGCGCCGCAGTAGTGATCGCCCTGGGCCAACTGCCCAACTTGCTGGGGCTGGACCTTCCGAGCCAGGCCACGGCGATCAACAGCCTGCTGGCGCTGATCAACCATGCAGGGGAGTGGAGTCATCCTTCCCTGGCGCTCGGGCTCGGAACCTTGCTGGCAGGAATACTGCTCAAGCTCTGGGTACCGCGCTGGCCCACGCTATTGATCGCATTAGCCCTGGGCAGCCTCGTGCCGTGGCTGTGGCCGGCGATGTTCGGGCAGGTGGCGCTGGTCAGTTCATTTGTTGGCAAGCTGCCGCCGTTCAGCCCGCTGCCGATGGACCTGGACATGGTCCTGCGACTGCTGCCAAGCGCAGTGGCCGTGGGCATGCTGGGGCTGGTGACCAGCCTGTCGATTGCGCGCTCGTTGTCGGCTCGCTCCCAGCAATTGCTCGATGCGAATCAGGAAGTGCGCGCCCAGGGTTTATCCAACATCGTTGGCGGATTTTTCTCCGGGTACTTGTCGGCGGGTTCCTTCACACGGTCGGGCCTGAGTTACGAGGCAGGCGCCTGTTCGCCGCTGGCGGGGGTGTTTTCCGCGCTGTGGGTGGCGCTGTTTGCGCTGTTCGGCGCAGCATTGATCGCGCATATTCCGATCCCGAGCATGGCCGCGAGCATCCTGCTGATTTGCTGGGGGTTGGTGGACCATCGTGGTATTCGGGCGTTGTTCCGGGTCAGCCGTGCGGAGTTCGTGGTGATGAGCCTGACCTGCATCGCCACGCTGTTGCTGGAGCTGCAAACGGCGATTTACGCCGGGGTGCTGGCGTCGTTGTTTTTCTACCTCAAGCGCACCTCGCAGCCGCGGGTCCAGCAATGGCGGGACGGTGAGGACGATGTGCTGCGAGTCGGCGGGTCGATCTTTTTCGGCGCAAGCCATTACCTGCAAGTGCGGCTGCAAAGCCTCCACGGCCAGCGCGTGGTGATCGAGGCGCAGCAGATCAACTTTATCGACTATTCCGGGGTGGAGATGCTGCACCAGGAGGCGCGCCGATTGAACGGATTGGGGCGCAGCCTGGCGTTGCGCAAGGCCCGGCCACAGGTGGTGGAGGATTTGAAGAAACTGGAAGGGGCCGACCAATGCCCCATCCATTTCGAAGACTGAGCACGGTTAAAACTGTAGGAGCTGGCTTGCCTGCGATAGCGGTGTATCAGTGCCAAGTGTGTAGCTGACCCACCGCTATCGCAGGCAAGCCAGCTCCCACATTTGGATTTGCGTCAGGCCAGTTGCCTGCGCAGCTCAGCTAAAACCGGCGCCGAATCCGGGCGCACACCGCGCCACAGGAAGAACGCTTCCGCCGCCTGTTCCACCAGCATCCCCAGCCCATCCATCGCCACCGCAGCGCCTTGCTCACTGGCCCAGCGGCAGAAAGCCGTAGGCTCTTTGCCGTACATCATGTCGTAGCAAAAAGTCTTTCCGGGTTCGATCAGGCTGCCTGCAATCGGCGGTACATCGCCTGACAGGCTGGCGGACGTGGCGTTGATGATCAAATCCACCGGCTCACGCAGCCAGTCGAAACCGCTGGCAGACACCGGGCCGAGGTCGTCGAACAGCTCGGCGAGCAATTCGGCCTTTTCCACGGTGCGGTTGGCGATGATCAGCGACGCCGGTTGCTCGGCCAGCAACGGCTCCAGAGCTCCGCGCACGGCGCCACCGGCCCCTAGCAGCAGGATGCGTTTACCTTGCAGGCTGAACCCGGCATTCACCGTCAAATCCCGCACCAGGCCAGCGCCGTCGGTGTTGTCTCCCAACAGGCTGCCATCGGCGAGCTTGCTCAAGGTATTCACCGCGCCGGCGCGCTGGGCGCGTTCGGTCAGGGTGTTGGCCAGGCGATAAGCCTCTTCCTTGAACGGCACGGTGACGTTGGCGCCACGGCCTTGCTGGAAAAACTCACGGGCGCAGCCGGTGAAATCCTCCAGCGGCGCGAGCAAGGTGCTGTAGTCCAGTTGCTCACCGGTTTGTTCGGCGAACAGGCGATGAATCAGCGGTGACTTGCTGTGGCCAATGGGGTTGCCGAAGACGACATAACGATCCATCAGACTGCCGCCTTGGGCAGCACGCCCAGCCAGTCGCGGTCTTGCAGGAAGTAGTCGGTGAGGCGCGCTTCTTCGCTGTCGGGTGCGGCTTTCCAGTCATAGCTCCAGCGCACTTGCGGTGGCAGCGACATCAGGATCGACTCGGTGCGCCCGCCCGATTGCAGGCCGAACAGCGTGCCACGGTCGTAGACCAGGTTGAACTCGACGTAGCGGCCACGGCGGAATTCCTGGAATTCGCGCTGCTGCTCGGTATAGGCCATGGCCTTGCGGCGCTGGACGATCGGCAGGTAGGCGTCGATGTAGGCATCGCCGATGGCACGCATGAAGGCGAAGCTGGTGTCGAAGTCCCACTCGTTCAAGTCATCGAAGAACAACCCGCCGATGCCGCGCGGTTCGTTGCGGTGCTTGATGTGGAAGTAGGTGTCGCACCAGGCCTTGTAGCGCGAATACACGTCGGGGCCAAACGGCGCACAGGCCTGTTCGGCCACGCGGTGCCAGTGGATGCAGTCTTCTTCGTTGCCGTAGTAGGGCGTCAGGTCGAAGCCGCCACCGAACCACCACACCGGCTCTTCGCCGTCTTTTTCGGCGATGAAAAACCGCACGTTGGCGTGGGAAGTCGGCACATGCGGGTTGTGCGGGTGAATCACCAGCGACACGCCGAGGGCTTCAAAACCGCGACCGGCCAATTCCGGGCGATGCGCACTGGCGGACGGTGGGAGGCCGCTGCCAAACACGTGGGAAAAGTTAACGCCGCCTTTCTCGATCACCGAGCCGTTTTCGATCACACGGGTGCGACCGCCGCCGCCGGCAGGCCGGGTCCAGGCGTCTTCGATAAAGCGAGTGTCCGTCTCGAAGGTTTCCAGGGCGCTGCAAATGCGGTCTTGCAGGTCAAGCAGGTAGGCTTTGACAGCCTCGGTGCGGGTAGTCATGACATCACCTTGAATCGGGCAAAGCTACGCGAGGCCATTGGGCGTCGGCGGCAAATGGGCGCACAGGATACCACTGCACCCCCTGCTGCCGCAGTTGACGAAGATCAAGCTTAGGAGTCCGATAGAAAAGTGCCCTGTCCCACCAATGCTGTTCCTTTTGGGCGGCGTCTGTTGCCGTCATACTGCGTTGCCGCTCCTCCCCATAGCACGCTATGAGTCGTCGCGGCGCCTTGTCTGACGACAACAGCCACTCGCCCAAAAGGAACGCATTGGCGAGACAGGGCACTATCGCGAAATTGACTTGAGGAGAGTGCAGATGGCCAAACGTATCCAGTTCAGTGCCCATGGCGGCCCCGAAGTACTTGAGTATGTGGACTACACCCCGGCAGAGCCCGGCCCGCAGCAGGTTCGCGTGCAGAACAAGGCCATCGGCCTGAACTTCATCGACACGTATTTCCGCAGCGGCCTGTATGCGCCACCGGCGTTGCCGTCGGGCCTGGGCGCCGAAGGCGCGGGTGTGGTGGACGCGGTAGGCAGTGAAGTCACCCAATTCAAGGTGGGCGATCGCGTGGCCTACGGCAGCGGCCCATTGGGTGCCTACAGCGAATTGCATGTGCTGCCGGCCGCCAACCTGGTGCACCTTCCCGCCGACATCAGCTTCGAACAAGCCGCCGGCGCCATGCTCAAGGGCCTGACCGTGCAGTACCTGCTGCGCCAGACCTATGAGCTGAAGGGCGGCGAAACCATTCTGTTCCACGCCGCCGCAGGTGGCGTGGGTTCGCTGGCTTGCCAATGGGCCAAGGCGTTGGGCGTGAAGTTGATCGGTACCGTCAGCTCGCCGGAAAAGGCCGCGTTGGCCAAATCCCTCGGCGCCTGGGAAACCATCGACTACAGCAAGGAAAACGTCGCACAGCGCGTGTTGGAGCTGACTGACGGCAAGAAATGCCCGGTGGTGTACGACGGCGTAGGCAAGGACACCTGGCTCACCTCGCTGGACAGCGTGGCGCCACGCGGGCTGGTGGTGAGCTTTGGGAACGCGTCAGGTGCTGTGGATGGGGTCAACCTGGGGATTCTGGCGGCCAAGGGCTCGCTGTATGTCACCCGGCCGACTTTGGCGACCTATGCCAACAACCCGGAAAACCTGCAGGCGATGGCAGATGATCTGTTTTCGATGATCATCAGTGGGAAGCTGCAGATTGATATCAATCAGCGGTTTTCGCTGGGGGATGCGGCGAAGGCGCAGACGGAGTTGTCGGCGCGGCGCACGACTGGGTCGACCATTCTGTTGCCTTAGGGCTTTAGGTCTCTGGGGCCTGTAAGGGCCTCATCGCGGGCAAGCCCGGCTCCCACTGGAGTCTGCGGCGAACATAAATTTTGTGTTCACTGGAGATCCGTGTGGGAGCCGGGCTTGCCCGCGATGGCCGCGACTCGGCCTTAAGACGGCCGCACAACCTCGCCCGTCGCCAGATCCCGAATCAGACTCGGGTTCTTGCGCCCTCCCAGATTCCCGCCCAACACCAGATCCACTTGCCCACGGAAATACTGCTCCACACGAATCCGTGTGCGCGCCGCCGGGCGTCCCTGTGGGTTGGCCGAGGTGGAAATCAACGGCCCGACCAGCGAACACAGATCCCGCACTTGCGGATGATCGGTCACCCGCAACGCCACCGTGTCATGCACGCCGGTAATCCATTCGGGCAACAAGTCCTGATGGGGCACCAGCCACGTATTCGGGCCAGGCCAGGTACTGGCCATGCGGTCCATCCACTCATCGGGAAAGTCTTCGAAGAGAAAATCGAACTGACGGATATTGTCGGCAATCAGGATCAGCCCCTTATCCACAGACCGGCCTTTGATCGCCAGCAACCGATCCACGGCCTCTTCGTTCCAAGGGTCACAGCCCAGGCCCCAGACCGCCTCGGTTGGATAGGCAATCACCGCGCCTGCGCGAATTTCTCGTGCGGCTTCTCGCACACGCCACCTGTTGACCATTGCTCACTCTCCGGACTAAAGCTCTGCGCAGTTTACCGATCTTCGTTACAAAACCTAGCCGCGCGCAAGCCAGCGTCCGCTTTCGCAGATCACCCGGCCCTCCAGTTCCAGCTCCGTGAGGCTGGCCAGCACCTCGGACAAGGCCCGTCCGCTGGCAATCGCCAAGGCTTCACTGGTGTGGGGCGCGGCGTGCAACAGCGCCACCAGCGGGTGAGTGACCGCGATCGGCGCCGGGCGGGATAACGCCTGCCAGCCGCGCAGGTTCTCGAGAATGTGTTCGATGGTTTCCACCAGCACGGCGCCATCGCGAATCAGCTGATGGCAACCTTTGGCGCCAGGGTGATGGATGGAGCCCGGGATGGCGTATACCTCGCGCCCTTGCTCCGCCGCCAACCGCGCAGTGATCAGCGAACCGCTGGCCATGCTGGCCTCCACCACCAGCACGCCCAGGGAAAGGCCACTGATAATGCGGTTGCGCCGTGGAAAATTGCCGGCCTGGGGCGGGGCGTCCAACGGAAACTCGGAAACCACGGCGCTGCCTTGGGCAATCATCGCCTCGGCCAGGCGACGGTGGCGCTGTGGATAAAAGTTTTCGAGCCCGGTGCCCAACACGCCGATTGTATGTCCACCAACATCCAAAGCCGCCTGATGAGCCGCGCCGTCGATACCCAGGGCAAGACCACTGGTGATGACAAAACCGGCACTCGCCAGGCTGCGGGAAAACGCGGCGGCGGTGTCCATTCCTGGCCGGGAGGCACGGCGGCTGCCGACCATCGCCAGCTGCGGCTTTTCCAGAATCGCCGGGGTGCCGGCGACGAATAACAGCGGGGGCGCGTCATCCAGTTCGGCGAGCAACGCGGGGTAGTCGGGTTGGTCCCACATCAGCAAATGCTGGGCCGGACGCTCCAACCAGGCCAGTGCCGCGCTGGCGCCATCGCGTACTTCTTCGCTGCGACGGGCATCGGCGCTGATCATCTTGAGGCCCAGGGAGCGCCAGGCACTGGCCGGTGCACTGATGGCTTTTGACGCAGAACCAAACGCCTCGATGAGTTTTTGAAAGCCCTTGGGACCCAGTTCCGGCAGCCTGTGCAAGCGTAGTCGAGCTTCCAGTTCTGCCGGGGAAATTTCACGGTTATTCGTCGGTAACATTTGATCGTCCTTGATCGGAACAAGCTGTGGATAACTCTGTTGGTAACTTATTTAGCAACCTAATTATTGCCTTCGTTCAGGCACCTCGAAACGGTCCATTACGGCCAGGGACCGCGACGCGTCGAGGACCAAGGCATAACTGAGCTTTTCGTAAGTGCGAAAAACCAACAGCGTCCCGGCAGGTTCATCGGGAATCTTCACCGGAGCGCCGGTTACCCTGTCCCGAACGGTTTCTCCGGCTTTCACCACGGCCAGCAAATGACCTTCCATCAGGCCGTCACGCCGGCCTTTGTTCAACGTGACCGCGTCCAGTACGCCGACCTGCGTCACGCCCCGGGGCACGTCGATGATGCGTCCGGCGATGGCGCGGGCAGGCCACTGCATCACCAGGCTCGCCAGGTCCGTCGGCGTTGGCGGGCGGAGTAATCGGTCGCCGGGGCGCACCTCCTGGGTGACCCGCTGCACACCCAGCGTGCTGACATCGCCTGCGGTCACAAAGCGTGCAGTGCCGATGTCGTCAGCGTTGATGCCCAGCAATTCCTGGCTTTGCGGGTCGGTGTAGACCTTGCCCCGGCGAAAGATCCCGTAGCTTTGGACGGCAGGGTCCAGTGTGCCCCGCGCATAAACACGCTCGCCATTGGCGCCCATTACCCGGCCGGCATCTGCTGCAACAATATAGGGTGCGTGGTCCAGTTCCTGGGGCGAATCGAGCATGTGGTTGTGCAGTAAAAAGCGCTGGATGGCTTGCTGCGTATGAAGCGCCAGCGGCTGACCGGCCTGTGGAAAGCTCGCAGGAACCTGGGCAACAACGGCCTGGGCCCACAGCAGCAAGACGAGTAGCGATTTCCTCATGGGGTGAATCTCCTTTATTATGTGCATTCGCGTGAAACGCCTTGGCCTTCGCGGCTCTCGGACGTTTTCCCACGGCACTTACACCGGTACAGCAGGGGTCCATCCCCGGCGCCGACTTGCCTTTACCTCACATGTGCAGCAATTACGCTTATGGCTATTTTGAACATCCTCGAATTTCCGGACTCACGCCTGCGCACTATCGCCAAGCCAGTGGCCGTAGTGGACGCCAAGGTTCGTCAGTTGGTCGATGACATGTTTGAAACAATGTATGAAGCCCCGGGTATCGGCCTCGCCGCGACCCAGGTCAACGTGCATCAGCGCGTCGTGGTCATGGACCTGTCCGAAGACCGCAGCGAGCCTCTGGTGTTTATCAACCCTGAGTTCGAAACCCTGACCGACGAGATGGGCCAGTACCAGGAAGGCTGCCTGTCGGTGCCGGACTTCTACGAGAACGTCGACCGTCCCCAGCGCGTCAAGATCAAGGCCCTGGACCGTGACGGCAAGCCGTTCGAAATGATTGCCGAAGGCCTGCTGGCGGTGTGCATCCAACACGAATGCGACCACCTCAACGGCAAGCTGTTTGTCGATTACCTGTCCACGCTTAAACGCGACCGGATCAAGAAGAAACTGGAAAAGAAGCATCGCCAGCAAGCTTGATTCCCTTCTTTCAAAGGCTTGCTCCGGCAAGCCTTTTTCTTTTGTGAGACGTTTCCCATGACCGAGCCACTGCGCATCGTTTTTGCCGGCACCCCCGAATTCGCCGCCGAACACCTCAAGGCCCTGCTCGCCAGCCCTTATGAAATCGTGGCGGTCTACACCCAGCCCGATCGCCCGGCCGGTCGTGGGCAAAAACTGATGCCCAGCCCGGTCAAGCAGCTTGCACTTGAGAACAACATTGCGGTGTTGCAGCCGCCGACGCTGCGCAATGCCGATGCACAGGCTGAACTGGCGGCGCTGAAACCGGACCTGCTGGTGGTGGTGGCCTACGGCTTGATCCTGCCCCAGGCCGTGCTGGATATCCCGCGTCTGGGCTGCATCAACAGCCATGCCTCATTGCTGCCGCGCTGGCGCGGTGCGGCGCCGATCCAACGCGCGGTCGAAGCCGGTGACGCCGAAAGCGGCGTGACCGTGATGCGCATGGAGGCCGGCCTGGACACGGGCCCGATGCTGTTGAAAGTCACCACCCCGATCACGGGTGAAGACACCGGCGGCAGCCTGCACGATCGCCTCGCCGAAATGGGCCCACCAGCTGTAGTCCAGGCCATCGCCGGCCTGGCCGCCGGCACCCTGGAAGGCGAAGTGCAGGACGACAGCCTCGCCACCTACGCCCACAAATTGAACAAGGATGAAGCCCGCATCGACTGGAGCCGCCCGGCCGTGGAGCTGGAGCGCCTGGTGCGTGCCTTCAACCCGTGGCCGATCTGCCACAGCACCCTCAATGGCGAAGCCTTGAAAGTCCTGGCCGCTACCCTGGCCGACGGCAAGGGCGCCCCCGGCGAAATCATCGGCGCCAGCAAGGACGGTCTGCTGGTGGCCTGCGGTGAACAGGCGCTGTGCCTGACCCGTCTGCAATTGCCCGGCGGCAAGGCGCTGAACTTCAGCGATTTGTTCAACAGCCGCCGTGAGAAATTTGCCGTGGGTATCGTCCTCGGCCAAGCGGTGGACGCTCAATGAACCCACGTCTGGCCGCCGCCAAGGCCCTGGCCGCCGTACTCAACGGCAAGGCTTCCCTCAACAGTTCGTTGCCGACCCAACTGGATAAAGTCGAGGACCGTGACCGCGGCTTTACCCAGGACCTGGCCTTCGGCACCGCCCGGTGGCAGCCACGATTGTCGGCGCTGGCGGCCAAGCTGCTGCAGAAACCATTCAAGGCAGCGGACGCCGATGTGGAAGCGTTGCTGCTGGTGGGCCTGTACCAACTGCTCTACACCCGCGTGCCAGCCCACGCCGCCATCGGCGAAACCGTCGGTTGCGCCGACAAGCTGAAAAAGCCCTGGGCCAAGGCCCTGCTTAACGCCGTGCTGCGCCGTGCCCAGCGCGAAAGCGAAGCGCTGCTGGCCGAGCTGGAACATGACCCGGTGGTGCGCACCGCCCACCCGCGCTGGCTGCAAAAATCCTTGAAAGCGTTCTGGCCCGAGCAATGGGAAGCCATCTGCGCCGCCAACAACGCCCACCCGCCAATGATTTTGCGGGTCAATCGCCGGCATCACACCCGCGACGCTTATCTCTCTTTGCTGAGCGAAGCCGGTGTAGCGGCCACGGCCTGTGTCTACAGCCAGGACGGTATCGTTCTTACAGAGCCAGGCGATGTGCGTAACCTGCCAGGCTTCGCCGAAGGCTGGATCAGCGTGCAGGACGAAGCAGCACAACTCGCCGCTGACCTGCTGGACCTGGCCCCGGGCCAACGGGTGCTGGACGCCTGCTGCGCCCCCGGCGGCAAGACCTGCCACATCATGGAAGTGCAGGCGGACCTGGCCGGCGTCGTCGCCGTGGACCTGGAAGCCAAGCGCCTGGTGCGTGTGCGGGAAAACCTCGCCCGCCTGGGCCTGAGCGCCGAGCTGATCGCCGCCGATGGCCGCGACACCGCCACCTGGTGGGACGGCAAGCCGTTCCAGCGCATCCTGCTGGACGCGCCGTGTTCCGCCACCGGCGTGATCCGCCGCCACCCGGACATCAAGCTGACCCGCCAACCTGACGACATCGCAGCGCTTGCCGTGCTGCAAGGTGAGTTGCTGGACGCGCTGTGGCCAACCCTGGAAGTCGGCGGCATCCTGCTGTACGCCACCTGCTCGACACTGCCGACCGAAAACACCGAGGTCATCGAAGCTTTCCTCGCCCGCACCAGCGGCGCACGGGAACTGGACCTCGACATCCAGGCCGGGATCAAGCAGCCTCATGGCCGCCAGTTGCTGGCCCAGGAAGGCGGCCACGACGGGTTCTATTACGCCAAGCTGATCAAGATTGCCGCCGCTCGCGGCTGAATGGTTTTAAGGGAGTGACCGGATGAAAATCATCATCCTCGGCGCAGGGCAGGTTGGCGGTACGCTGGCCGAGCATTTGGCCAGCGAAGCCAACGACATCACCGTGGTCGACACCGACGCCGAGCGTCTGCGGGATTTGGGCGACCGCCTGGACATCCGTACCGTACAAGGCCGCGCCTCGTTTCCTACGGTGCTGCGCCAGGCCGGCGCCGACGATGCCGACATGCTGGTGGCAGTCACCAACAGTGACGAGACCAACATGGTCGCCTGTCAGGTCGCCCATACCCTGTTCCACACCCCGACCAAAATCGCCCGGGTGCGTGAGGCGGCTTACCTGACCCGCGCCGGACTGTTCGACAACGACGCGATCCCGGTCGACGTGCTGATCAGCCCGGAGCAAGTGGTCACCCACTACATCAAGCGCCTGATCGAACACCCGGGCGCCTTGCAGGTGATCGACTTCGCCGAAGGCAAGGCGCAGCTGGTGGCGGTCAAGGCCTACTACGGCGGGCCACTTGTGGGCCAGCAACTGCGCCAGCTGCGCGAGCACATGCCCAACGTCGAGACGCGGGTGGCGGCGATCTTCCGTCGCGACCGGCCGATTTTGCCCCAGGGCGATACGGTGATCGAGGCTGACGATGAGGTGTTTTTCATCGCCGCCAAAGCGAACATTCGCGCGGTGATGAGCGAAATGCGCCGTCTGGATGAAACCTACAAACGCATCGTCATCGCCGGCGGCGGGCAGATCGGTGAGCGCTTGGCCGAGGCCATCGAAAGCCGCTATCAGGTGAAGATCATCGAGATGAATCCGGCACGCTGCCGGTATTTGTCCGACACCCTCGACAGCACCGTGGTCCTGCAAGGCAGCGCCTCGGACCGTGACTTGCTGCTGGAAGAAAACATCGCCGACGCCGACATCTTCCTGGCCCTGACCAACGATGACGAAGCCAACATCATGTCGTCGTTGCTGGCCAAGCGGTTGGGGGCAAAGAAGGTGATGACCATCATCAATAACCCGGCCTATGTCGACCTGATCCAGGGCGGCGACATCGACATCGCCATCAGCCCGCAACTGGCGACCATCGGCACGTTGCTGGCCCACGTGCGGCGCGGCGATATCGTCAGCGTGCACTCGTTGCGCCGGGGCGCGGCGGAAGCCATCGAGGCGATCGCCCACGGTGACTCGAAGTCGAGCAAGGTGATTGGCAAGGCGATCCGCGATATCGGCCTGCCGCCGGGCACCACCATTGGTGCAATCATTCGCGATGAAGAAGTGATCATCGCCCACGACGACACGGTGATCGCCACCGGCGACCACGTGATTTTGTTCCTTGTGGATAAAAAACATATCCGCGATGTGGAGAAGCTGTTCCACGTGGGCCTGAGCTTTTTCTGATCAGACGGAGTGACCGACATGCTCGAATCCCTGGAAAAAATGCTCGCCAAGGGTGTGGATAACTCACTGCTGCGGTTTGGCTTGGGCAAGGGTTACCTCGACCTGAAGGACAACGCCAAGGCGGCGGAGCATTTGCAGAAATGTGTCGAGTTCGATCCGAAGTATTCGGCAGCGTGGAAGCTGTTGGGTAAAGCGCAGTTGGGCCAGGGTGAAAACGCCGCCGCACGGCTGGCATGGGAGAAGGGCATAGAAGCGGCCCAGGCGCATGGCGACAAACAGGCCGAAAAAGAAATGACGGTGTTCTTGAAGAAACTCGATCGCGTATAGGCACTGGCTTTTGTAGTGAGCGAGCTTGCCTCGCGCGGGGCAAGCCCGCTCACCACAAAAACATCAGAACAGCTTCAACATCAGTACCACCGCGCCTCACCCGGCGGGCGTTTCTTGAAGCGCTTCATGCTCCACATGTACTGGCTCGGGTAAGCGCCCACATACCGCTCCACCACCTTGCTCATCGCCGCGCATGACGTCGCGGTATCCGTGCTGTACATGTCTTCCGGCGCCGCTTCCAGAATCACTTTGTAGCCCGAGCCATCCGGCAGCCGCAAAGCATGCAGGAACACCCCGACCGCCTTGTGCCCCGCCAACATGTTCGGCACGAACTTGCTGGTCAGCGCCTGGGTAGCAAAGAACGGCACGAATATCCCGGCCGATTCCGCAGGCTCCGGATCGGCAGGAATGCCCACCTGGCCGCCTTTGCGCACTTCCTTGATCACACTGAGGATGCCTTCCTTGGTGGACGCCGCCACGCGGTTGCCCAGTTGCACCCGTTGCTTGCGCAGCAAGTCATCCACCGCCTTGAGCTTGGGCGGGCGGTAGAAAATGATCGGTTTGCACTGGCTGCAATAGAAGTGGTTCAACACTTCCCAGTTGCCCAGGTGGCTGGTGATGCCCACTACGCCTTTGCCCGAGGCCAGGGCTTCGTGCAGCACTTCCAGGCCTTCGACTTCGCGTACCAGGTCAATGGAGCGCTGGGCCGGCCAGATCCAGGCGCAGGCGCTTTCGGTCAGGGACTTGCCGATGTCCATCAGGCTTCGCCCCACCAGGCGCTCGCGCTCGACCGGGTCCATGTCCGGGAAGCATTTGGACAGGTTGATCCGCACCGTCTCGCGGGAGCGGTTAGGGGTTTTCCACATGATCCAGCCAATTGCCGAACCGACCGCTTGCACCGCGCGCCAAGGCAGCAGGGCAAACAACCGAAGAGCGCCTACCAGCAAGGCGCCTTTAAACTTTTCCACAGGTCACTCCTGATCGTGTGTGGTGCGCAAAGCCGCCATTCTAACCGGCGTTGGCGAGGTCCGCGTAACGGTCGCAATCCTGGGTGTGGTCCATGACCATCCCCGAGGCCTGCATGAACGCGTAACAGATGGTCGGCCCGACGAACGTGAAGCCGGCTTTTTTCAAGGCTTTGCTCATGGCCTCAGCCTCCGGTGTAATCGCCGGGACCTGGCTGCGATCCTTGAAATGATTGACCTTGCGCACACCGCCGACAAACGACCAGAGCAACCCTACCGGATCCTCCAGCGCCAGCCAGGCAGCCGCATTACGCCGGGTGGCATTGAGTTTCAGGCGGTTACGCACGATGCCTGGATCGAGCATCAGCGCTTCGATCTCGGCGTCGCTCAGTCGGGCCAGACGCTGCGCATCAAAACCGAACAAGACCTTTCGATAATGCTCGCGTTTGCGTAAAACGGTGATCCAGGACAGGCCCGCCTGGAACCCTTCGAGCAAAAGCAACTCGAACAGTCCCTGCGCATCGCGCAGCGGCGTTCCCCACTCCTGATCGTGATAAGCCATGTACAGCGGATCTTCAGAACACCAAAAGCAGCGTGGCATAAGGCTCCAGGGGATGGTGGCGCGGCCGAATCGGGTATACTCCCGCTCTTTAAATCGCAGCCCAAGTAACAGGTGAATTTCGTGAGCCAGCCTACGCCAGCCGTGCGTACCTTCCAAGACTTGATCCTCGCCCTCCAGCAATACTGGGCCGAGCAAGGTTGTGTGGTACTTCAGCCCTACGATATGGAAGTAGGCGCCGGCACTTTCCACACCGCTACCTTCCTGCGGGCCATCGGCCCGGAAACCTGGAACGCCGCTTATGTGCAGCCCAGTCGTCGCCCGACTGACGGCCGCTACGGCGAAAACCCGAACCGCCTGCAGCACTACTACCAGTTCCAGGTGGTGTTAAAGCCGAACCCGGATAACTTCCAGGAGCTGTACCTCGGCTCGCTGAAACACGTCGGCCTGGACCCGCTGGTCCACGACATCCGTTTCGTCGAAGACAACTGGGAATCGCCAACCCTCGGCGCCTGGGGCCTGGGCTGGGAAGTCTGGCTCAACGGCATGGAAGTGACGCAGTTCACTTACTTCCAGCAAGCCGGCGGCATCGAGTGCTACCCGGTAACCGGCGAGATCACCTACGGTCTCGAGCGACTGGCCATGTACCTGCAAGGCGTGGATTCGGTCTACGACCTGGTGTGGGCTGACGGCCCGTTCGGCAAGGTCACCTATGGCGACGTGTTCCACCAGAACGAAGTGGAGCAGTCCACGTACAACTTCGAGCACGCCAACGTCGAGAAGCTGTTCGAACTGTTCGACTTCTATGAAAGCGAAGCCAAGCGCCTGATCGAACTGGATCAGCCGCTGCCGTTGCCGAGCTATGAAATGGTGTTGAAGGCATCCCACACCTTCAACCTGCTGGACGCCCGCCGTGCCATTTCGGTGACCGCGCGCCAGCAATACATCCTGCGTGTACGCACCCTGGCGCGTTCCGTCGCCCAAGCCTACCTGCTGGCGCGCGCCAAGCTGGGCTTCCCGATGGCAACCCCGGACCTGCGTGATGAAGTGTTGGCTAAGCTGGAGGCTGCACAATGAGTGCTCAAGATTTCCTGGTTGAACTGGGCACCGAAGAGCTGCCACCCAAGGCACTCAACACCCTGGCCGACGCATTCCTGGCCGGTATCGAAAAAGGCCTGCAAACCGCTGGCCTGAAGTTCGCCGCAAAGAAGGTCTACGCCGCGCCACGTCGCCTGGCTGTGTTGCTCACCGCGCTGGAAACCCAGCAGCCGGACCGCAGCATCAACCTCGACGGCCCGCCACGCCAGGCCGCCTTCGACGCTGAAGGCAACCCGACTCAAGCGGCCCTTGGTTTCGCCAAGAAGTGTGGCGTTGAGCTGAGCGAGATCGACCAGAGCGGCCCGAAACTGCGTTTCAGCCAGGTGATCACCGGCAAACCGACTGCCAGCCTGTTGCCGACCATCGTCGAAGATTCCCTGAACGACCTGCCTATTCCCAAGCGCATGCGCTGGGGTGCGCGCAAGGAAGAGTTCGTGCGTCCGACCCAATGGCTGGTGATGCTGCTCGGTGACCAGGTCATCGACTGCACCATCCTCGCCCAGAAGGCCGGCCCTGATTCCCGTGGCCACCGCTTCCACCATCCTGAAGCCGTGCGCATCACCTCGCCCGCCAACTACCTCAATGACCTGCGCGCAGCCTACGTGCTGGCAGATGCCAATGAGCGTCGCGAGCTGATCAGCAAGCGCACCGAAGAGCTGGCCCGCCTGCAGGAAGGCACCGCCATCGTGCCGCCAAGCCTGCTGGACGAAGTGACTGCCTTGGTTGAGTGGCCAGTGCCGCTGGTGTGCTCGTTCGAAGAGCGTTTCCTCGACGTGCCGCAAGAAGCGCTGATTACCACCATGCAGGACAACCAGAAGTATTTCTGCCTGCTGGACGTGGACGGCAAGTTGCTGCCGCGCTTCATCACCGTGGCCAACATCGAAAGCAAGGACCCGCAGCAGATCATCGCCGGTAACGAGAAAGTCGTTCGCCCGCGCCTGACTGACGCCGAGTTCTTCTTCAAGCAAGACAAGAAGCAGAAGCTCGAAGACTTCAACCTGCGCCTGCAAAACGTGGTGTTCCAGGAAAAACTCGGCAGCGTCTACGACAAGGCTGTGCGGGTTTCCAAGCTGGCAGCCTACATTGCGCCACGCATTGGTGGCGACGCTGCCTGGGCTGCGCGTGCCGGTCTGCTGTCCAAGTGCGACCTGGCCACCGAGATGGTCGGCGAGTTCCCGGAAATGCAAGGCGTTGCCGGTTACTACTACGCCCTCAATGATGGCGAGCCGCAAGACGTTGCCCTGGCGCTGAACGAGCAGTACATGCCGCGCGGTGCCGGCGCCGAGTTGCCGACCACCCTCACCGGTGCGGCCGTGGCCATCGCGGACAAGCTGGATACCCTCGTCGGTATCTTCGGTATCGGCATGTTGCCTACCGGCAGCAAAGACCCGTATGCCCTGCGCCGTGCGGCCCTGGGCGTGCTGCGCATCCTGATCGACAAGAAGCTCGACCTCGACCTGACCCAGGCCGTGGTGTTTGCTGTCGGCCAGTTCGGTGCCAAGGTCAAGCAAGCGGGCCTGGCCGAGCAAGTACTGGAGTTCGTGTTCGATCGCCTGCGTGCGCGTTACGAAGACGAAGGCGTGGACGTGTCGGTGTACCTGTCGGTGCGTGCCCTGCAACCGGGTTCGGCGCTGGACTTCGACCAACGCGTACAGGCCGTTCAAGCCTTCCGCAAGCTGCCGGAAGCCGATGCACTGGCCGCCGTGAACAAGCGTGTGTCGAACCTGCTGAGCAAGGCCGACAACCTCGGCAATGCTGAAGTCGACCCGGGCCTGTTCGCCGATGCCAAGGAGTTCTCGCTGAACTCGGCCATCGCCAAGGCAGAAAACGCAGTGAAGCCGCTGATCGCCGAACGCAACTACGCCGAAGCACTGGCGCGCCTGGCCACCTTGCGTGAGCCGGTGGATGCGTTCTTCGAAGCGGTGATGATCAATGCCGAAGACGCGGGCGTGCGGAAAAACCGCTACGCCATGCTGGCGCGTCTGCGTGGCCTGTTCATCAATATCGCTGACATTTCCGTACTGGGCTGATCATGTTGAAACTGCTGATTCTCGATCGGGACGGAGTGATCAATTACGACTCCGACGCTTACATCAAATCGGTGGCGGAATGGATTCCGTTGCCCGGCTCGATCGAGGCCATCGCGCAGTTGAGCAAAGCGGGCTGGACGGTGGCCATCGCCACCAACCAGTCCGGCATCGCCCGCGGCTACTACGACATCGCCACCCTCGACGCCATGCACGCGCGCCTGCGCACGCTGGTGGCCGAGCAGGGCGGTGAAGTAGGGCTGGTGGTGTATTGCCCCCACGGCCCGGATGAAGGCTGCGATTGCCGCAAGCCCAAACCGGGTATGCTTAAAACTATTGCTGAACATTACAACGTGCCATTGGCTGGGCTATGGTTTGTCGGGGACAGCCTCGGTGACCTGGAGGCCGCCAAAGCCGTCGACTCTCAGCCAGTTTTGGTAAAAACCGGGAAAGGCGAAAAGACCCAGGCTAAAACCCTGCCGGTAGGCACCTTGATTTTTGACGATCTGGCGGCGGTTGCCGCAGAACTTATCAACAACTAGCAGCCCTTCTGACTTCCTGACCAAGGACTGTTCGGGAGCGCGCTTTTAACAGGCGGGCGTTGTCCCGCAACGGTAAATGCCGCCATGTCGATTTTGCAGGCCATCAGAACCTTCTTCTTTTACCTGCTGCTGGGCACCAGTTCTTTTCTCTGGTGCACCCTGAGCTTTTTTATCGCGCCTTTTCTGCCGTTCAAGGCGCGCTATCGTTTCATCAACGTCTTTTGGTGTAACTGCGCGTTGTGGTTGACCAAGGTGTTCCTGAACATTCGCTTCGAGATCAAGGGCGCCGAAAACGTCCCGGACCAGCCTTGCGTGATTCTGTCGAACCACCAGAGCACCTGGGAGACCTTCTTCCTGTCTGCGTACTTCTCGCCCCTGAGCCAGGTGCTCAAGCGTGAGCTGCTGTACGTGCCGTTCTTTGGCTGGGCCATGGCCATGCTGCGACCGATCGCCATCGACCGCGACAACCCCAAGGCTGCGCTCAAGCATGTGGCGAAGAAAGGCGACGAACTGCTCAAGGATGGCGTCTGGGTGCTGATCTTCCCGGAAGGTACGCGGGTGCCCTACGGCACTGTGGGCAAGTTTTCACGCGGCGGTACGGCCTTGGCGGTGAACGCCGGATTGCCGGTGCTGCCGATTGCCCACAACGCCGGCAAGTTCTGGCCAAAGACGGGCTGGGCCAAGCGGGAAGGCACCATCACCGTGATCATTGGCGAACCGATGTATGCCGAAGGCGAAGGCCCACGCGCCATTGCAGCGCTGAACGACCGTGCCCAGGCATGGAATGAAGCGCAACAACGGGCCATGGGTTCACTGCCGCCGGAGCCGGTTGTGGTCGACACGCCGGTGATTTGAGTTTCTGTGGATAACCTGTGTACGGTTTGTTGGCGAATTACGCTTTTTAGCTCATAGGCTTCTGATTTACTTACATATTTCCCAAGCTCATAAAACACCGGAAAAGGTGCATAAGTTTTTTCCGCATTAAAAAACCGGTCCTTGAGACCGGTTTTTTATGCACAGGTAAAAAGCCGCGGTTCACTCGCTCCACAACGGCAGTTGAAGGATGAAGGTCGTACCTTTGTCCACCACACTTTCGCAGCCAATCCGCCCACCATGGCGATCCACGACGGCCTTGACCATGGTCAGCCCCAATCCCAATCCCTCACTACCCTGAGCTGACGCGAAGCGCCGATATTGGCCAAAGAGTTCGGGCAGGTCCTGCGGCGCGATGCCTCGACCCTGGTCGCTGATACGGCATTCCAACCGGTCGTCACTGCGGGTCAGGCTCAATCTGACGGTGGTACCCGAGGGGCTGTATTTGACCGCGTTTTCCAACAGGTTGAACAAGGCACGGGTGAGCAGCGATTGATCCGCCCAGACCATCTCGTCGCCGTCTTCATCCAGGTCGTGGACCAGTTGTATGCCTTTCAACTGGGCGTGCACCGCCACTTGATCAAAGGCATCCAGCACCAGCATGGCAAACAGGCTGGGTTGAAATTGGTAGCCATCAGACTCGGCTTTCGCCAGTTGCACGAAGGATTCGGTGAGGTTCAAGGCACGACGGACTTGTTGCTCGATCTGGGTAAATATTGGCGCGGCGCTGTCCTGGACATCCAACAAGGCGAGGATCGCCGAATGCGGCGCACGCAGGTCATGGGACAGAAAGCGCAGCAGGGTTTCCCGTTGCTGCTGTGCGTCGCGCTCGATGCTCAGGTCTGTGAGGCTTAGCAGCCAGCCCAGAGCCACGTCACCGTCTGCCGGTAGCAGTGGGGCCAGGTCGAGGCGCAAGCTGCGATTCAGGGTGTCACGAAACTCGACGATTTCCAGCGCCGACAGGGCAGGGCGAGCACCGTCCTGCAGCGGTGGATAACCCAATGCCGCAAGCTGCTCCAACAGGTTTTCAGCCACCAGTTCGTTGCCGAACACCCCACGGGCAATCCGGTTGGCCAGCAGCACATTGCCCTTGGGGTCGGTAATCAGGGTCGCTACCGGCAAGCACTCCAGACCATCCGCCATAAAGCGCCGGGTGTCCCGGGTACGGCTGACCGCCTGTTCCAGGGCAAAGATCCGTCCCTGCAATACATCGCCCTGGCTGGCGGGCGCTCTACGGCGCTCCGGGAGCACTTTGGGTTCGTTGTCCAGGCGTGCCAGCTCCCAGCCGAAGTAGGCCAGGATCACGCTCAGGCGCCGCCAGTTCCAGATCAGGTAACTGAGCAGCATGCCGATCAGGCACGCCGCCGGTGACCACCAATGGCCCAGGCGCAGCAGGCCCCATGAACCGAGGAGTGCGGCCCCCATGCAACCGAGGGTCAGCCACAGGGCATAACGCGGGCGAAACAACAGCAAGCCCAATAGCAGCGCGACCATCGCAGTGGCCAGCAGCGTCGCCGTCCACGCGGGCAGGTCAACGATGCTGCGCCCTTGCAGCAAGCCGTTGAGGATATTGGCCTGGATTTCCACGCCCGGCGTGGTGCCGACGCTGGCCGACAGCGGCGTGACGTAACGGTCGCCCATGCCCGGCGCAGTGGCGCCGATCAGGATCAAGCGGTTGCGCAGCAACTCCGGCGGCACGTCACCGCGTAATACGCTGATATACGGCACGCTGGGAAAACCGGCATGGCTCGCGATGAAAGGTATTCGAATGGCATTTTCCCGCTGCCAGTGGGTGCTGTCCGACGGACCAGGCGCCCCCGGCATTACGGATTGCTGGCCGCTCAATTCAAACGCCAACCAGGCCAGTTGTGGTGCCATATTGCCGGGCGGGCCTTCACGCAAATACAGGCTTCGAACGATACCGTCGCTGTCTGCTTCAACGTTGATATGGCCAACACTCCTGGCGCAATCACGCAGGGGTAGCACGGGCAGGATTTGTGCAACTGGTTGGCCGTAGCGGGGCGTGCCTTCGCGAATCAAGGGCAGCAGGACAGTGCCAGAGTTGCACATGGCCTCGGCCAGCCTTAAGTCATTGGCCGGTTCCCGGGCGGGCTCACTGAAGATCACATCGAACAGAATGCCCGCAGGCTTGGCGGCACTTAGCCGATCCAGCAGGTCGGCATGTACGCGCCGGGACCATGGCCATTGGCCGAGTTCTTTCAGGCTCCGGTCATCGATCGTCACCAGCAGGATGCGTGGATCCACCGGCAACGGTGCCAGGCGCCGAAGGCTGTCATACAGCAGATTATTGAGGGCAAGGCCCGGGCTCAGTGACAGAAACGCTGTGATGGGCAGCAGCAACAGGCTGACCCAAAGCCATTCGCGTACCAGGCCATTGAACAGCCGCTGCGCCTGAGTCGGTTGGCGCTTTTCAGCCCTGCGCCACAGCCTCACCAGTGCGCTTCCGAAGCGCTACTGCACACGCGTCGCGGGTGGGTAATAGAAGATGTCATAGACGCCGGTTTCTCCCTCCAGCCCATGTTCATCATAGGCCGACAAACGTACGTGATAGAACGATGCTTTCAGCCCAGTGAAGCGCATTTGTGGCGTGTCGGAGAAGTTTTCCTGCTTGATGTTCAGGAACTCCTTATCGGTCGCGACCTGGGCCCTGTAACGCTGGGCACCGGCCAAGGGACGCAGGAACAGGGTCCATACCGGCGCATCGCCCTTCTGGCCGTCCTGGCCGACCAACCGTGGTGCATCAAGCAGTTCCACGGGTTTGAGTTCGCCTTGTTTCTTGAACGCCAGCCCCTGTCGCGCGCCGACTTTTACTTCGCCGGCAACCGGCCCGGTAATCGGCTTCTTCTTGATGGGCCGCGGGGTCGGCGGAGCGTCATCACGATTGACCGCCACTTGCCCATTGAGCACTTCCACCAGCGATTGTTCGCCATCGTTGCGCACACGGAAATGCGTGCCGCGCACACCCAGGACGCCCACCGGGGTCATGATCTGGAAACGGTCATAGTCGCTGGCACGCTTGATCACGTAAGCCTCGACCTGACCTTCTTCAAGAATCACCTGGGGAATGGACTGTTCTTCAACCAGGTGCAATCGGACCTGAGAGCTGGACGGCAAGACGATCCGCGAACCGTCCCCCAGCAACAGGCTGACAAACGCGCCCGGTGAGGTTTTCACGCTCTCTTGTTCATCAATGAGCATGCCTTCTTCCAGGGCCGTGGACACACCCTTCGCATCCAGTTTCCAGGCTTCGCCGGTCAGGTGCTGCACCGCCGCCGGCAGAGGCTGCGCGCGACACATCTGATTGTCATCGATATAGGGGGCGCGGGGAGGGGCGGGGCGTGCCAAGGCCGACAGACTCACTACGCCAAGCGTAACGATCAAGCCAGAACCCAACAGGGTAGAAACGGCAAAACGGAATCGGCAGGGGAAAAAGGTCATGGCGCTCATCAAGATTCTAGTTCTAATGGGGCATCAGAAAGCACGTTCAGGAAGCGTCTTGCAGCGGGAAGACCTTGAGTACCGTCTACGATACTCGATGAAGTATCGCCGTCGATAGCCGAAATGTCTGGGGAGTGGGATCCATGCTGAAGATGACACGTCCCTGTGTCGGAGCAATTCCATCGCTCCAATCCGTGTGTCATCCAGCGAGAGCGAATTTACCTACAACAGCGGTGCATCGCATCGATTCGCAACATTTGTTCAGATTTGGCGGTACTTAAAAAACCCAGCGTTGGGTCTGCTGCTGTTCGCTGAGTTGCTGAAACGGCGAGCTGGCGAACCCCATACCATCACCGGGCTCACTCAGGGTTTGACGCTCATCGAACGGCATCGGAACCACCGGCTTGGATGCACCGACCGTTTCCGTCCCCAGGGTTGCCGCCATGACCACCAACACCATCCGGCCCCATACATTAACCTTCTCCAGAACACTCACTCGTCTCGAAACAGCATAAAACCAGATTGCCATTGATCCTTTTCCTGAAGGTCTCGAGCCGGTATCTTCCCAGCTTGGGTATTGACGATTTCCAATGGCTTACGGCCATTTGATATCAGCGTACCGAGAGATTCATAGGGCCTGAGAATCTGGCCATAATTGTTCAGATTCAAGCCCGCATTCTTCAACAAGAAAGGACCCTGCCATGCGTGTCGCAATACTGGATGACGAACCTGCTGAACTGCGGCGGGTGGAACAGACACTGCGACAAATCCCCAGCGCTGCGGATCAGCCATGGACCCTGCACTGCTTTGAGCGTGGAGAAGACTTGCTGCGCCAGCTACGCCGGGAAACCTTTGACCTGCTGATCCTCGACTGGCAACTGCCCGACCTCAGCGGCCTGGCGTTGCTACGCTGGACCCGCGAGCACATGGAAGTACCACCTGCCGCCATCATGCTCACCAGCCGCGATGCCGAGAGCGATATCGTCCAGGCGTTGAACAGTGGCGCGGATGATTACGTCAGCAAGCCGTTTCGTCCCAATGAACTGAAGGCACGAGTCAATGCCGTGCTGCGCCGTCACGGACTGCAAAAGTCCGCGGCCAGTGAAGTGCTGACCTTCAACGACCTGACCTTTGACGATGCTGAACTCACGGTGAGCAGGGCAGGGAAACCCATCAGCCTGACGGAACGTGAATACCGCCTGGCTCGGTGCCTGTTCGAGAACCTGGCACGGCCGCTGTCTCGGGAATATCTGTATGAGCGGTTCTGGACCCATGAAGAAATGGTGTCATCACGGCCGCTGGATACGCATATTTATCGGCTGCGAAACAAGCTGGGACTGACGGCGGATCGGGGTTGGCAGTTACTGACAATCTATGGGTATGGGTATCGATTGGAGAGTGTGACAGCAGCCTCCGATGAGTGAGATGTTCCACGTGGAGCATTTATAAAACTCCATATTCCACCCAATAAAAAAGGCCAACGCTAAGCGTTGGCCTTTTTGTTTTGAGCTACAACCTGATCAGAAGTCCAGGTTGGACACCGCCAGGGCGTTGCTCTCGATGAAGTCACGACGAGGCTCGACCGCATCACCCATCAGGGTGTTGAAGATCTGGTCCGCGCCAATGGCGTCTTCGATGGTCACACGCAGCATGCGACGCTGCGCTGGGTCCATGGTGGTTTCCCACAGCTGATCCGGGTTCATTTCGCCCAGACCTTTGTATCGCTGAATGGTGTGACGCTTGGTGCTTTCAGCCATCAACCAGTCCAGGGCTTCCTTGAACTCTTTGACTGCTTTCTTGCGTTCGCCACGCTGAATGTAAGCACCGTCATCCAGCAGGGTGCTCAGTTGCGCGCCGAGGGTCACAACCGTCTTGTAGTCGTTGCTGCCGAAGAAGTCGCGGTTGAAGGTGACGTAGTTCGACAGGCCGTGGGAGATCAGTTCGACCTCTGGCAGCCAGACGTTACGTTCACGGTCTTCACGCAGGCTGGCTTTGTAGACCAACCCGGATTTTTCGACAGTACGCAGACGGACTTCGTACTGGGCCAACCAATTCTGCATGTGAGCGTGATCGCCCAACTGCTCCAGGCTAACGGCTGGCAGGTAGATGAAGTGCTCGGTCAGCTCCTGAGGGTACAGGCGCGACAAACGCTTGAGGGTCTTCATCACCATGCGGAAGTCGTTTACCAGGCGCTCCAACGCTTCACCGGAGATCCCCGGGGCTTCGTCGTTCAAGTGCAGGCTTGCATCTTCCAGGGCCGACTGCGTCATGTACTCTTCCATGGCGTCGTCGTCTTTGATGTATTGCTCTTGCTTGCCCTTTTTCACTTTGTACAACGGCGGCTGGGCGATGTAGATGTAGCCACGCTCGATCAGCTCCGGCAATTGACGGAAGAAGAACGTCAGCAGCAGGGTACGGATGTGCGAACCGTCGACGTCAGCATCGGTCATGATGATGATGTTGTGGTAGCGCAGCTTGTCGATGTTGTACTCATCGCGGCCGATGCCACAGCCCAGGGCGGTGATCAAGGTGCCGACTTCCTGCGAGGAAATCATCTTGTCGAAACGGGCCTTCTCGACGTTGAGGATCTTACCCTTCAACGGCAGGATGGCCTGGGTGCGACGGTTACGACCCTGCTTGGCGGAACCGCCAGCAGAGTCACCTTCCACCAGGTACAGTTCGGAGAGGGCAGGGTCTTTCTCCTGGCAGTCAGCCAGTTTGCCCGGCAAGCCCGCGATATCCAGCGCGCCTTTCCGACGGGTCATCTCACGGGCTTTACGCGCCGCTTCACGAGCCCGCGCCGCGTCGATCATCTTGCCGACGACCAGCTTGGCTTCGTTCGGGTTTTCCAACAGGAAGTCGGAGAAGTATTTGCCCATTTCCTGTTCAACTGCGGTCTTCACTTCGGAAGACACCAGCTTGTCTTTGGTCTGGGAACTGAACTTCGGATCCGGAACCTTGACCGAAATAATGGCGGTCAGGCCTTCACGGGCATCATCACCGGTAGTGGCGACTTTGTGCTTCTTCGCCAGGCCTTCCGCTTCGATGTAGGTGTTCAGGTTACGCGTCAGTGCAGAACGGAAACCCACCAGGTGAGTACCGCCATCGCGCTGAGGAATGTTGTTTGTGAAGCACAACAGGTTCTCGTTGAAGCTGTCGTTCCACTGCAGGGCGATTTCTACGCCGATGCCGTCTTCACGCTGGATGTTGAAGTGGAACACCTGGTTGACCGCAGTCTTGTTGGTGTTCAGGTATTCAACGAACGCACGCAGGCCA
The DNA here is from genome assembly GCF_029269205.1 of Pseudomonas sp. 1912-s. Lineage (NCBI taxonomy): Bacteria > Pseudomonadati > Pseudomonadota > Gammaproteobacteria > Pseudomonadales > Pseudomonadaceae > Pseudomonas > Pseudomonas sp. 1912-s. The sequence continues at coordinate 253,811 of NZ_JARIXR010000003.1, read as the reverse complement.
CCTTCGTACTTGAACAGCTCTTCCTTACCGCTGCGCTCGTCCTTGAGGACGATACCCACACCGGAGTTGAGAAAAGACAGCTCACGAATCCGCTTGGCCAGGATGTCCCAGCTGAAGTGGATGTTCTTGAAGGTTTCAGCCGAAGGCTTGAAGTGAATCTGCGTACCGGTGCTTTCGCTGTCACCGACAATTTTCATCGGTTCCTGTGGAACACCGTGGACATACGTCTGTTCCCAGATTTTGCCGCTACGGCGTACCGTCAGGATAAGCTCTTCGGACAGGGCGTTTACTACCGAAACACCTACACCGTGCAAACCGCCGGATACTTTATAGGAGTTGTCGTCGAACTTACCGCCGGCGTGGAGCACGGTCATGATGACCTCTGCCGCCGAAACGCCTTCTTCTTTATGCACATCGACCGGAATGCCGCGACCGTTGTCGCGTACGGTGATGGATTCGTCCGGGTGGATGATGATGCTGATGTCGTCGCAGTGACCGGCCAAAGCTTCGTCGATCGAGTTATCGACCACCTCGAACACCATGTGGTGCAGACCGCTGCCATCATCGGTATCACCGATGTACATACCGGGACGTTTGCGTACGGCATCCAAACCTTTAAGCACTTTAATGCTGGTCGAGTCGTACGTATTCGTATTTTCTTCGCTCATGCCTTCACTCCCGATGGTCGTGGGTCTGGGTGATACGGCCTTGTTCCACGTGGAACAAAGCGACTGGCGTTTCCGTCTGCCAGCCTTCCCTCAATAATTCGTGGTCTACACAGGTGATAAACACCTGGCAGCGTAAGTCTTCCAACAAGCGGCATAACGCGCGGCGATGCTGCTCGTCCAGTTCGGACGGCAAGTCATCCACCAGATAAATACATTGCCCGCGCCGGGCCTGGCTAACCAGATGCCCCTGGGCGATACGCAGGGCGCAGACCACCAACTTCTGCTGACCGCGGGACAAGATGTCCGCGGCATTATGTGCGCCCAATCTAAGGCGCAAATCAGCCCGTTGTGGTCCGGCCTGGGTGTGACCAATTTGCTGATCCCGTTGCAAGGACGTCGCGAGCACTGCACTCAGTTCCCGGTCTTTGTCCCAACCACGGTAGTAGCTCAACGTCAGCCCCTCGAGTTCAAGCAACTCGCTCAAGGTCTGCTCAAAGACTGGTTTCAAGGCTTTGATATAGGCGCGGCGGTATTCATCTATTTCAGCGCTGGCCAGGCACAGTTCCCGGTCCCAAGCAGCTTGAGAAGCGGCGTCAAGTGTACCATGCCGCAGCCATGAGTTCCGCTGCCGCAGGGCCTTCTGCAGGCGCTGCCAAGTGGCCATGAAACGCGGTTCCACGTGGAACACTCCCCAATCGAGGAACTGCCTGCGGATTTTTGGAGCGCCTTCCAGCAGCCGGAAGCTGTCTGGGTTGATCAGTTGCAGTGGCAGGATCTCCGCCAGTTGGGCAGCACTGCGAGCATTTTGCCCGTCGATGCGAATTTGAAACTCTCCCTGCCGGTCTCGAGATATCCCCAGGCTGCTATGACCACCTTCCGCCAATTCGACTTGGCCAAATACCGTGCACGCCAGTTGTTCGTACTGAATCACCGGTAACAAGCGGGCACTGCGAAAGGAACGGGCGAGCCCCAGCAGGTGAATGGCTTCCAGCACGCTGGTTTTGCCACTGCCGTTGGCGCCATGGAGGATGTTGATGCGGGGGGAGGGGGAGAAGGTCACCGGGTGCAAATTGCGCACCGCGGTGACCGAGACGCGACTGAGGGACATCTAGCTTCTGCTGAACATGGTTACAGGCGCATCGGCATGACAACGTAAGCCGAGTCATCGTTGTCGGATTCTTGTACCAGGGCGCTGCTGTTGGAGTCGGACAGGATCAAACGAACCTGTTCGGTGGTCATTACGCCCAGCACGTCCAGCAAGTAGCTGACGTTGAAGCCGATTTCCAGGTTGCCGCCGTTGTAGTCGACGCCGACTTCTTCTTCCGCTTCTTCCTGCTCCGGGTTGTTCGCCTGGATTTTCAGTTGGCCGTTGGCCAATTGCAGGCGAATACCGCGGTATTTCTCGTTGGAAAGAATGGCGGTACGGCTGAACGCTTCGCGCAGGGCCTGACGATCACCGATCACCAGCTTGTCGCCGCCTTTAGGCAGTACGCGCTCGTAATCCGGGAATTTGCCGTCAACCAGCTTGGATGTGAAGGTGAACTCGCCAGTGGTCGCGCGGATGTGGTGCTGGCCCAATACGATACTGACATTGCCGTCCGGCTCGGTCAGCAGACGCGCCAGTTCCAGAATACCTTTACGCGGCACGATGACCTGGTGGCGATCAGGCTGACCGATATCGGCCTTCATCGAGCACATGGCCAGACGGTGACCGTCGGTGGCTACAGCACGGATGATGCCTTCGGAGACTTCCAGCAGCATGCCGTTCAAGTAGTAACGCACGTCCTGCTGGGCCATGGCGAAGCTGGTGCGCTCGATCAAGCGGCGCAGCCGGCTTTGTTCCAGACTGCAGGTGAGCGAGCCAGGACCTTCTTCCACGGTCGGGAAGTCGTTCGCGGGCAAGGTCGACAGAGTGAAACGGCTGCGACCGGCCTTGACCACCAGCTTCTGCTCATCAACCTTGATGTCGATCAGCGCGTCGTTGGGCAGGCTTTTGCAGATATCCATCAGCTTGCGCGCCGGCACGGTGATCTCGCCGGGCTCGGCGGGTTCTTCCAGCTGGACACGACCGACCAGTTCGACTTCCAGGTCGGTACCGGTCAAGGACAATTGCTGGCCTTCTACAACCAGCAATACGTTGGAAAGCACCGGCAAGGTCTGTCGGCGCTCGACGACGCCTGCGACCAGTTGCAGGGGTTTCAACAGGGCTTCGCGTTGAATGGTGAAATGCATGGTCTAGTCCCTTGCCTTAATAAGCTGCGCTGGTGTTCATCAAGTAGTCAGTGTACGCAGCAGGTTCTTGTAGTCCTCGCGAATATCCGCGTCGGATTCCTTAAGTTCGTTGATCTTGCGGCACGCGTGCAAGACCGTGGTGTGGTCGCGACCGCCAAACACATCACCAATTTCCGGCAGGCTATGGTTGGTCAGCTCTTTGGAGAGCGCCATCGCCACCTGACGAGGACGTGCTACCGAACGCGAACGGCGCTTGGACAGCAGGTCGGAAATCTTGATCTTGTAGTACTCGGCCACGGTGCGCTGGATGTTATCCACACTCACCAGCTTGTCTTGCAACGCCAGCAGGTCTTTCAGGGATTCGCGAATCAGCTCGATGGTGATGTCGCGGCCCATGAAGTGCGAGTGAGCGATCACGCGCTTGAGCGCGCCTTCCAGCTCACGCACGTTGGAACGAATGCGCTGTGCGATGAAGAATGCCGCGTCGTGAGGCAGATCGACTTTAGCCTGGTCGGCCTTTTTCATCAGGATCGCGACGCGGGTTTCCAACTCAGGCGGCTCTACCGCAACGGTCAGGCCCCAGCCAAAGCGCGACTTCAGACGCTCTTCCAGGCCTTCGATTTCCTTCGGGTAACGGTCACTGGTCAAGATGACCTGTTGGCCACCTTCGAGCAACGCGTTGAACGTGTGGAAAAACTCTTCCTGGGAACGTTCCTTGCGGGCGAAGAATTGAATGTCATCGATCAGCAAGGCATCAACAGAACGGTAGAACCGTTTGAACTCGTTGATCGCGTTGAGCTGCAGTGCCTTGACCATGTCGGCCACGAAGCGCTCCGAATGCAGGTACACGACCTTGGCATTCGGGTTCTTCTTTAATAGGTGGTTACCCACAGCGTGCATCAAGTGAGTTTTACCCAAGCCAACGCCGCCATAAAGGAAGAGCGGGTTGTAACCGTGCTTGGGGTTGTCGGCGACCTGCCAGGCAGCCGCGCGGGCCAGCTGGTTGGATTTACCCTCGACAAAGTTCTCAAAGGTGAACGTGCGGTTCAGGTAACTGGTGTGCTTGAGCGCACCTTCTACCTGCACGGTGCGCTGTTCAGCACGAACCGGGGCCTGTTGGGAGCTGGCGCCGGCCATTGGGTCAAAGCTGTCGCGGGACGGCTCTTCATTTATAGGCGCGTTTTTTTGCGAAGAAGATTTCGAAGGCGTCTGGGCAACCGGTGCTGGCGAGTTATTAACAGGTGCCGCCGCGGCCTGAGCCTGCGAAGCACTCGCTGCCAACGGCGCATTCGGCGCAGCACGGGGTGCCGAGCTGCGTTTGCTACCTATTAATAAGGAGAGCACCGGAGCAAGCCCGTTGCCATGTTCGTCGAGCAATTCGAGAACGCGGCTCAGGTATTTCTCGTTGACCCAGTCGAGAACAAAACGATTGGGTGCGTAGACACGCAACTCGTCGCCTTCGGCTTCGACCTGTAGCGGACGGATCCAGGTGTTGAATTGCTGGGCAGGCAGCTCATCGCGCAAAAGCTCCACGCACTGCTGCCAAAGTTCCACTGACACGGATATCCCCTAAGTTGAAAGCCGGTGAGGCAAAAACAGCCGCCATTGTAGCGGCCAGCCGTCCACTTATCCACATGTAGGTTGCTCACAGGGCGCCAAGAATCAATGCCTTAACTGTAAAAAAGCCGACAAATGGTCTGTGCATAAGCTCTGTGGATAAGCGACCTTAAGCCCGTTGTACAAGTGGGGTCGAAAGTCTGTGGGTAACTGGCCTGTGGATAAGTAGCCATTCCACACACAGCTTATCCGATAGCGCAGCACAGGCAGAGCACCGTTTCTCCCCCGTGTTGTCATTCTCTGTACATCAGGTGGAATATGGCCTCAAGGCAGTTATCCACAGAAGATCGCTTCCCTAGCTTTTATAAGCTTTACAGAAAAGCTTTAAATAACTTCCTTCTTTATTTTTATATCTATGGCATTGCTCGTGAAAGCCGAATCGCCCGGATTCGTTCCAAATGCCTCCAGAGATCTAATTAAAGGAAAAGCTGGTTGGAAATTGACCTAGAGGCTTGCTTTCTCTAGAATCGCCGGTCTCTTAAAACGGGGGCCATTCCGGCCCGTTGTGGACGAACCAGGTAACACGCCATGAAACGTACTTTCCAACCAAGCACCATCAAACGCGCCCGTACTCACGGCTTCCGTGCTCGCATGGCCACCAAGAACGGCCGTGCTGTCCTGTCGCGTCGCCGCGCCAAAGGTCGTGCGCGTCTGGCAGTTTGATAATCCGGTACTGGTGGTGAGTCAGGACTTCAGTCGGGAAAAGCGTCTGCTAACCCCCCGGCATTTCAAGGCAGTCTTTGACTCCCCCACCGGCAAGGTTCCGGGGAAAAATCTCCTGCTCCTTGCGCGTAACAACGATCTGGATCACCCCCGTCTCGGGTTGGTGATCGGCAAGAAGAGCGTAAAGCTCTCCGTTGAGCGCAATCGCCTCAAGCGTCTGATGCGCGAATCGTTTCGCCTCCACCAGGAGACTCTGGTTGGTTGGGATATTGTTATCGTCGCGCGCAAAGGCTTGGGGGACGTAGAAAACCCCGAATTGATTCAGCATTTCGGCAAGCTCTGGAAACGTTTGGCTCGTACCAACAAGCCAGCACCAGCTGTCAGCACCGAAACTGTAGGGGTAGACAGTACTGATGCGTAAACTGGCGCTCGTTCCGATCCAGTTTTACCGCTATGCCATTAGTCCCCTGATGGCAAACCACTGTCGTTTCTACCCCAGTTGTTCCTGCTACGCGTTGGAAGCCATAGAAAATCATGGCCTTCTGCGCGGTGGCTGGCTGACCTTTCGTCGTTTAGGTCGCTGTCATCCGTGGAATCCCGGTGGTTATGACCCGGTTCCATCTATCCCTACCTCCCGTTCTTCTTCGATGGCCGAGTAATCATGGATATTAAACGCACGATCCTGATCGTCGCCCTGGCAATCGTGTCCTACTCTATGGTTCTTAAGTGGAACCAGGATTATGGCCAAGCTGCCCTGCCGACTCAGAATGTTGCTACCAATCAGTCGGCGCCGGCTATTCCGGATACGCCACTGGGTAACAATGCTGCCGCCAGTGCCGATGTACCCAGCGCGAATGCCGATACCAGCACCCCGGTAGAAACCCCGGTCGTCACCAATAAAGACCTCATCCATGTAAAAACGGATGTACTGGACCTGGCTATCGATCCACAAGGTGGTGATATCGCCCAGCTGAAGCTGCCGCTGTATCCACGTCGCCAAGACCATCCTGATGTTCCGTTCCAGCTGTTCGATAACGGCGGCGAACGTGTATATCTGGCGCAAAGTGGCCTGACCGGTACTGACGGTCCGGATGCTCGTGCTACCGGTCGTCCGGTTTATTCGACCGAACAGAAGACTTATCAACTGGCTGATGGCCAGAATCAGTTGAACGTTGACCTGAAATTCAGTCACGACGGCGTCAACTACATCAAGCGTTTCAGCTTCACCCGCGGTTTGTACGATCTGAAAGTCACCTACCTGATCGACAACGAAAGCGCGAAGCCGTGGACTGGCAACCTGTTTGCCCAGCTCAAGCGTGACAACAGCGCCGATCCTTCTTCCAGCACCGCCACCGGCACCGCGACTTACCTGGGCGCCGCCCTGTGGACAAGTAACGAGCCGTACAAAAAAGTGTCGATGAAAGATATCGACAAAGGCGCGCTGAAAGAAACCGTTCAAGGTGGCTGGGTTGCCTGGTTGCAGCACTACTTCGTGACCGCATGGATCCCGAACAAAGGTGATGCCAACCTCGTTCAAACCCGCAAAGACAGCCAGGGCAACTACATCATTGGCTTTACTGGCCCGACGTTGACCGTCGCTCCGGGTGCCAAGGCTGAAGCCAGCGCTACGCTGTATGCCGGTCCGAAAAGCCAGGCGGTCCTCAAAGAGTTATCCCCAGGTCTGGAACTGACTGTGGATTACGGCATTTTGTGGTTCATTGCCCAGCCGATCTTCTGGCTGCTGCAACATATCCACAGCATTGTGGGTAACTGGGGCTTCTCGATCATCCTGCTGACCATGCTGATCAAGGGGATCTTCTTCCCACTGTCGGCTGCCAGCTACAAGTCGATGGCGCGTATGCGTGCCGTGGCCCCGAAACTGGCCGCGCTGAAAGAACAACATGGCGATGACCGGCAGAAAATGTCGCAGGCCATGATGGAGCTGTACAAGAAAGAGAAGATCAACCCGCTGGGTGGATGCTTGCCGATTCTTGTGCAGATGCCGGTGTTCCTGTCGCTGTACTGGGTGCTCCTGGAAAGCGTGGAAATGCGCCAGGCACCGTTCATGCTGTGGATAACTGACCTGTCGATCAAAGACCCGTTCTTTATCCTGCCGATCATCATGGGCGCGACCATGTTCATCCAGCAGCGTCTGAACCCGACGCCTCCGGACCCGATGCAGGCCAAGGTCATGAAAATGATGCCAATCATCTTCACCTTCTTCTTCCTGTGGTTCCCGGCTGGTCTGGTGCTGTACTGGGTGGTTAACAACTGCCTGTCGATCTCCCAACAGTGGTACATCACACGTAAAATCGAAGCGGCTACCAAAAAAGCCGAGGCGTAATTTACTCTGTGGATAACACCACTCAAGACGCCCCCTAGTGGGGCGTTTTGCTTTCCGTCACTTTTATCCGGGTACCCGCCATGAGCGCTCCTCGTGAAACCATCGCCGCTGTCGCCACCGCTCAAGGTCGTGGTGGTGTCGGTATCGTTCGTATTTCCGGGCCGCTCGCCGGCGTGGCAGCCCAGGCCGTCATTGGGCGGGAGCTGAAGCCTCGGTATGCGCATTACGGGCCTTTTCTGGGGGCCGATGAAGAAGTGCTCGATGAAGGTATTGCCCTTTATTTCCCGGGTCCGAACTCATTTACCGGCGAGGACGTCCTGGAACTCCAGGGCCACGGTGGCCCGATCGTTCTGGATATGCTGCTGCAGCGTTGCCTGCAATTGGGTTGCCGCCTGGCACGCCCGGGCGAATTCAGTGAACGTGCGTTTCTCAACGACAAACTCGACCTGGCGCAGGCCGAGGCGATTGCCGACCTGATCGAAGCCAGTTCTGCACAAGCGGCGCGCAATGCCTTGCGTTCGCTGCAGGGCGCTTTTTCCCTGCGTGTGCATAACCTCACCGAGCAGTTGATCAGCCTGCGCATCTACGTTGAGGCTGCAATTGATTTCCCGGAGGAAGAAATCGACTTCCTCGCCGATGGCCATGTCCTTGCGATGCTGGACAAAGTCCGTGACGAGTTATCCACAGTACTGCGTGAAGCGGGGCAAGGTGCCTTGCTGCGTGACGGTATGACCGTGGTGATTGCCGGCCGGCCCAACGCCGGCAAGTCGAGCCTTCTGAACGCGTTGGCCGGGCGAGAAGCAGCCATCGTCACCGAGATCGCCGGCACTACGCGGGATATCTTGCGCGAACATATCCACATCGATGGCATGCCACTGCATGTGGTAGACACGGCTGGGCTGCGTGACACCGATGACCAGGTGGAAAAGATCGGCGTGGAACGCGCTTTGAAGGCGATCACAGAGGCCGATCGTGTGCTGCTGGTAGTGGATGCCACCGCGCCAGAGGCGGCCGATCCGTTCGCACTGTGGCCGGAATTCCTCGAACAACGGCCAGACCCGGCCAAGGTTACGCTGATTCGAAACAAGGCCGACCTGACGGGCGAGGCGATCGCCCTGGAAGTCAGTGAGGACGGCCACGTGACGATCAGCTTAAGTGCCAAGTCTGCGGGAGAGGGGCTGGAACTGCTGCGCGATCATCTGAAAGCGTGCATGGGCTACGAGCAGACCTCGGAAAGCAGCTTCAGCGCTCGTCGCAGGCACCTGGAGGCGCTACGGCATGCCAGCGCCGCCCTCGAGCATGGCCGCGCGCAGCTGACGCTGGCAGGAGCCGGTGAGCTGCTGGCTGAAGATTTACGTCAAGCGCAGCAGCTGTTGGGTGAGATCACCGGCGCATTCAGCTCCGATGATTTGTTGGGGCGGATTTTTTCAAGCTTCTGCATCGGGAAATAGCCGGGTTATCCACAGCTGACACGTCACCAGTTGTACGAAACCGTTCCGAGTAGCGTCCGGCTTTCACCCCAATAGCAGCGGCCCGCATCGTTGCAGCCGGACACATACTCCTTGTCGAACAGGTTCTTCGCGTTCACGTCCACCGACCAGTGCTTGTCAATCTGGTAACCGATGGCGGCATCCACCAAGGTTACGCTTCCAGCATCCAGCTTCCCGTAAAGGGAAGGCGCGGTGTAAGCGAAAGTGCTGTCGAAGTAGCGGATGCCGCCGCCCACGGACAAGCCCTTAAGTTGGCCATCAAGAAAGCGGTACTTGCCCCAGACCGAAGCCTGATTACGTGGGACACCGGTCATTTGGTGACCTTCCACGAGCGACGTTGCCGAATCCTTGGTAATTCGAGCATCGGTGTAGGTGTAGGCCGCAGTCACGTTCAAATTAGGTGTGAGGTTGCTGTTGACCTCAACTTCCACGCCCTTGGCCCGACTTTCGCCAACCTGGCGGTAGGTATTGGTAGTGGCGTCGAGGTACGTGTCGTCCTGCTTGCGCAGGTCATATACCGACAACGTCATCGCCGTGTCCCAGCCGATCGGCTCGTACTTGAGGCCTACTTCGTATTGACTGCTGGTGATCGGGTCCAGCGGTGTGCCGGCATTGGAGATCTGCTGTACAGGGACGAACGCAGTCGAGTAGCTGACATACGGCGTCAGGCCGTTGTCGAACTGGTACATGATCCCGCCCTGATAGGTGAATTTGCGGTCTTCAGAGCTGATATTGCCGGCCTTGGCCACCTTGTCGCGAAAATCACTGTCGACCCAGTCCTGGCGCCCGCCGAGCAAGAATAACCAGTGGTCATACTTGCTCTGGACCTGTGCATAAACGCCTTTCATCTGCTGTTCGAGCAACGTGTTTTGCACCGCGAGAGGCGTCAATGGGTCCTTCAGGTACACCGGGTTATACACATTGATCGTGCCTGCAAATCCGGCATTCCAATCCTGGCTGAACGAGGTACGGTCATAGCTGGCACCAAACAGCACGGTATTTTCCAGGCCACCCACCTGGAATTTTCCTTCCAACTGGTTATCCAGCGAGTAGACCATCGATTTGTTGTAGCGGTCGTAGGCATTCATGTTCAGCTGGGTGCCGAACCCCGCATTATTCAGGTTGCCTGGCCAGGTTTCATGGCGGGCGATTCGCGACTGCATGTAGCGCGAGTTCTGCCGAAACTGCCAGTCATCGTTGAAGCTGTGGCTGAACTCGTAGCCGGTGCTCCAGGTTTCCCGTTCGAAGGTGTTCCAGTCCGGGTCACCGAGCATGGTGTGCTTGGAGAGCTTCCCGTTGGGGTTGGTCAGTAACGTGCCGGCGGCAGGTAGGCCAAGTTCAAGATTAGTGTGGTCTTTCTGGTAGTTGGCTAGCAGCGTCAGGGTGTTGTAGTCGTCGAAATTGAGGGTCAGGGATGGTGCGATATACAGGCGGTCATCGGGAACGTGATCGGTCTGGGTGTCGGACTTCCTGCCGAGCATCACCACGCGTCCAAGAATATTGTCGTTGTCGTTCAACGGACCGGAGATATCCACACCCACCTGGCGGCGATTATTCGAACCGTAGGTCAGCTGAACTTCGCCTTGTGGCGTAGCTGTCGGGTGTTTACTCACCAGGTTGACCAGACCACCGGGTGCATTTTCGCCGTAGAGCAGGGAAGAAGGGCCACGGAATATTTCTACCCTTTCCAGCCCATAAGGTTCGCTGGTGGTGTCATACCGGTTGCCTTGTACTCGCAAGCCATCGCGCAGCAGGCCGTAGCCATAATCCGTGGCGTTGAAGCCGCGAATGAAGAACAGGTCACCGGCCAGGCCGTCGCCCGCAGCAAAGGGAGGGGCAAAGATTCCCGGCACATAGCCCAGCACTTCGGTGAGCGTCTGGGATTTTTGATCCTTGATGCGCTGGCCGGTCACCACTGACACCGAGCGCGGAGTTTCCGACAACGGTGTGCTGGTCTTGGTACCGATTCGGCTGTTTTGCGCCTTGTAACCTACGTCCCCGGCAATCTCCTGATTGAAACCGGCCTGTTGATAAGCGCTGACAGTAGTCGGGGCCAACATGAGTTGTTCCCCGCTCGTGGCCGGCTGCAGCGCATAGCTGCCGGGGCCTTGAGCCGCCGCCTGCAATCCCGAGTTCTGCAGCAATAACGCAAACCCTTGTTCCACCGAGTAGTCACCTTCCAGCCCAGGACTTTGCAAGCGCGCCGTCTGCTGCGGCGAGAATGACAAAATCACATTGGCCTTCGCCGCGAACTGGCTCAAGGCATTGTCGAGTGGCCCGGGGGCGATCACGTAATGTTGCACCGAGCTGGCAGCAATCGCCTGGGTGCATGACAAGGTGCTGGCAGTCGCTGCCGTGGTCAGCAGCAAGCCATACGTGATGCCGTGATAGGAGAGACGCTGGCGAAATTTTGTAGGAAGGCGCATGTGTGAGTAAGCCCTGAAGGTAGCATCGTGATTACCTGTAGGGCCGCGCCAGGTAAAAAAAAGATAACCCCTGCTGAGAGTATTTTTTCGGTATTAACCTGTAAGCGTAACGGCGACCCAGTAGCGGGTGAAATACTTCACCTGGATCGGCAACGTGACCTGCAGGTTTGCCAGTACGGCGTCGGTGGAATCGAGGCGGAAGGTGCCGGACACCCGCAGCCGGGCTGATGCGGCGTCGCACTGCATGACGCCCGGCCGATAGCGCGCGAGTTCGTCGATGACATCCCCCAGTCGCGCGTCCAGAACGATCAGTTGCCCGTCAACCCATGCGGCTTGGTTCCTGCGATAGATATGGCTGGGGCCTACGTCTAGCGTGCCGAAATCGGCAGTCTCACCGGGGCCGAGCAGTCGGCCATGACCCGGTTGGTCGACGGGTTGCACGCTGACCCGGTCATCCAACACGCCAACCCGGGTTGACCCCTGCAATTGGCGAACAGTGAACCGCGTGCCTAAAGCTTGAATACGGCCTTCACGGGTTTCGACATAAAACGGTGTTTGCCGCCCCGACTTGCCGGTGTGGATAAGTACTTCCCCCTCACGCAAACGGACCAGTCGCTGCTGCCCATCGAAAATTACGTCGATAGCGGTATGGGTATTGAGGTCAATTTGAGTACCGTCGGCCAACTCGATTCGCCGTCGTTCGCCGACCTTGGTTCGATAGTCAGCCCAAAGGTTGCCCAGGGACGTGTGTTGTTGAACGTTCCACCCCAAGTACCCGGCGGCGCCGAGCATCAACATCAGCTTGAGCACTTGGCGCCGCTGTTGACTGGTCGAGAGCGCGCGACGGGTGAAATCCTTGGGTAGCGCACCGAGGCCACGTTGCAACTGTTCCATCTGGTTCCAGGCCGCCTGATGGGAAGGATCGCCGTTGAGCCATTGCTGCCAGGCACTGTGTTCCGCAGGTGTCGGTGGTTGCGATTGAAATTGCACGTACCAACTGGCGGCGGCTTCGAACGTCTTGCGATCCGGGGCGGCCATTACGCGCCCGCCATGATCAGGGCGCATTCTGTCAGGGCGCGGACCATATGTTTCTTGACGGTGGTCAGCGAGACCCGCAGCTGATCGGCGATCTGTTGATAAGTCAGGCCTTCGACCTGGGATAGCATGAAAATTCGCCGAGCCCGCTCACCCAGCCCATGCAAGGCTTTATCCACAGCCACGAGGGTTTCAATGATGATCGCCTTGTCTTCTTCACTGATTGCGGTTGCTTCTGGCCAGTCTGCGAGGGTTTGCAGATAGGCTTGTTCAATGGCGCGGCGGCGATAGCGGTCAATCACCAATCCCCTGGCGACAGTGGCCAGATAATCCCGGGGCTCAAGGATCTGCGCCGCATTGCGGCCACCCAGGATCCGCACGAACGTATCGTGTGCCACATCGGCTGCATCGCAGGCGTTATGCAACTTTCCCTTGAGCCAGCTGTGCAACCACGAATGGTGCTGCTCATAGATGTGCTGGACTGCGATGGTATGCGGGGGAAGGGGCATGAGAGGTGACGAGGTAGGTTAATGATAATAACTATTATTAACTGCCGTGACGCTTTCTCACAATAGGCCTGCCATCAACCCGTTTCACAAATGCAAACGAAGCGTTTCCTGCCTATCCGAAGATTCTTGGAGGCCGCCGTGTGCCTGAAACTTATCGTAATCCGTATTTTCTGTGGATTAAGCCCTGTGAATAACCGCCCCTGTGCCCAGTTGATAACAGGGCCTAAAACCTGAGGAAAAACCCCTCTGTGGATAACCACCTGTTTAATCCACAGGCTTAGACCACTTATCCAAGGGCCTCCTTGGCACCTAACCACAGACTTTTGAATCTCTGTACATAACGTAAATAAAGGCCTGTAGAGATCTATCCACAGAAACAGGCCTCAGTAGAAATAAACATAAAAACAAAGATTTAATAAATTTCTCTCTTTTAATTTCTATTGTCCGTGATTCATCCACAGCTGGTTAAATTTTGTGCAAAGGGTTCTTTAGGAAGGGCGAAGTCCCTATACTTGCCGACTCGTTCGAAAACCTGATCTCGAACGCTCATTCCTAATTACCTACAGAAGCAGGCACGAGGTGCGTGGTGGATTTCCCTTCCCGTTTTGAAGTGATCGTCATCGGCGGCGGTCATGCCGGTACCGAGGCAGCACTGGCGTCAGCACGCATGGGGGCAAAAACCCTGTTGCTGACGCATAACGTGGAAACCCTCGGCGCCATGAGCTGCAACCCCGCGATTGGCGGGATTGGCAAAAGCCACCTGGTCAAGGAAATCGATGCCCTGGGCGGCGCGATGGCCATGGCTACCGACAAAGGTGGTATTCAATTTCGTGTGTTGAACAGCCGCAAAGGCCCGGCCGTGCGAGCGACTCGTGCTCAAGCCGACCGGATCCTGTACAAGGCAGCTGTCCGCGAAACCCTGGAAAACCAGCCGAACCTGTGGATATTTCAGCAGGCAGCCGATGACCTGATCGTTGAGCAGGACCAGGTACGCGGTGTTGTCACGCAAATGGGCCTGCGTTTCTTCGCAGAATCCGTGGTGTTGACCACCGGTACGTTCCTTGGCGGACTTATCCACATCGGTATGCAGAACTATTCCGGTGGTCGCGCCGGTGATCCGCCGTCAATCGCCCTGGCTCAGCGCCTTCGCGAACTCCCGCTGCGTGTCGGTCGTTTGAAAACCGGTACGCCGCCGCGTATCGATGGCCGTTCGGTGGATTTTTCGGTAATGACCGAGCAAGCCGGCGATACACCGATCCCGGTCATGTCGTTCATGGGCTCCAAGGAACAGCATCCGAAGCAGGTCAGTTGCTGGATTACCCACACCAATGCCCGTACCCACGAAATCATTGCCGCGAACCTCGACCGTTCGCCGATGTATTCCGGGGTGATCGAAGGTATTGGCCCACGCTACTGCCCGTCGATCGAAGACAAGATCCACCGCTTTGCCGACAAGGAAAGCCACCAGGTCTTCATCGAGCCGGAAGGTTTGACCACCCACGAGCTGTATCCGAACGGGATTTCCACTTCCCTGCCGTTCGACGTGCAAATCCAGATCGTGCAGTCGATTCGCGGTATGGAAAACGCCCACATCGTGCGACCCGGCTACGCCATCGAGTACGACTACTTCGACCCACGTGACTTGAAATACAGCCTGGAAACCAAGGTGATCGGCGGTTTGTTCTTTGCTGGCCAAATCAACGGCACCACCGGTTACGAAGAAGCCGGCGCCCAGGGTTTGCTGGCCGGAGCCAACGCCGCACTGCGTGCACAGGGCAAAGACAGCTGGTGCCCGCGTCGCGATGAGGCGTACATCGGTGTGTTGGTCGACGACCTGATAACCCTCGGAACCCAGGAACCGTACCGGATGTTTACGTCCCGGGCCGAATATCGCCTGATCCTGCGGGAAGACAACGCCGACCTGCGCCTGACCGAGAAAGGTCGCGAGCTGGGCTTGGTCGACGACGTGCGCTGGGCTGCCTTCTGCAAAAAACGCGAAAGCATCGAACTGGAAGAGCAACGCCTGAAAAGTACCTGGGTTCGTCCGGGTACCGAGCAGGGCGATGCGATTGCCGAAAAATTCGGCACGCCGCTGACTCACGAGTACAACTTGCTGAATCTGCTGTCCCGTCCGGAAATCGACTACGCTGGTCTGATCTCGGTTACCGGCGGTGGTGCAGAAGATCCACAGGTCGCCGAGCAGGTCGAAATCAAGACCAAATACGCCGGTTACATTGACCGCCAGCAGGATGAGATCGCTCGTCTGCGGGCCAGCGAAGACACCAGGCTGCCTGTGGATATCGATTACACAAATATTTCCGGTCTGTCGAAAGAGATTCAAAGCAAGCTGGGGATAACTCGACCTGAGACCCTGGGCCAGGCGTCCCGTATCCCGGGTGTCACGCCGGCAGCCATTTCGCTGTTGATGATTCATTTGAAAAAACGCGGCGCGGGCCGTCAGTTGGAGCAAAGCGCTTGAGTTCGTTGGTCACCTCGCAACACGCCGAAGAGTTATCCACAGGTGCTCGCCAGCTTGGCGTCGACCTGACCGAAGCCCAGCACGAGTTGCTGCTGGGTTATCTGGCCCTGTTGATCAAATGGAACAAGGCTTACAACCTCACTGCGGTGCGTGATCCGGACGAAATGGTTTCTCGCCATTTGCTCGACAGCCTCAGCGTGATGCCGTTTATCGAAAACGGCCGTTGGCTCGACGTTGGCAGCGGCGGCGGCATGCCCGGCATCCCGTTGGCGATCCTGTTTCCCGAGTCGCAGGTGACGTGCCTGGACAGCAACGGCAAGAAAACCCGCTTCCTGACCCAGGTCAAACTCGAACTCAAGCTGGATAACCTGCAAGTTATCCACAGTCGCGTCGAAGCCTTCACGCCTGAACAGCCCTTCAACGGAATTGTTTCCCGGGCCTTCAGCAGCATGGAGAACTTCAGCAACTGGACCCGCCACCTTGGCGACCGCGATACCCGTTGGCTGGCAATGAAGGGCGTTCATCCAAGCGACGAGCTGTTAGCATTGCCGGCAGACTTCCACCTCGATAGCGAACACGCCTTGGCCGTACCCGGTTGCCAAGGCCAACGCCATCTGCTGATACTGCGCCGCACGGCATGATTGGGAACACAAGCAAGAATGGCTAAGGTATTCGCGATAGCGAACCAGAAAGGTGGCGTGGGCAAAACCACCACCTGCATCAACCTCGCAGCATCCCTGGTCGCTACCAAGCGTCGGGTGCTGTTGATCGATCTCGATCCACAGGGCAACGCCACCATGGGTAGCGGTGTGGATAAACACGGCCTGGAAAACTCGGTCTACGACTTGCTGATTGGCGAGTGTGATCTGGCCCAGGCCATGCATTTTTCCGAGCACGGCGGTTATCAACTGCTGCCGGCCAACCGCGATTTGACCGCGGCGGAAGTGGTGCTGCTGGAAATGCAGATGAAAGAAAGCCGTCTGCGCAGCGCGTTGGCGCCGATCCGCGAGAATTACGACTACATTTTGATCGACTGCCCGCCGTCGCTGTCGATGCTGACGTTGAACGCATTGGTCGCCGCCGACGGGGTGATTATCCCCATGCAGTGCGAGTACTTCGCGCTGGAAGGGCTGAGCGACCTTGTGGATAACATCAAGCGTATCGCCGAGTTGCTCAACCCGAACCTGCAAATCGAAGGCCTGCTGCGGACCATGTATGACCCGCGCCTGAGCCTGATGAACGATGTGTCGGCACAGCTCAAGGAACACTTCGGCGATCAGCTCTATGACACCGTGATTCCACGCAACATCCGCCTGGCCGAAGCGCCAAGCTATGGCATGCCCGCGCTGGCGTACGACAAGTCATCCCGCGGCGCCATTGCCTATCTGGCTCTGGCCGGCGAGATGGTTCGTCGTCAACGCCGCAATTCACGCACCGCTGCAGCCCAGCCAACTTAAGGAATCCCCATGGCCGTCAAGAAACGAGGTCTCGGACGTGGACTGGATGCACTGCTGAGTGGTCCGACTGTCACTTCGCTCGAAGAACAAGCGGTGCAGGCTGACGAGCGTGAGCTGCAGCACCTGCCGCTGGACCTGATCCAGCGCGGCAAATACCAGCCGCGCCGGGACATGGACCCCCAGGCGCTGGAAGAGTTGGCGAATTCGATCAAGGCCCAGGGTGTGATGCAGCCGATCGTGGTGCGCCCGATTGGTGCGGGCCGCTTTGAAATCATCGCCGGCGAACGCCGCTGGCGCGCGAGCCAACAGGCTGGCAAGGAAACCATCCCGGCGATGGTGCGCGATGTGCCGGATGAAACCGCCATCGCCATGGCGCTGATCGAGAACATCCAGCGCGAAGACCTCAATCCGATCGAGGAAGCGATCGCCCTGCAGCGTTTGCAGCAGGAATTCAAACTGACTCAGCAGGAAGTCGCGGATGCGGTGGGCAAGTCACGGGTTACCGTGTCCAACCTGCTGCGGCTGATCGCGCTGCCGGAAGTCATCAAAACCATGCTTTCCCATGGCGACCTGGAAATGGGTCATGCCCGTGCCTTGCTCGGTTTGCCGGAAAATCAACAGGTTGAGGGGGCGCGACACGTTGTCGCACGAGGCCTCACCGTTCGTCAGACCGAGGCCCTGGTTCGCCAGTGGCTCAGTGGCAAACCTGCACCGGTCGAAACCGCCAAACCTGATCCGGATATTGCACGACTGGAGCAGCGCCTGGCCGAACGCCTAGGCTCTGCGGTGCAAATTCGCCACGGCAAGAAAGGCAAAGGGCAATTGGTCATCGGATATAACTCATTGGATGAGCTTCAGGGCGTCCTTGCCCACATCCGCTGAAACAATTGCTTCTGTAGCGCGCAGTCGGAAATCACTACCCGGCAGTTGAATAGGGGCAGAACCGCCCCTATACTCTGCGCGCATTTTGTCGGCACAAATTATGCCAAGTTATTGATTTCCGGCAGCCGACCATTGAGGAGCAAGAGTGATGGAAACCCGCACGCCAAACACGTTGCCGTTCCATCGCTTGGCCGTTTTCCCGGTTTTATTGGCTCAATTTGTCATTTTACTGATCGCCTCTTTGGCGCTCTGGTATTGGTATGGAGTCGTAGCCGGATACTCAGGACTCTGCGGAGGCCTGATAGCCTTGCTGCCCAATATGTATTTTGCTCACAGGGCCTTTCGGTTTTCCGGCGCCCGAGCAGCCCAGGCTATCGTCCGGTCTTTTTATGCCGGCGAGGCAGGGAAACTGATTTTGACGGCAGTGCTGTTTGCACTGACCTTTGCAGGTGTGAAGCCATTGGCGCCGCTGGCTGTATTCGGCGTCTTCGTGTTGACCCAACTGGTCAGCTGGTTCGCTCCCCTGCTAATGAAAACAAGACTTTCGAAACCTTAGGGCGTTTGAGGCAACCATGGCAGAAACAACCGCTTCGGGCTATATCCAGCACCACTTGCAGAACCTGACCTTCGGTCAGCTTCCCAACGGCGGCTGGGGCTTTGCCCACTCCGCAGCAGAAGCCAAAGAAATGGGCTTCTGGGCATTCCACCTGGATACTCTGGGCTGGTCTGTCGCATTGGGTCTGATCTTCGTCCTGATTTTCCGCATGGCGGCAAAGAAGGCGACTTCCGGTCAGCCAGGTGCTTTGCAGAACTTCGTTGAAGTATTGGTCGAATTCGTCGATGGCAGCGTGCGGGACAGCTTCCATGGTCGTAGCGCGGTGATTGCACCGTTGGCACTGACCATCTTCGTCTGGGTGTTCCTGATGAACGCCGTCGACCTGATCCCGGTCGACTGGATTCCTCAGCTGGCCATCCTGATCTCCGGCGATCAGCACATTCCATTCCGTGCGGTTTCGACCACGGACCCTAACGCCACCCTGGGCATGGCCCTGTCGGTGTTTGCGTTGATCATTTTCTACAGCATCAAGATCAAGGGCATCGGCGGCTTCATCGGCGAACTGACCCTGCACCCGTTCGGCAGCAAGAACATCTTCGTTCAAGCCCTGCTGATCCCGGTGAACTTCCTGCTGGAATTCGTGACCCTGGTTGCCAAGCCGATTTCCCTGGCCTTGCGACTGTTCGGCAACATGTATGCCGGCGAGCTGGTGTTCATTCTGATCGCTGTGATGTTCGGCAGTGGTCTGCTCTGGCTTAGCGGCCTGGGCATTGTTCTGCAGTGGGCGTGGGCTGTGTTCCACATCCTGATCATCACCCTGCAGGCGTTTATCTTCATGATGCTGACCATCGTCTACCTGTCGATGGCGCACGAAGAGAACCATTAAGACCAGTCTCGACTAGTCTGATGTCCCTCCCGGTCAAACGGGAGGGTAGCCCTGAAGGGCTATGAAACGATTTGTTTTACCGCTTTAAAATCTAAAAAACCTAAACCATACGACGTAAAAGTCGGGAGGAAAGATGGAAACTGTAGTTGGTCTAACCGCTATCGCTGTTGCACTGTTGATCGGCCTGGGCGCCCTGGGTACTGCCATTGGTTTCGGCCTGCTGGGCGGCAAGTTCCTGGAAGGCGCAGCGCGTCAGCCAGAAATGGTTCCAATGCTGCAAGTTAAAATGTTCATCGTCGCCGGCCTGCTCGACGCCGTGACCATGATCGGTGTTGGTATCGCTCTGTTCTTCACCTTCGCGAACCCCTTCGTTGGTCAACTCGCCGGTTAATCACTCGTTGTTTCGAGTGATTGGTGTGTTGTGCAACGAACGAGCGAGGTATTGGCGTGAACATTAATGCAACCATTATTGGTCAGTCCTTAGCGTTCTTGATTTTTGTAGTTTTCTGCATGAAGTTCGTATGGCCTCCGGTCATCGCGGCTTTGCACGAACGTCAGAAGAAGATCGCAGACGGACTGGACGCTGCCGCACGAGCAGCTCGCGACCTGGAGTTGGCCCAAGATAAAGCGGGTCAGCAACTGCGCGAAGCGAAAGCTCAGGCAGCTGAAATCATTGAGCAAGCCAAGAAACGCGGTAACCAGATCGTTGAAGAGGCTGTTGAAAAAGCCCGTATCGACGCTGACCGTGTGAAGGTTCAGGCTCAAGCCGAGATCGAGCAGGAACTGAACGGTGTCAAAGATGCGCTGCGTGCCCAACTGGGTGCTCTGGCCGTCGGCGGTGCTGAGAAGATCCTGGGTGCCACAATCGATCAAAACGCGCACGCGGAGCTGGTAAACAAACTGGCTGCTGAAATTTAAGCGAGGGCGATCATGGCAGAATTGACCACGTTGGCCCGACCTTACGCTAAGGCAGCCTTCGAGCACGCCCAGGCCCACCAGCAGCTGGCCTCTTGGTCAGCCATGCTCGGCCTGGCTGCAGCAGTGTCGCAAGACGACACCATGCAGCGCGTGCTCAAGGCCCCGCGACTGACGAGCGCAGACAAGGCCGCCACGTTTATTGACGTGTGCGGCGACAAGTTTGATGTAAAAGTGCAGAACTTCATCCACGTCGTTGCCGAAAACGACCGTCTCCCGCTTCTGCCGGAGATCGCCGCTCTGTTTGACCTGTACAAGGCCGAACAAGAGAAATCGGTAGATGTTGAAGTGACCAGTGCTTTTGCATTGAACCAAGAACAGCAAGACAAACTCGCCAAGGTTCTCAGTGCACGACTCGACCGGGAAGTGCGCCTGCAAGTTGCGGAGGATGCCACCCTGATTGGTGGTGTCATCATTCGCGCCGGCGACCTGGTTATCGATGGCTCGATTCGCGGCAAACTCGCGAATCTTGCCGAAGCATTGAAATCTTGAGTTTGAAGGGGCAGCAGAGCAATGCAGCAACTCAATCCTTCCGAAATAAGTGAAATTATCAAGGGCCGCATCGACAAGCTCGATGTGACCTCCCAAGCCCGTAACGAAGGCACTGTCGTCAGCGTATCTGACGGCATCGTGCGGATTCACGGTCTGGCCGACGTAATGTACGGCGAGATGATCGAGTTTCCGGGCGGCGTCTACGGTATGGCCCTCAACCTGGAGCAAGACTCTGTAGGTGCCGTTGTATTGGGCTCCTACCAGACTCTGGCTGAAGGCATGAGCGCCAAGTGCACAGGCCGCATCCTGGAAGTTCCGGTGGGTAAGGAACTGCTGGGTCGCGTTGTCGACGCACTGGGTAACCCAGTTGACGGCAAAGGTCCGCTGAACAACACCGAGACCGATGCGGTCGAGAAAGTTGCTCCAGGCGTGATCTGGCGTAAGTCGGTAGACCAGCCTGTACAGACTGGCTACAAGGCTGTCGATGCCATGATTCCTGTCGGCCGTGGCCAGCGTGAGCTGATCATCGGTGACCGTCAGATCGGTAAAACCGCTCTGGCGATCGACGCGATCATCAACCAGAAAGACAGCGGGATTTTCTGCGTCTACGTAGCTATCGGTCAGAAACAATCGACCATCGCCAACGTGGTTCGCAAGCTGGAAGAAAACGGCGCCCTGGCTAACACCATCGTCGTGGCCGCCAGTGCTTCCGAATCCGCTGCACTTCAGTTCCTGGCACCGTACTCCGGTTGCACCATGGGCGAATACTTCCGCGACCGCGGTGAAGACGCGCTGATCGTTTATGACGATCTGTCCAAGCAAGCAGTGGCTTACCGCCAGATTTCCCTGCTGCTGCGCCGTCCACCAGGCCGTGAAGCTTACCCAGGCGACGTGTTCTATCTCCACTCCCGTCTGCTGGAGCGCGCATCCCGCGTTTCGGAAGAATACGTAGAGAAGTTCACCAACGGCGCAGTGACCGGCAAAACCGGTTCCCTGACCGCACTGCCGATCATCGAAACCCAGGCTGGCGACGTTTCCGCGTTCGTTCCGACCAACGTGATTTCCATCACCGACGGTCAGATCTTCCTGGAATCGGCCATGTTCAACTCCGGGATCCGTCCTGCAGTGAACGCCGGTGTTTCGGTATCCCGTGTGGGTGGTGCCGCTCAGACCAAGATCATCAAGAAGCTCTCCGGTGGTATCCGTACCGCTCTGGCTCAGTACCGTGAACTGGCGGCATTCGCCCAGTTCGCTTCTGACCTGGACGAAGCGACCCGTAAGCAACTTGAGCATGGTCAGCGCGTTACCGAGCTGATGAAGCAGAAGCAATACGCACCAATGTCGATCGCTGACATGGCGCTGTCGCTGTATGCCGCTGAGCGTGGGTTCCTGACCGACGTTGAAATCACCAAGGTCGGCAGCTTCGAACAAGCGCTGATTGCTTACTTCAACCGCGATCACGCCGAATTGATGGCGAAGATCAACGTGAAGGGTGACTTCAATGACGACATCGACGCTGGCATCAAAGCCGGTATCGAGAAGTTCAAGGCCACCCAAACCTGGTAAGCCGCAGCGGGGGCCGCGAGGCTCCCGCTTGCTAACCTGATAGGTGTTACATGGCAGGCGCAAAAGAGATTCGCAGTAAGATTGCGAGCATCAAAAGCACGCAAAAGATCACCAGCGCCATGGAAAAAGTGGCGGTCAGCAAAATGCGCAAGGCACAAATGCGCATGGCTGCTAGCCGTCCCTACGCGGAGCGTATCCGCCAGGTTATTGGTCATCTGGCCAACGCCAACCCGGAATATCGCCACCCGTTCATGCTCGACCGTGAAGTTAAGCGCGTCGGTTATGTCGTGGTGAGCAGTGACCGTGGTTTGTGCGGTGGTTTGAATACCAACCTGTTCAAGGCCCTGGTCAAGGACATGGCGGTAAACCGCGAAAAAGGCGTCGAGATCGATCTGTGTGTGGTCGGTAGCAAGGGTGCGGCCTTTTTCCGCAACTTCGGCGGTAACGTCGTTGCAGCTATCAGCCACCTGGGTGAAGAACCGTCGATCAATGATTTGATCGGCAGCGTCAAAGTGATGCTGGATGCATACCTGGAAGGCCGGATTGACCGCCTGTCCGTGGTATCCAACAAGTTCATCAACACCATGACGCAACAGCCTACCGTGGAGCAGTTGATTCCATTGGTGGCCACCCCGGAACAAGAACTCAAGCACCACTGGGACTACCTCTACGAACCAGACGCCAAAGAGCTGCTTGACGGCTTGATGGTGCGCTACGTGGAGTCGCAGGTGTACCAGGCGGTGGTCGAGAACAACGCGGCTGAACAAGCTGCGCGGATGATCGCGATGAAGAACGCTACCGACAACGCCGGTGATTTGATCAGCGATTTGCAGCTGATCTACAACAAGGCGCGTCAGGCTGCGATCACCCAAGAGATCTCGGAAATCGTCGGCGGCGCTGCCGCGGTTTAACGGTTCAAATATTCAGAGGATCCAGCTATGAGTAGCGGACGTATCGTTCAAATCATCGGCGCCGTTATCGACGTGGAATTCCCACGCGACAGCGTACCGAGCATCTACAACGCTTTGAAAGTCAAAAGCGATGCAGGCACCACCCTGGAAGTTCAGCAGCAGCTGGGCGACGGCGTGGTTCGTACCATTGCAATGGGTTCCACCGAAGGCTTGAAGCGCGGTCTGGAAGTCACTGACTCTGGCGCAGCCATTTCCGTACCTGTCGGTAAAGCGACCCTGGGCCGGATCATGGACGTCCTCGGTAACCCGATCGACGAAGCCGGTCCAATCGACACCGAAGAGCGCTGGGGCATTCACCGTCCTGCGCCTTCCTTCGCGGAACAAGCGGGCGGCAACGACCTGCTGGAAACCGGCATCAAGGTTATCGACCTGGTTTGCCCGTTCGCCAAGGGCGGTAAAGTCGGTCTGTTCGGTGGTGCCGGTGTAGGCAAAACCGTAAACATGATGGAACTGATCCGTAACATCGCCATCGAGCACAGCGGTTATTCCGTGTTCGCCGGTGTGGGTGAGCGTACTCGTGAGGGTAACGACTTCTACCACGAGATGAAGGATTCCAACGTTCTGGACAAAGTGGCACTGGTTTACGGTCAGATGAACGAGCCGCCGGGTAACCGTCTGCGCGTAGCACTGACCGGCCTGACCATGGCTGAGAAGTTCCGTGACGAAGGTAACGACGTTCTGCTGTTCGTCGACAACATCTATCGTTACACCCTGGCCGGTACTGAAGTATCCGCACTGCTGGGCCGTATGCCTTCCGCAGTAGGTTACCAGCCGACCCTGGCCGAAGAGATGGGTACTCTGCAAGAGCGTATCACTTCGACCAAAAACGGTTCGATCACCTCGATCCAAGCGGTATACGTACCTGCGGATGACTTGACTGACCCGTCGCCAGCGACCACGTTCGCCCACTTGGACGCCACCGTCGTACTGTCCCGTGACATCGCTTCCCTGGGTATCTACCCAGCGGTCGATCCACTGGACTCGACTTCGCGCCAGCTGGACCCGAACGTCATCGGCCAGGAACACTACGACACCGCTCGCGGCGTCCAGTACGTTCTGCAGCGTTACAAAGAACTGAAGGACATCATTGCGATCCTGGGTATGGACGAGCTGTCGGAAACCGACAAGCAGTTGGTATCCCGCGCTCGTAAGATCCAGCGCTTCTTGTCGCAGCCGTTCTTCGTGGCTGAAGTCTTCACCGGTGCCTCGGGTAAATACGTTTCCCTGAAAGACACCATTGCTGGCTTCAAAGGCATCCTCAACGGTGACTACGACCACCTGCCAGAACAAGCGTTCTACATGGTCGGCGGCATCGAAGAAGCGATCGAGAAAGCCAAGAAACTGTAATTCCGGCGCCCGGTAACGGGCGCTAATCAGGTTGAGGCAAGCAGATGGCTATGACATTCCATTGCGATATCGTCAGCGCGGAAGGGGAAATCTTCTCCGGTCAGATCGAGAGTGTGATTGCACACGGCGAACTGGGCGACCTGGGTATTAACTTTGGCCACGCGCCATTGATTACATCCTTGAAGCCTGGTCCGATCACTCTGACCAAGCTGGGCGGGGAAAGGGAGGTGTTTTACATCTCCGGTGGTTTCCTCGAGGTTCAGCCGAACATGGTCAAGGTACTTGCCGACACCGTGCAACGTGCTGCCGACCTGGATGAAGCCTCCGCTCAGGAAGCCGTCAAGGCTGCCGAGAAGGCCCTGAACGAAAAAGGCGCAGATTTCGACTACGGTTCTGCTGCTGCACGTCTGGCCGAGGCCGCAGCTCAGCTGCGCACCGTCCAGCAGATCCGCAAGAAGTTTGGCGGCTAAGCCGTTAAGCCTCATGTGTGATTGATTAAAAAGGGTAGCCTCGGCTACCCTTTTTCTTTTTTTGCGAAACACTTCTTTGGTCTGAAGTCTGACCGCCCAGGATTGGTAGCCATTCATGTCTCTCGAAATCGTAATTCTTGCCGCAGGCCAGGGCACCCGCATGCGCTCGGCCCTGCCCAAGGTGCTGCACCCGGTTGCCGGCAACTCGATGCTTGGCCATGTTATCCACAGCGCCCGGCAGCTTGATCCACAGCGCATTCATGTGGTGATTGGCCACGGAGCCGACGTGGTGCGTGAGCGGCTGGCGGCGGACGACTTGAATTTCGTATTGCAGGACAAGCAATTGGGTACCGGCCACGCCACTGCGCAAGCCGTGCCGTTCATTCAGGCCGATACCGTGCTGATCCTCTACGGTGACGTGCCGCTGATCGAAGTGGAAACCTTGCAGCGCCTGCTCAAACACGTCGTGCCTGGCCAGATGGGCCTGCTCACTGTTGAGCTGGACGACCCGACCGGCTACGGCCGCATCGTGCGCAACGCTGACGGCAAGGTCGCCGCCATCGTCGAGCATAAGGATGCCAGCGAAGCCCAGCGTGCCATCACCGAAGGCAACACCGGGATCCTTGCCGTGCCGGCCGATCGCCTGGCTGACTGGATGAGCCGCCTGTCCAACAACAACGCCCAGGGCGAGTACTACCTGACCGACGTCATCGAGATGGCCGTGAGCGATGGCCTGGTGGTCGCCACCGAGCAGCCCCACGACCCGATGGAAGTGCAGGGCGCCAACGACCGCAAGCAACTGGCCGAGCTGGAGCGCCACTATCAACTGCGTGAAGGCCGCCGCCTGATGGCGTTGGGCGTGACGCTACGTGATCCGGCACGTTTCGACGTGCGGGGTGATGTCACTGTGGGCCGCGACGTGCTGATCGATATCAACGTGATCCTCGAAGGCCGTGTGGTCATTGAAGATGGCGTGGTCATCGGGCCGAACTGCGTGATCAAGGACAGCACCCTCCGCAAAGGCGTGGTGATCAAGGCCAACAGCCATATCGACGGCGCAGTGATGGGCGAGGGCAGTGACGCGGGTCCATTCGCGCGTCTGCGTCCGGGAAGCGTGCTGGGGGCTCGGGCCCATGTGGGTAACTTTGTAGAACTGAAGAACGCACAGATGGGCGAAGACGCCAAGGCCGGGCACCTGGCCTACCTCGGTGATGCGGTGATTGGTGCGCGCACCAACATCGGCGCCGGCGCTATTACCTGTAACTACGATGGCGCCAACAAGTACCAGACGACCATTGGCGAAGACGTGTTTATCGGCTCCAACAACTCGTTGATTGCACCCGTCACCATTGGTGATGGTTCAAACACAGCGGCAGGCTCCACCATCAACCAGGATGTGGATAAGTCCCAACTGGCGGTGGCCCGCGCCCGTCAGCGCAACATCGACGGCTGGAAGCGCCCGGTCAAAATCAAAAAGACTTGAGTTATCAACAACCCCGAAACACTGTAGTACCCATGTGGGAGCGGGCTTGCTCGCGAAGGCTGTCTTTCGGTGGATACATGCGCTGACTGACACACCGCTTTCGCGAGCAAGCCCGCTCCCCCATTTTTATCTGGGTTGACTCAAAAAACTCAGTCGCATGCTTGACCATTTTGAATGAATAGGTTTTGATTGCCTTCGTTATCTTTCGAAACGAAACTTATCATCACCATGTCGAAACGAAATACACCCCAACGTCGTCACAACATCCTTGCCATGCTCACCGAGCAAGGTGAAGTCAGTGTGGACGAACTGGCCAAGCGTTTCGAAACCTCGGAAGTGACCATCCGCAAGGACTTGGCGGCCCTCGAAAGTAACGGCCTGTTGCTGCGTCGCTATGGCGGCGCCATCACCATGCCCCAGGAACTGGTTGGTGACCCGGCCCAGCCCATTTCGGTCTACAAGCGCGCCATCGCCCGTGCGGCCGTCCGGCGTTTGCGCGAACACGCCCGCATCATCATCGACAGCGGCAGCACCACCGCCGCCATGATCCCCGAACTGGGCCATCAGCCCGGCCTGGTGGTGATGACCAACTCCCTGCACGTGGCCAGCGCGTTGAGCGAACTGGAACACGAGCCGGTACTGTTGATGACCGGCGGCACCTGGGACCCGCATTCGGACTCGTTCCAGGGCCAGGTTGCCGAGCAAGTGCTGCGTTCCTACGATTTCGACCAGCTCTTCATTGGCGCCGATGGCATTGACCTGGAGCGCGGTACCACCACCTTCAACGAATTGCTGGGGCTGAGCCGCGTCATGGCCGAGGTCGCCCGCGAAGTGGTGGTGATGGTCGAGTCCGACAAGATTGGCCGCAAGATCCCCAACCTGGAACTGCCCTGGAGCAGCGTCCATACCCTTATTACCGATGATCGCCTGCCGCTTGAGGCCCGCGACCAGATTCAAGCCCGCGGCATCACGCTGATTTGCGCGGCAGTCATCTAGGAGAGAAACCATGTGTGGAATTGTTGGCGCAGTCGCTGAACGAAACGTTACCGCCATTTTGCTCGAAGGCCTCAAACGCCTGGAATACCGCGGCTACGACAGCGCCGGTGTGGCGCTCTTCACCAACGCCGGCAAGCTGGAGCGCGTACGTCGCCCGGGCAAGGTCAGCGAGCTGGAACTAGCGCTGGCCGGTGAGCCGCTGATCGGCCGCCTGGGTATCGCCCACACCCGTTGGGCCACCCACGGTGCACCGTGCGAACGCAACGCTCACCCACACTTCTCCGGTGACCTGGCTGTTGTCCACAACGGCATCATCGAAAACCACGAAGTGCTGCGCGATCAACTGAAAGGCCTGGGCTACGTCTTCACTTCGGACACCGACACCGAAGTCATCGCCCACCTGCTGAACCACAAGCTCAAAGACCTCGGTGACTTGACCAACGCCCTCAAGGCCACGGTCAAGGAACTGCACGGCGCCTACGGCCTGGCCGTGATCAGCGCGAGCCAGCCTGACCGCCTGGTCGCCGCCCGCAGTGGCAGCCCATTGGTGATCGGCCTGGGCCTGGGCGAGAACTTCCTGGCCTCCGACCAACTGGCCCTGCGCCAGGTGACCGACCGCTTCATGTACCTGGAAGAAGGCGACATCGCCGAGATCCGCCGCGAAAGTGTGTCGATCTGGGACGTCAACGGCAAGTCCGTTGAACGTGAAGCCGTGCAGTACCGCGACGGTGCCGAAGCCGCTGACAAGGGCGAGTTCCGCCACTTCATGCTCAAGGAAATCCACGAGCAACCGGCCGTGGTGCAACGCACCCTGGAAGGTCGCCTGAGCCAGAACCAGGTATTGGTGCAAGCCTTCGGCCCGCAAGCCGCCGAGCTGTTCGCCAAAGTGCGCAACGTGCAAATCGTCGCCTGCGGCACCAGCTACCACGCCGGCATGGTTGCCCGTTACTGGCTCGAAGAACTGGCCGGCATCCCGTGCCAGGTCGAAGTCGCCAGCGAATTCCGCTACCGCAAGGTGGTGGTGCAGCCCGACACCCTGTTCGTCACCATCTCCCAGTCTGGCGAAACCGCCGACACCCTGGCCGCCCTGCGCAATGCCAAGGAACTGGGTTTCCTCGGCAGCCTGGCAATCTGTAACGTCGGCATCAGTTCCCTGGTACGCGAGTCCGACCTGACTCTGCTGACCCAGGCCGGCCGCGAAATCGGCGTGGCATCCACTAAAGCCTTCACCACCCAGTTGGTGGGCCTGTTGCTGCTGACCCTGTCCCTGGGCCAGGTGCGCGGCACGCTGGAAGACGGCGTCGAAGCCAAACTGGTGGAAGAACTGCGCCGCCTGCCGGCCCGCCTGGGCGAAGCGCTGGCCATGGACAGCACCGTGGAAAAAGTCGCCGAGCTGTTCGCCGACAAACACCACACCCTGTTCCTCGGCCGTGGCGCGCAATACCCGGTGGCGATGGAAGGATCCCTCAAGCTCAAGGAAATCTCCTACATCCACGCCGAAGCCTACCCGGCCGGTGAGCTCAAGCACGGCCCGTTGGCCCTGGTGGATGACGACATGCCAGTGGTGACCGTCGCGCCGAACAACGAACTGCTGGAGAAGCTCAAGTCCAACCTGCAGGAAGTGCGCGCCCGTGGCGGCCAACTGATCGTGTTCGCCGACGAAAAGGCCGGCATGACCAATGGCGAAGGCACCCACGTCATCAACATGCCGCACATCCACGACACCCTGTCGCCGATCCTCTACACCATCCCGCTGCAGTTGCTGTCGTACTACGTGGCTGTGCTCAAGGGCACCGACGTTGACCAGCCGCGTAACCTGGCGAAGTCGGTGACGGTGGAATAAGCCTCACCGGAACCAGCAAAACCCCCGATATTCGGGGGTTTTGCTTTTTCAGGCTACCGGGCATCGGCTCTTGCCGTTTCTGTGGACTAATTCCGGGAGTATTCCCCCGCTTTACCCCTAGAATGCGCCCTGTGGATAACTAGCCAGGGAATGCCGCCACCATGAACATAGAACTGCTGATCGCCGGTATCGTCGTGCTGATTATTGTCGTCGGCCTGGTCGGTTGGCTGGTGGGGGTCTATAACGGCCTGGTGATGCGGCGCAACGATGTGGATAAAGCCTTCGCCAACATCGACGTGCTGCTCAAGCAACGGGCTGACCAGATTCCCGACCTGATGCGCGTGGTGCAAACCGCCATGAACCATGAGAACGCATTGTTCGCCCGCCTCAGCGACGCCCGTAACGCCTACCTCAACGCCAGTAGCCTCACCGATAAGGTCGACGCCGCCAACCAGCTCAATACGGCGCTCAAGTCGGTGATTGCGGTGGCCGAAAATTATCCGACACTGATCTCCGGCCCCAACATGGTCGAGTTGCAGCAGGCGATCTCGGCGGTGGAAGAACGCATCGCCGACCGCCGCGAGTTCTTCAACGAGTCGGTCAACCTCTACAACATCGCCATCGCGATTTTCCCTGATCTGTTCTTTGCCAAGATGCTCGGCTACCAACGTATCCCGCTGCTGGCCATCAGCGCTGAAGAAACCCGCTACGAGGGCGTGAAGCTTGAGGTGCCGGGGGCATGAAAACCACTCAGGCGGGCGTTATCGCGAAAAAGCCGGCTTGGAAAACCCTGGTGGCACTGGTCTTTCTCACCGGCTTCATCGGCCTGATGGTCTACGCGCCGACGATCCTGGTGGCGCTGTTTTTTCCCGTCTGCATCCTGATCGGCCTGCTGGCCAGCTTTGGCCCCAACTTCTATCGCACCGAACAGCGCCTGGCCACCAGCCAGATACGCTCTTTGGCCATGGGCCTGGTGGAAGTGAACGGCAAGGTGATCGTCGACACGCCGCTGATCTCTCCGGTCAACGGCAAACCCTGCGCCGGCTATGTGTGGATCATTGAGGAAGGCACCAAAGACAAGGACGGCGATTGGAGCTGGAGCCAGGTGTCTGCCGAGGCCCGCTGCAATGACTTCCGCCTGCAGGACGCCACCGGTGAAGTGACGGTGATTGCCGAAGGCATCGACCTGTTCGGCAAGAAGCGTCCTGACGAACATGAGCTGATCAGCAACTCCCGCCGCCAGGGCGAACTGCTCCTCACCCAGGACATGCAGGTGATGCTGATTGGCGACGCCGGCGAGCGTGACGGCAAGACGGTGATTGCCCAGGGCCGGCAACGGGACGCGGTGTTCGGCCTGGCCGAGACCAAGGAGGTGGAAAACCGCCGGGTGCTGGCGCCGCTGTGGCGCGCCGGTGGTTTCTACGCGGTAGTGGTGGGGTTGATCGGTGTTGGCATCATGGCCATGACTCCGGAGCATTTTGCCCAACTGCATTTGCCGGGACCCGCCACCTATCAGCAAATGGCGACCCTGAATCCGTTCTATCGATTCCTGGCCTGGTTGTACCGTGACAACGGCTTCGTGATTCCTTTCATGGCCGCGTTCGGGTTCTTGCTGTCGATGTTTGTGGTGTTGCTTGCACTGCGACTCTTGCTGCCCAAGGGCATGCGCCTGGCGGTAGGCCGTGTGCTGGGCGCCTGGATGGGTTTGGGCATGGTGATTGGCGGCGTGGTGACCTTGTTGCTGGTGGTGGCCCAGGTGGACACCATGAAGGTGTTCCTGGTGTGGATGATGATTCTGCTGGGCACCCTGGTGTTCTCGATCTTTGAGCAACGCAAGCTCGGGGTGGCGTACAAGCATTTTACAAAAGACGCAGGCACCGCCCGTTTCGGCGACGAAGACGCCTGATCACGGCACGAACTCCACCTTCAAGCCCCGGCTGGCGCTGCGCCCCTGATCATCTGTGACCCGCAGCCGGTACTCCCCCGATTTACCCGGCCGCCAGTTCAGCGTGGTTTGTGGCGGGCCCTGGCCGATCAGGGTCTGGTCGGCAAACCAATACAGCGTCAGCGCATCACTGGCCGCGTTGGCGTTCAGCGGAATGCTTTCCTGGGGCTGTGACAGGCGCAGGTGGTAGCTGACCTGGGTCAGCGGCGAACGGATCTGCGGCGCTTCGCTCTGGTCGCCGATTCGATTGGGTTGGCAGCTTTTCTGCACATTCGGTGGCGTGCGCCGTGGCAGCCCGGCGGCGCGGAACAGCCGCTGCACATCGCTGGGCCAGAATTCGAAGACTTCTTCACGGGTGTACTGCGGGTCGAACGGCGGGCACGCGGCTTTGCCGGTGCGGGTGTCGATCAGCACCGGGCGGTGAAGGTTGGACACGCGAATCGGTGACACGCCGGGGATGTACCAGGTCTTGCGGGTGCGCGGGCACCAGCGGTTGGGCAACTCGCCGGAAGCGGCGCAGACATCGATGCGGATCAGCCCGGCGGGTGGCTTGTCGGCTTTGATCACCACGTTGGGCAAGGCCAGGGGCAGGGCGTCGGCGATGCGGAAAAATAGCGGTGCGGCGGTTTTCGCGCCGATGAATTCCGGATTCGGACGGCCGTCAAAGTTACCTACCCACACCACCAGCACGTACGGGCCTACAAGGCCGGCGCTCCACGCATCGTGAAAACCCCAGGAGGTGCCGGTCTTCCAGGCCGTGCGCCAGTGGCGTCCCGGCAACCCGTCCGGGCGCGGGTTGCGCCGCAGCATGTCGCGCACCATAAACGCAGCCTGCGGGGTGAGTAGCGGGGCGCCGGTGGTTTGCGGCTGCTCCTGCAAGTAGCGCAGGGGCCGTAAATGCCCGTCACCTGCCAACATCACATACAGCCGCGCCAGCTCCTCGGGCGTCATCTCGCCGCCGCCCAGGGCCAGCGCCAAGCCGTAATGGCTCTCGCCGCGCAGGCCCTTGATGCCCGCGCGTTGCAGCAATCCGTAGAGTGACGGCGAGCGAGTTTGGCTGGCCAGCCAGACAGCCGGAATATTGCGGCTGCGAATTAGCGCGTCGCGGGCGGTCACCGGGCCGACAAAACTGCCGTCGAAGTTTTCCGGCTGGAAGTAGCCGAAATTACTCGGCATGTCCTTGAGGATGCTCATGGGGTGGATCACCCCTTGGTCCAGCGCCAGCCCATACAGGAATGGCTTGAGGGTAGAGCCCGGCGAGCGTCGCGACAGCACGCCGTTGACTTGGCCATGGATGCCTGTGGATAAGTAATCCGCAGAGCCCACCAGGGCTTTCACACTCTGGTCGCGGCTGTCGACCAGGATCGCCGTGGCGTTTTCCACACCGCTGCTGCGACGCTCGGCAATGAAACCGGTGATCAGGCGTTCCAGTAATTGCTGCAGCGGCAGGTTGAGGGTGCTGTTCAACTCGTTGCCGGTTTGCGAGGCCAGCAACTGTTCGCTCAGGTGCGGCGCCAGAAACGGAATCTGCTGGCGATTGCGGGCTTCCAGGGGCAGGTCCAGCAAACTGTCGTTACGCGGGTCCTGTGGATAAGTTTCCCGCCAGTCCGCCATCAGCCGCTGCCGGGCGGTTTGCAGCGAGGGCCCGAAGCGTGCGCGGCGGCCGGGCTGTTGGGGAATCACGGCCAGCGCCAGCGCTTCAGACAACGACAATTGCGCTGCGGACTTGCCGAAGTAAATCCGGCTGGCCGCCTCGGCGCCTTCGATATTGCCGCCCATGGGCGCCAGGTTGAGGTAGGCCTCCAGAATGTCGTGCTTGCTGTAACGTGCCTCCAGCCACAACGCCAGGGCCATCTGCTCCAGCTTGCCGGGTACCTGGCGAGTGTTGAGATCCCACAGGCGCCTGGCCAACTGCATGCTCAAGGTCGAGCCGCCCTGACGCTGGCCACCGCTGTAGGTGGCCATGGCCGCCCGCAGCAAGGCCGGGGGATTGATCCCCGGGTGCCAGTAGAAATTGCGGTCCTCCTTGAGCAGCAGCGCTTCAACCAGTGACGGAGAAATCCGCTCCAGGGGTAGCCACAAGCGATATTGCCCGTCAGCCGCCAGGGTCATGCGCAGCAGCGAACCGTCGTCGGCCAGCACCACCCGTGAGGAGGTGGCGGCCTGTTCCAGCGGTGCATGGGGCCACAATCGCAGCCCCGCCAGGATCAACGCCGCTGCCAGCAGCGGCGTCAGGCGTTTAAGGCTTGGTAATTTCAAGCTGGCCTACTTTGCCGCGTCCTTGCAGGGTGGTTTCGTACATGCCCTCGGCGTAGGCCGGTGGCGTATTGAAGGTACCGGCGTTGGTGGCGCGCACGCGGTACACGAAGGTGCCTACATCCCGCAGGGCGGTGCCGTACAACACCACTCGGTCATCGCGCACGTCGACGTAGTCCGGCTGCCAGTTGCTCAGGTCGGTCTCGCCGATCGGCGCTTGCCAGGCGTCGGCTTCCTCGGTGTCTTCGCTGGTTTCAACGTACTCCGAATCGTCACCCTCGCTTTCCTCGCTGCTGGCCGCTTCCGGCTCCGGCGGCAAGTTATACACAGGCTCGACGCCGCCCGGCAGCAGGTCGACCACGGCCACTTGCTGCACCTGATCACGGTCGGTGGCCCGCAAGCGCAGGCGCACCAGGAACTCATCACCGACCGCGACCTTGCTGACCGGATTGCCTTTGAGGTCGAGGTATTCGTGGATGACTTCCAGGCCGTTGTTGATCGGCTTGAGGTTGGCGCCCTTGTCATAGCCGGCTTCGCTCAGCATGTAGAACGCCGCCGGGCCGTCGGATTTTTCCATCTGCAGTTTTTGCGTACCGGCAGGCACCGCTGCACGTGGCGGCTGGCCGGCCATCTGCAACAACTGTTGCTGCTTGTCGCTGAGCCACGCGGTGGCCTTGAGGGTCATGTCGCTTTGGGCGCGCTGGCCATAGTTGTCCAGGGCCCGCAGCAACAGTGCCGCCGACAGCGAGTTGTAGCGTTGCTCGTTGAGGCGCTTGCCGAGTTTATCCAGCAGGCTGGCCGGCACATCGTCGAGCAACTCGGGGAAGTGCCGGGCGAGCAAGTGCAGGTGCTCGGCGTCGTGCACCAGCGGGTCGTAATACAGGCCGTCGCTGTCCCATTTATCCGACAGGGAAAGCCATGGCACCTTGCGGAACAACGCATCGGCCTGACGATCCTGCTTGAGCAGCTTGTAGCTGGCGGCCAGGTACGCGGCGCCAATGTCGTTCTGCCAGGTGTCCTTGAAGTAGCTTTCATAGCGCTCGCGGATATCGCTCAAGGCGCCGCTCACCAGAATCCCCTGACGGCTCAACAGGTAACTGGCGTAGGCGCGGTTGCGCAATTCCGACAGGCCTTCGCTCGGGCCGTTGGCCAGGTCGGTGAGGTACGCGTTGGAACGTTGCAGCAAGTCTTCCGGCACCGGCAACCCGCGTTCCCGGGCTTCGATCAGGAAGTCGGTGGCGTACAGGCTGGCGTACGGCGCCACGTCCGGGTTGGCCGCCCACAAACCGAAGCCACCGGCCTGGTTCTGCCGCTGACGCAGCATGCGCACCGCGCCGCTGAAGGCCTGCTCGGCCTCGGGTGCGTTACCGCCCCAGATCAACGCCGGCATGGCCTTGGACACCAATTGCTCGGTGCACGCGTAGCCGTAGTCATCCAGGTAATGCTTGAGGCCATTGGCCCAGACCAGCGGCGAAGCGGCGACGCCCAATTGCACATCGCGCAACTGGCCGAACAACTCACGGGTCGGCTTCACCTCTTTGCTGGCGCTGTCGAAACGGCCCAGGCTCAGGGCCACCCGATGCTCGCTCAATGGCCGGATCGACGTCGTTTCCGCCACCTGGATCCGCTTGCCATCCGGCAGCACCGCGACGAAGCGCAAGTCTGCCGAGCCGAGGGTTTCACCGACCTTGATCTTGAACTCGGCGACGCCTTCCTTGCGCGGTTGCAGCGCCAGGGTGCTGGCCTTGTCGCCCTGCACCTGCAAGCCATCGCTGGTCTGCACTTCAAACTTCACGTCGGCTGCGGCTTCCAGGTTGCTGAACACCCCGGCGCTGACACTGAACACATCCCCCGGTGCGACAAAAGCCGGCACGTTCGGGGTGATCACCAGCGGCCCGCGCACTTCGGTGTTGGCCTCGCTGACGCCTACGCTGTCGCTGTCCACGGCCACCGCAAACAGGTGCAGCTTGCCGTTGAAGCTGTCCGGAACCTGGTAATGCAATACGGTTTCACCGGCCGGCAAGTCCACCAGGCCAGACCACCAGGCCACTGGCGGCTGATGTTTACGCTTGAACGGGTTGAGGTGGTTGGCCAGGGCGCCTTCGGTATCGCCACCGGGCGCTGCCCCACTGAGCAGGCGGCTGAATTCCGGCAGGATCAGGTCAAGGATCTGACTGGTACCCACCTCCAGCGCACGCTTCTGGAAGAAGAAGCCCAGCGGGTCCGGCGTCTGGTAGCGCGCCACTTGCAGGATGCCTTCGTCCACCGCGTAGACCACTGCGCGGCCAGGGCGGTCGGCGTTGACCTTGATGTCCAGGGTCTGCCCCGGCTCGATCTTCGCCGGGCCTTCGACTTTCAGCGCCATGCGCCGCGCGTCCAGGTTGATGCTGAACGGCACCACGCCGTAGGACAGCGGGCTCATGTAGACCTCGGACGAGCCGATGTCCCGCACGAACTGCACGTTGACGTAGGCATTGCCCTCAAGCCCCGCAGGAACGCGGATGTGTTGCACGCTGTTGGTGCTGTCGGCCTTGAACCACTGCTGGGTGTAGACCTTGTCCCGCTCGATGGTGATCAACCCGGCACCGGTATACGGCGCGCGAATGCTGATGGCGATTTCATCACCGGTGGCGTAGCTGCGTTTATCCAGACGCAGTTGCAACTCGGCATTGCGCTCCAGGGAGCGCGAGGTATTGCCCCGGCCGGCCACGCTGTAGTCGATCTGGTTCAGCAGGTTGCCGTTGGCGTCTTTCAGTTGCAGGGTGAAATCGCCCGGGGCGCCGGTGTTCAGGGTTTGCTTGGCGCCGTCCTTGGTCATCACCAGCGGCGAGGCCGGCTGGCTGATGTTCTTGATCCGCGACTCGTATTTGTAGGTGCCGTTGGACTGCTTCACCAGCACCGAGACGTAGCGGTGTTCGACCACTTCACTGGTCAGGCCGTCGACTGCGACCGGCGTGAGGTCTGGCGCGACGGCCAGCCATTGCACCTCACGCGGGGCGTCCTTGGCGACGAACGACAGCGAATCCTTGCTCTTCACACCCACCAGGTACGGCGCCGCCGAGACCAGCAACGCGCTTTGTGCGGCGACGTTGCGACCGCCTTCGGCTTCGTACACCTGGGTCATCACTTGCAGGCGGTAGGTGCTGTTGGCAAAGCGTTGCAGGTTCAGGTCGAGAACGGCCTGGCCATTGTCGTCGACAGTGGTTTCGGCCAGGTCTTCGGAACTGGCTTCTTCCAGCGAGTCATTCAGGCGGAAGCGGTAGTCCGGGTAGCGATCAAAAGCCGCAAGCGTCGGGCTCAGGGACATTTTTGCCGTGACACGACGGCCCGCCGCCGGCGCGCCGAACAAGTGCATGGCGGTGACCTTGGCCACCACCTGGTCCGGCGGGATCCAGCCCGGCACTGGCGTGTCGTGCAGGCTCAGGCTGACCTTCATGCGGTCCGGCTCAAAGTCGCGGACCTTGAAGCTGACGCTGCCCAGGTCCGTGCGTCGCTGCTTCTCGCCGATCAGTTGCAGGGTCGCGGTGTAATCGCCGGAAGGCGCCACTTCGCTGCTCGGGAAATCAAAGGTTTCAAAGCCACTGGCGGAGAGCTTCAGTGGCTGGCGAATCACCTCCAGGCCACGTGGGTCGGTGATTTGCAGTTCCACCGGCAGGCCTTGCAGCGCGCCTTTCCAGTCGCCGCTGCGCACGATCATGCCCAGGTGCGCGGTTTCGCCGGGTCGGTACAGGCCACGGTCGGTAAACAGGTAG
The DNA here is from genome assembly GCF_029269205.1 of Pseudomonas sp. 1912-s. Taxonomy (NCBI): domain Bacteria; kingdom Pseudomonadati; phylum Pseudomonadota; class Gammaproteobacteria; order Pseudomonadales; family Pseudomonadaceae; genus Pseudomonas; species Pseudomonas sp. 1912-s. The sequence continues at coordinate 216,471 of NZ_JARIXR010000003.1, read as the reverse complement.
GCGCTGAGGCGATTGATCGCACCGTCTTCTTCCAGGCCGCCGACATCAAAGCGCGACAAATCCAGCTGCTGGGACTGACGGGCAATCGGCAGGAACGATTGGTCATTGCCGCGACTGACCACATACATCAGCGGAGTTTTCTCGCGGCGCAGTTCGTCCAGCTTGGCAAAGTGCGCATGGCCTTCGGCGTCGGTATGGCCGCTGGCGACCGGCAAACCGTTGCGCCCGATGATATCGACCTGGGCGTCGGACACCGGCGAGCCGTTGCCGATGGACTGTACGTACACGTCGTGGCTGCCATCGCTGGAGCGCTTGGCGATGATGCCCAAGTCGGTGACCACGATAAAACGCAGGTCGCTGATGGTGTTGCGCGAGTATTCGAAGGTGCGATCAGCCGGGTCGTCCTGCGGGCTCAGCTTGAGCACGAAAATGCCCCGGCGACCGCCGTTGGCCGTCAGGTAGTTGCTCAGGTCGACGTTGTCGTAGACAGTTTTGGACGGGTCACCAGCCGACAACGGAATGTCCAGGCTCTGACGCTCCACCATCCGGTCGAAGTAGTCATTGGCAAAATTCGGTCGGGCAAAGCTGCCGCTGCTCTGGTCCACCAGGTGTTGCAACTGGTTGGGCAGCAGACGGGCGATTTCCACATGGGCGCCGGGCACGCCACGGGCCATGAAGCCCAGGCGTTTTTCGCCGGTGAGGCTGAGCAGGGCGCCGTCGGACAGGAACTGCAGCGTGCGCGGATACGCCGGCATGCTCACCAGGGAGGCTGTCGGGTTTTTCGCCAGGTAGCCGCCGATGGCTTCCAGGTTGGCCGGTACCCGCACATACAGGGCGCGGCCAGGCGGGGCCTTGAATTTGAAGGCGTGCAGGGTATTCAGCGGTTCGACGCTCGGCACGTGGGTCAGTTTGACCTTGGTGCTGCTCGCCAGCAGCTTGTCGTCGATGTCTTGCAGGTTCCAGGGCCGGGTATCGTCCTCGGCTTTTTCCGGCAGCATCCAGGCCTGCACCTTGTTGGCGATGGTCTCGTCGGCCACGGCGCTGGAACTGCTGAACATCAGCACCGGCTCGGGCTCGCCGCGCTCGTTGTCGACAAAGCTGACTTCGGCGCCGGTAAAGGTCAGGCGATAGCGGCCGGGCACGGTGACTTCGGCCACCAACGGTGCAGCGCTGGCGTTGCCGCCGTCACGGGCCTTGAGGCCTTCATCGAGCTTGGCACTGACCGGGGTGCTTTCCAGCGGCGTGGCCAGGGCAGCCGAGCGCACAAAGGCGTTGAGCTTGTGTTCGTCGAAGGTGACTTCCGGGCGGTTGGGCAGTTGCGCGTCGCGGTAGGCCAAACCTTTACCCAGGGTGACCGAGGCGCGCTTGCGTACGCTGTCTTCGTCTACCGGGTGGGAAAAGTGGAAGGTCGCGACCAGCTGTTTCTGCGTCGGGTTGCTCGGGTCCTGGTACAGCTCGTTTTGCGCCAGGGTGGCGCGGAACGGCTGGGTGGAGAATTGGCTGCTGTATTGGCTCAGCAGTACGCCGTCGGCCAACAGGTTCTTTTTGGCCAGGTCGATGGTGTAGTGGGCGTCGACGGGCCAGTCTTTTTCCGGGGTGAACACCAGGCTGCGGTCATCCGCCCAGCGCCAGGCGCCGGCGATGGCAGGCTTGAGGGTGATGCCTTCGGTGACCGGCTTGCCAATGGCCGCCAGCGGTGCCACGGATTCGGCGAAGCGTACCTGCAAGTTATCCACAACCGGCTGCGGCTGGGTGTAATCCGTCAGGTTGGGCTTGTGCAGCGAATAGCCCACGGTGTGGGGTTGCGGCAAGTGGGAATACCAGTGCCAGCCATACACGCCGGCGGCCACCAGCAACACCAGGGCCAGGACTGCGCCGGCCGCCTGGCGCGGATAAGCCCGGGCCTTGTGGCCGACGTTGACCAGGCCGTTCCCCGTGGCTTGCAGCCAGCGCGGCGGTTGCCACTGGCCGAACAGGCTGCGCGCCAGCCATCGGACGGCGTTGAACAGAACACTCACCACTGAGATCAAGGCCCCGAAAAAACGGCGGCTGGTCGCTTTTAACGAATCAAACATGGTGAGCATCCCTGGCAATGTGTCGCGTATCTTACACGTCTCTTTGATACAAAAGATGACGGCAAATGCGCCGCAAAGCTCAGGCTTGCTGTACGAAGGTGAGGCGTATCGCAAAACCGATCAAAAGGCTGCCAAACAACCATTGTTGCAGGCGCTGGGCCGACGGGCTGCGTTCCAGCCAGCGGCCGATGCTGGCACCGGCCAATCCATAGCAACTGTCGAAAGCCAGGCCGACCGCCACCAGAATCGCGCCTAACAGGGCGAACTGTGCCGTCACCGATGGGCCGTGTGGATCGATGAATTGCGGCAGCAGCACAGAGCAGAACAGCAGCGCCTTGGGGTTGAGCAGGTTGGTCAGCAGGCCGCGCTGGAAGGCTCCGCGCCAGGCGTGGGCCGGTGCGGTGCCGTCCTCGGTGTTCAGGTTGGGCAGCAGGTTGGCGCGCAGGCACTGCACGCCGATCCACAGCAGATACGCCGCACCGCCCAGGCGCACCACGTCGAAGGTCCAGGGCGCGACCTTGAACAGCGTCGCCAGGCCCATCCCTGCCAGTGCCACATGGCAGGCCCGGGCGACGCCCAAACCGGCTGCGGTTGCCAGTGCCATCGCCTTGCCTTGGCGTGCGCCGGTTTGCAGCAACAAAATCATGTCCGGGCCGGGCAACAGGTACACCACCGCCAGCGCGACTAAAAACAACCAGAGTTCTGCCATGTGCCTGCCCCTTGTGGTACGTGATTCGTAGAGCAATTTTAGGGGCGAAGGCCGGGGCAGGTGCTTGCGTAGTCAGCTGGAAAAGCGTCTAGTCTTGGCACAATCTGCCACTTATGTTGGGCGAAACACTTCACTTATGCCAAATCTGAAACTGGATGCGTTTGACCGCAAGATTCTTGAAGCCCTGCAACGGGATGGCCGCCTGAGCAATGTGCAACTGGCGGATGAGATAGGCCTGTCGGCTTCACCCTGCTTGCGGCGCGTGCGCCTTCTGGAAGAAGCGGGCGTGATTCGTGGTTACCAGGCGAGTCTTGACCGGGATGAAGTCGGGTTGGGGCTGACGGTGTTTGTCGGGGTGAAAGTGGAGCGGCATAACGACGAACAGGCGGAGGCGTTTCGGTTGGCGGTGACGGCGCTGCCCCAGGTGATTTCGGCGTTTCTGGTGTCGGGGGAATCGGACTTTCTGCTGCAGGTGGTGGTGCCGGACTTGCGCGGGTATGAGCGATTCCTGACCGGGAGTTTGTTGAAGTTGCCGGGGGTGAGTGATATCCGCAGCAACTTTGCGATTCAGACGGTGAAGACGCCGGGGGCGTTGCCGTTGGGGCATCTTCCCAATTAATGATCGAATTGCGTTGGTGAGGAGCACTTTGTGGTGAGGGGGCTTGTCCCCCGTTGGGCTGCGAAGCGGCCCCAATAAGGTCACCGCGCTTTTTCAGACGGAACCGCATCACCCGTTTTGGGGCTGCTGCGCAGCCCAACGGGGGACAAGCCCCCTCGCCACAGGGGTTGCGGGTACTTGGGGTGAGGGGTGGGGCTCAGGTCCACCAATAGCGCACGAGATGAAAGAAGATCGGCGCCGCAAAACACACGGAATCCAGCCGGTCCAGCATCCCGCCGTGCCCTTCGATCATGTGCCCCCAATCCTTCACGCCCCGGTCGCGCTTGATCGCTGACATCACGATCCCGCCGGCAAACCCCAGCAGGTTGATCAACAGCGCAATCAGGAACGACTGCCAGGGATTGAACGGCGTGGTCCACCACAGCGCCGCACCGATCAGCGATGACAGCAGAATCCCGCCGACAAAGCCTTCCACGGTCTTCGACGGCGACAGGTTGGGCGCGATCTTGTGTTTGCCGAACAGCTTGCCGCACACGTACTGCAGCACGTCCGACAGTTGCACCACGATCACCAGGTAGGCGATCAGCAGCAGGTTGCGGCCTTCATAGCCGACGATGTCCAGGGTCAGCAGCGCCGGCACGAAGGACACGCAGAACACCGCGATCATCAACCCCCATTGCACCTTCGATGCCCGTTCCAGGAAGTGCGTGCTGTCGCCGCCCAAGGACGCAAGGATCGGCAGCAGCAGGAACACGTACACCGGGATGAAGATCGAGAACAGCCCGTACCAGTCGAAGTAGATCAGCAGGTATTGCAGCGGCAACGCCAGGTAAAACGCCGCTACCAGTGCCGGATAATCGCTGCGCCGGGTCGGCGTGAGGGTGAGGAATTCCCGCAGTGCATAGAACGACACGGCGTAGAACAGCAGGATCACCGCACCGGTGCCGAGCCAGAAGGCCATGCCGATCACCACCACCATCACCCACCAGGCATTGATGCGGGCGTTGAGGTTGTCGATCACCGCGTTGGGCGTGCCACGGGTGCGCAGTTTTAGGATCAGGCCGATCAGTGAGGCGAGCACCAGGATCGCGCCGATCCCGCCGAACAACATCAGGGTTTGGCTATCCATGTCAGGAATGCTCCGGGGCGAGGGCGAGCAGGGCGTCGCGGGCGCGGGCGAGGAAGAGTGCCTTGTCTTCACCGTCCTCCAGTTGCAGCGGTGCGCCGAAGCTGGTGGTGCACAGCAATGGCAACGGCAGCACGCGGCCCTTGGGCATGACCCGGTTGAGGTTGGCGATCCATACCGGGATCAATTCCGCTTGTGGATAACTCTTGGCCAGGTGATACAGGCCGCTTTTGAAGGGCAGCAGGCCGTCTTCCAGGTTGCGGGTGCCCTCGGGGAAGATGATCAGCGAGTCGCCGTTTTCCAGGGCCTGGAGCATCGGTGCCAAGGGGTTATCCACAGGGTCCTTGCGCTCGCGGTCGATCAGCACGCCGTTGAATACCCGGTTGATGATGTAGCGGCGCAGGGTGCTTGTGTTCCAGTAGTCGCTGCCGGCCACCGGGCGTGTGAATTTACGCAGGTTCTGTGGCAGCGATGCCCACAGCAGCACGAAATCACCGTGGCTGCTGTGGTTGGCGTAATAGATGCGTTGCACCGGCACGGGCGCACAGCCAAGCCACAGGCTGCGGGCGCCGGTGACGGTGCGGGCCATGGAGGTAATCAGGGTGGCGACCACGGGTTCGAACATGAGGATTCCTTATCCGGCGAAGGGCAGCCAGGGGCTGGCCAGGATGACGGCCACGGTCAGCATCACTTGCGCCGCCAGCAGGTAGGCTTGCTTGCGCAACAGTTTCAGGGCGCCGCGACGGCGTTCGGTCCAGGGCCGGCCCGCGCGTTTGGCGGATTGCAGGCCGAGGGTTTGCATGGCCTGGTCGAAGTCGGGTGTACGGTCGGTGTCGCGGGCGAGCAGGGCGAACAGGTCGGCGTCGAAGGCCACCCGCAACGCCCAGTATTTTTGCAGCAGCCCGAGCACAATCATCCACAGGCTGAGGATCAGGCAGATTGGCGTGATGCTGGCCATCAGCAGTTGTGCGAGGCCGAACAGCACGCCGAGCAAGGTCAGGCCTGTGGATAACTGATCCAGGGAACGACCCCGGCGCAGCAGGCTGGCGACGACCTGTAATTCCATGTCAGCGGGCATGGGTTAAACCCTCCAGGGCTTCACGGTGAGCGGGATGCAGGACCACACGCGGGCGTGCTGTGTGAATAATAGCCACCGCCTCGTCGACATTGGCTGCGCGCCCGGTGTGGAGCAGCCAGGCGGCCACGGCGGTGGCGCTGCGCGAGTAACCGAGGGCGCAGCACACCAGCAGCGGCCCGGCTGAGCGTAGGCGTTCAATGGCCTGGGCAGCTTCCAGGCATTGCGCCGCAGTAGGTGCCGTGAGATCGAGAACCGGCAGGCTGTAATAGGCGCGGCCCTGTGGATCAATCGGCAATTCGGCGCACAGATCGACCACCGCTTTGAATGAGTCCAGCTCCCTGGCTGTGGGAATTCGCCCCAGCCACACGTTATCCACAACCTGATCGGGCTGTGGATGTTGACGCGTCCACAGGCGGGAATTGATCCAGGCTGCTGCCAGATAAGGCGCAAACAACCAGCGCGCCGCCGGAGTGAGTCGCCCGTCGGCGCGCTTCTGAAAGCCCGAAACGCCCAGCACCAGATAATTCGCCTTCATCAATCCAAGGGAAACCGCCGGCCAAAGCAGCCACAACCAGCCGCCACCGAGGCTGAACGCCAGGATCAGACACACCAAAGAACCGAAGCCATAGCGCAACCCCAGCCGCCAACGCTGCCGGTCCCGGGTCAGGTGGGCATTCAGCAACGGGCTCGGATGTTCCAGCGGCCACAGCCACACGCACAGCCAGCCGGCGAGGGCGCCTGTGGGTAAGTCGATAAAGTGATGTTGATAAGTGGTCAGCACCGAAAGGCCGATCAACGCGAACCAGCCATGCACCAGCCAGCGCCACAGGCCCCGGCTATGCCGCTGGTACATTATCCACAGCACCACCAGCAGGGCGATGTGCAGCGATGGCGCCTGATTGAACGGCTTGTCGAACCCGGCGAGTACCGCAAACAGCCAGCCGAATACGCCATCCAGCTCCGGGCGTTCGAAGGTGAAGCGCAATGGCCAGATCAGGAAGCAGGTGACTGCAATCACCTGGGCCGTCAGCAGGCGCAGGGCATGCTGTTTCAGCTCATGGCGCGTACTGGGCAGCAGCAGGGAGAAACCGTAGAGCAGGTCAATCGACCAGTAGGGCACGATGGTCCAGGCCCAGAACGGGATATGGGTTTCCCAGCCGAACACCAGGGTGCCCACGTCGCTGCGCTGGCTGGTGACCCACGTGGCAAAGCCGTAGGTGCTGAAAAACAGCGGCGCCAACAGCAGCAGCCACAGCACCGCCGGTTTTAACAGGCCCGGTTCACGCATGGGTCAGACCCGCTGTGCCAGGGACACGCTGAAAATCCCCCATTCATCCACGCGTTGGGTGATCTTGCGGAAACCGGCAGCTTCCACCAGTTGATCCATTTCCGCCTGGCTGCGCCGGCGCATCACCCAGGCCTGCCCCTGACGGTGGCTGGTGAGGGCGCGGGCGATCAGTTCCAGTTGCGGGTGCCACGGTTGGCCGGTGTACACCAGATAACCACCGGGCTCCACAGCTTCGGCCAAACCGGCGAGCGAGCCACCGACCATCGCGTTATCCGCGAACAATTCATACAGCCCGGACACCACCGCCAGCGTCGGCTTGGGCTCAAGCGCCGCGAGGTCTTCCCGGTCAAACGCATCGCCTTTGACGAACCGGGCGATGTCTCCCAGGCCTTTCTCACGAATCAGTGCTCCACCGTCGCGCACATTGATGTCGCTGTAGTCCCGCAACAGGATCGATTCCGGCAGCGGCGAAACGCCCTGCAAGGCTTCCAGAATGTACCGACCATGCCCGGCGGCGATATCGACGATACGCACCTCGCGAGACTCCTCCCGCAGCTTGCCCATCGCCAGGCGCAGCAGCTCTTCCACGTTCAACTTGCGTTGGCGAATACCGCGCCAGCCGATGGAGTTGAGGTAGTTGGTGTCGATCATCCGCCCCAGCCCGCCTTTGCCGGTGGGCGTGTTGCGGTACACGTAATCCAGGGTGCTGCCGGAGTCGAAGCCGGTGTCGAAACCGAGCTTCACGCCATCCGACAGCTTGCTGCCCAGGCCCATGCTGGCACGGGTCATGCGCCAGTACAGGTCGCGCAGCGAGTTGCGGGGCAACGGTGCGGCCAGGGATTCGGATTCGGCGCAGGTCAGGCCAATTTTGTCGGCATCCAGCAAGTTGGCACGGTCCAGCGGGTGCTCGAAGTTCTGCAGGATAAAGCGCCGGGCGCTGTTCAAGGCCACGGCGCGGTCACGTTCACCGAGGGTGTCGTGGAAGAAACCGGGCAGGATGTGCAGTTCTTTCTTCAGGCTGCCGAGGCGGTCGAAAAACTGCTGCTGGGGTTTGCGGTGCACCACAAAGTCCGAGCCGGAGATCAACAGTTGGGTGGGCACCTGGATCGCCTGGGCATCGGCTACAACCCGGTCGGCCGCTTCGTACAGGCCCAGCAGCACATTCACCGAGATGGCTTTGGTGATCAGCGGATCAGTGTCGTAGGACGCCACGCGCTCCGGGTCATGGCTCAGGAACTTGGCCTTGACGTAGCTGTTGACGAAAAAGTTGCCGCGAAACCTGCGCATCAACCCCAGGCCCGGTCGGGCGAAGGGCACGTAGAGCTTGACCTTGAACGCGGGGGAGGCGAGCACCAGTGAACGAATCTTCGGCGCGTAGTCGTGCACCCAGGTCGCCGCGATCACCGCGCCGACACTTTGGGCGATCACCGCGAGGTTTACTTCCTCGATGCTGTAGGTGGTGCCGATATGGTCAACGAAGGTCTGCACATCCCGGGCGCTGGTGGCGAAGCTGGGGCTGTCGCCGCGTTCGCCGGGGGATTGGCCGTGGCCACGGGCGTCCCAGGCGAAGAAGTCGAATTCGGGCAGGTTGAGTTCGTCCACCAGGTGGGCGATACGCCCGGAGTGCTCATGGCCGCGATGGAACAGCACAATCGCCTTGCGCGGCGCAAAGCCCGCCGGTGCGGTGGCGGGCCAGTGACGGTAGAAAAGCGCCACCCCGTCATGGGTGCTGAAGGTGTGCTCTTGCTGTTCGCGCATCGCAAAATCCTTATGCAGAAGGGGAGGTTTGTTCTTCTTTGAGGCCTTGGCGCACGCGGTTGACCAGGGTGTAGGCCAGCAAGGCCGCGACCAGCCACATCACCGCATCGACCCAACCGGCACCGAGCCAGCCCAGCGCCACACCGGTGGCCAGCACGCCGAGCACAAACGCCCGGTCACTCTTGCCCATGGGCCCGTCGTAGCGCCGCGAAGCCCCGACCATCGGCCCGAGCACGCCGGCGTACTCGCTGAACACCGCCAGCAGCGTCACCAGCAGCACCGGCGCCAGGCTGACTTCGGGGATCAGCGCAAACGGCAGGATCAGCGCGCTGTCGGCGATCACGTCACACAGTTCATTGAGGTAGGCGCCGAGTCGCGACTGCTGGCCGAATTCCCGGGCGAGCATGCCGTCGATGGCGTTGAGGGCCATGCGCAGGATCATCCACAGCGGGATCAGCGCAAACAGCCACACATGTTGCGCAAAGCCGGCGATCAGCAATCCCACCAGCAGGGAAACCACCCCGGCGAGCACGGTGATCTGGTTGGCGGTGGTACCGTTGTCGTAGAGGCGCTGCACCAGCGGGCGCAGCAGGTTCTGAAAACGCGGTTTAAGCTGATAGATCGAAATCATGGGGAGTGACGCTTCCTTGTCCGTAAGCCCGCGAAAAACTGTGGGGAGTGTGCCGATTTATCACGGCTGAAACCAGTGATGGCTCCTGTTTCTGGGGGGTTCGTCACTATCCCTGTGAAACCAAACAAAAATTTCACGCGCCGGGTTATAGAGTAACTAATTGTTTCTGGGTGGGCGTTTGGGGATGCGAGTGGATCTGGACGCTGATGACGTGGCCATCGAAGGGCTGCCGCGTTTTCAGCAAGGGTTGTTTCATGCCCGCCGTTTAAGGCAGGCCGGCATTGGCCTGACGGTGCTGGCGGTCGGCGGCTGGATGCTGGCCCTGTTTGTGGCGCTGTTCGCTCCGCTGTCGATCTGGCCGGTAGTGTTGATCAACTGTGCCTCGGCGTTGCTGGTGCTGGTGGCCGGTTTGCAATCGGCGTGGTGGGTCGCCGATTGGCGGGCCATGGCGCTGGAAGAGCCGGCGGCACTGCTGATCGAACAGCCGCTGCCACAGGAAGAACCTGGCTGGCTTAACCGCTTGTTCGGCCGTGTCGGTAGCGGCTTGCTGACGCAGATCGGCGCGCCGGTGTTTTGGCTGTGCGGCTGGTCGTTGCTGGCGCTGTTCAGCGTCCTGGAGTTCTGGAACCTGACATTGCCCGCCGCAGCGGTGGGCCAGGCTGCCAGCGTGGGCGCGGCTATCGCTCTGGCGCTGGCGTTCGGATTGCTGGTGTTTGAACGGCGCATGGCCCAGGAAAGCACCGCCCAATGGCCGGAAGCGGCGCAACTGGCGCAACTGAGCCGGGTGGCGATTATCTGCCTGGTGATCAGTGCGATTTGTCTGTTGTTTGCCGGTGAAGAGTCCGTGTGGCCGTTACGCCTGGCGGTGTTGATCGGCCTGTTGCCGGCCCTGGTGGCGCTGGAGTTTCTGTTACGCGGCCTGCTGTCGCTGTTCAGCCCGCGCCAGGAGCGCCTTGAGCCACGGCTGATGGCGCAGAGTTTTATCGCCGGGATGCTGCGCTGGCCGCCACAACCGTTGCTCGCTTTGCAGCACGAACTGCACAACCGTTTCGGCATCGACCTGCGGCAAATCTGGGCCTTTACCTACATGCGCCGGGCATTCCTGCCGGTGCTGGTGGTGGTGCTGGCCGTAGGCTGGTTGCTGACCGGTGTGCATGAAGTCGCCCTGCAAAGCCGTGGGATTTATGAACGCTTTGGCAAGCCGGTCGAGGTCTTCGGGCCTGGCCTGCATGCCGGTTTGCCGTGGCCGCTGGGCCGCGTGCTGAACGTGGAAAACGGCGTGGTCCATGAGCTGGCCACCAGCGTTGGCGAAGCGGCGGCCACCGACGTCGCGCCCGCTGAAGGCCCGGCGCCGTTGATCGCCAACCGCCTGTGGGACGCGAGCCACGTGAATGATAAATCCCAGGTGATCGCCAGCAGCAGCGGCGACAAGCAGAGCTTCCAGATCGTCAATATGGATGTGCGCTTCGTGTACCGCATCGGCTTGACCGATCAGGCCGCGCTCGCGGCCACCTATAACAGTGCCGATGTACCCACGCTGATTCGCAGCACCGCCAGCCGTATCCTCGTCCACGAATTTGCCTCGCGCACCCTCGACGAATTACTCGGCGAACAACGCAACAGCCTCGCCGATGAAATTGGCCAAGCGGTGCAAGCGGACCTGAAAAAGCTCGACAGCGGCGTAGAAATTCTCGCCACCGTGGTGGAAGCCATTCATCCGCCGTCCGGTGCGGCCAACGCCTACCACGCGGTGCAGGCCGCACAGATCGGCGCCCAGGCGCTGATCTCCCGGGAGCGCGGCGCTGCCAGCGAGCAGACTAACCAGGCGTTGCTGCAGGCCAGTACCGCCCGTGACCTGGCCCAGGCCACGGCCCATGAGGTCGGTGCTGGCGCCAAGGCCGCAGACCTGCGCTTCAGCGCCGAACAAAAGGCCTACCAGCAAGCTGGCCAGGCGTTTGTGCTGGAGCAGTACCTGAGCCAACTGAGCCAGGGCCTGGCCCACGCCAAATTACTCATTCTTGATCATCGCCTGGGCGCCAGTGGCGCACCGACCATCGATCTGCGTTCCTTTACCTTACCGGCCGACCCTGCGGTGCCGCGTAAAGCCGTTCAATAAGGAGTTCATCTGTTGAGCGCTCATTCTCACGATCACGCAGGCCATGGTCACCACCACGGCCACCATCATCACCATCACGGTGATGAAACCGAAGCCGGCCCGTTCCCCTGGCGGCGTATGGGCTGGGCGGTGTTGCTGGTGCTGTTTGCCGTCGCCGCGGCGAGCCTGGTGCAGGTGCGCTCCGGCGAAGCCACGGTGATTACCCGCTTCGGCAACCCGTCGCGGGTGTTGCTGGAGCCGGGCCTGGGCTGGCGCTGGCCGGCGCCGTTTGAAGCGGCGATTCCGGTAGACCTGCGCCTGCGCACCACGTCCAGCGGTTTGCAGGATGTGGGCACCCGCGACGGCCTGCGGATCATCGTGCAAGCCTACGTGGCCTGGCAGGTGCAAGGCGACCCCGACAACGTGCAGCGCTTTATGCGCGCGGTGCAGAACCAGCCGGATGAAGCGGCGCGGCAGATTCGCACCTTCGTCGGCTCGGCGCTGGAAACCACCGCCGCCAGTTTCGACCTGGCCAACCTGGTGAACACCGACGCCAGCCAGGTGCGCATTGCCGATTTTGAAGCGCAGTTACGCCAGCAGATTGATCAACAATTGCTCACCACCTATGGCGTGCGCGTGGTGCAGGTCGGCGTCGAGCGGCTGACCTTGCCCTCGGTGACCCTGGCCGCCACCGTCGACCGCATGCGCGCCGAGCGCGAGACCATCGCCACCGAACGCACCGCCGTAGGCAAACGTGAAGCGGCGCAAATTCGTTCTGCCGCCGAGCGTGATGCACGGATCGTCCAGGCCGACGCCACGGTGAAAGCCGCCGATATCGAAGCGCAATCCCGGGTGGAAGCCGCGCAGATTTATGGGCGTGCCTACGCCGGGAATCCGCAGCTGTATAACCTGCTGCGCTCCCTCGACACCCTTGGCACCGTGGTTACGCCGGGCACCAAAATTATCCTGCGCACCGACGCTGCACCGTTCCGCGCCTTGGTGGATGGGCCGAAGGATGTCCAGCCATGAGTGAGCGGGAAAGCCTCGACAGCCCGTGGATCCAGGCTGGACGGCTGACGTTCCTGGCGCTGTATGCGGTGACGGTATTGGCCGCGTTGGCGTGGGCGTTTTCCAACGTACGGCAGATCGACCCGCAGAACCGCGCCGTGGTGTTGCACTTCGGCGCGCTGGACCGGATTCAGAATGCCGGGCTCCTATTGGCCTGGCCGCGCCCGTTTGAACAAGTGGTGCTGTTGCCCGCAGCGGACCGGGTGATCGAGCGTCGGGTGGAAAACCTGCTGCGTTCCGATGCGGCCACGCAAGCCGATCGCGTGGCCAGTTTTGCCACGCCGCTGAGCGATGCCCTGGCCGGCTCCGGTTACCTGCTGACCGGCGATGCCGGCGTGGTGCAGCTGGATGTGCGGGTCTTCTATAAGGTCACCGAGCCCTACGCCTTTGTTTTGCAGGGCGATCACGTGCTGCCGGCGCTGGATCGGCTGGTCACCCGCAGTGCTGTGGTGCTGACCGCCGCGCGGGATCTGGACACCATTCTGGTGGCGCGCCCCGAGCTGATCGGTGCCGACAACCAGGCCGCCGAACGCCGCGAACGGCTGCGCGGCGATTTGGTGCGCGGCATCAATCAACGCCTGGCTGACCTGGCGTCCACCGGGCTTGGCCTGGGCATCGAAGTCACCCGGGTCGACGTGCAATCGAGCCTGCCGGGCCCGGCCGTCAACGCCTTCAACGCGGTGCTGACCGCCAGCCAGCAAGCCGACAAGGCGGTGGCCAATGCGCGCACCGACGCCGAAAAACTTACCCAGACCGCCAATCAGGACGCCGACCGCGCCGTGCAGGTGGCCCATGCCCAGGCCAGCGAACGCCTGGCCAACGCTCAGGCGCAAACCGCCACCGTCGCCAGCCTGGCCCAGGTCAAAGACCCCGGCCTGTTGCTGCGCCTGTACCGCGAGCGCTTGCCGAAGATTCTCGGCCAGGCCGGTTCCGTGACTACGGTCGATCCTAAAGACGATTCCCGCCTGATCATTCAGGGAGCCGAACAATGACTGCCCACGCCGCCCCGATGCTCTCATCGGCCGAACAACGCAGTGCCGCCCGGCAACTGACCCTGGCGATGCTCGCCCTGGGCCTGCTCAGCCTGGGCCTGGTATGGCGCTGGCTGGCGCCGGACCAGACCGGCGTCAGCCAACTGCTGCTGGGCGTCGCCTCGTTGCTGGTGGCGGTGCCGGTGATGCGCTCGGCCTGGTACAGCCTGCGTTATCCGAGCCTGCATGGCATCACCGACCAACTGATCGCCCTGGCCATGCTCGGCGCCTGGGCCACCGGTGACCTGCTGACCGCCGCGCTGCTGCCGATCATCATGATCTTCGGTCATGTGCTGGAAGAGCGCAGCGTTATCGGTTCCCAGGAAGCGATTCATGCCCTGGGCAAACTGACCCGCAGCCATGCGCGCCTGGTGCAGGCTGACGGGACCATTCTGGAAGTCGACAACGGCATCCTGAAGACCGGCGATATCGTCGAGGTTCGCGCCGGTGACCGGGTGCCCGCCGACGGCGTGGTGTTGTCGGGCCAGGCCAGCCTCGACACCGCGCCGATCACCGGCGAGTCGGTGCCGCTGGAAGCGAGTGTGGGCGTGCAGGTGTTTGGTGGCGCGATCAACCTCGACGGTTTGCTGCGCCTTGAAGTGACCCGCACCGGTAACGAATCGACGTTGGGCAAAGTCATCGCCCTGATGCAGAGCGCCGAACGTTCCAAGCCGCCAATCACCCGGTTGCTGGAGCGTTACGCCGGCAGTTACATGGTGCTGGTGTTATTGCTGGCGGCGGTGACCTGGTTTGTCACCAATGACGCCCAGGCGATGCTTGCGGTGTTGGTGGCGGCGTGCCCATGTGCATTGGTGTTGTCGGCACCTGCCACGGCAATTGCGGGCATTGCGGTGGCCGCGCGTCACGGCATTCTGATTCGCAGCTCGGCGTTTCTCGAAGAGCTGGCGGACTTGACGTCTCTGGTGGTCGACAAGACTGGCACCCTGACGTTTGGCACCCTGCGTTTGCAGTCCATCGACACCACGGAGCCGGATCGGCAAGTGCTGCTCAATCTTGCAGCCAGTCTCGGCTCAGCCAGCAGCCACCCGGTCAGCCGGGCGTTGGCGGGGTTGGCCACGCAAGAGCAAATGCGGGTGCTGTCGGATATTCGCGAGCGTCAGGGCCTTGGTGTCGTCGCTCAGACAGAGCAGGGCGAAGCCGCTCTCGGTCGGCCTGAGTTGTTTGAGCAACTGGGTATCACGACCACAGCAGTTCCCCATCACGACGGCCCGATTGCCGGGCTGGCGCTGAACGGGCAATTCCTCGCCTGGTTGTTGCTGGCAGACAGCGTCAAGCCGGAAGCCCGCCAGGCGATGAAGGAGCTGCGTGAGCTGGGCCTGGGTCGCCAACTGCTGCTGACGGGCGACCGGCAAAGCGTGGCCGACAGCCTGGCGCTGGAAGTGGGTATCAGCGACGTCGAGGCCCAGGCCTTGCCGGAAGATAAACTCAACCGCGTGTTGGGGGAAATCGGCAGCGGTTTCCGGCCGATGGTGGTGGGCGACGGGATCAACGATTCCCTGGCGCTCAAGGCGGGCGTGGTCGGTGTGGCGATGGGCGCGGGCGGGGCGGATATCGCCCTGGCGTCGGCGGATGTGGTGCTGATCGGCAGCGACCTGCGGCGCCTGGGCACGTGCGTACGCTTGAGCCGCCAGTGCCGGCACACGCTGCAGGTCAACGTGATCATCGGCCTGGGCTGGACGCTGGCCATCGTGGTGTTCGCGGCATTCGGCTGGCTGGGCGCGGCGGGGGCGATGATTGCGGCGGTGTTGCACAACCTCAGTACGCTGCTGGTGCTGGGTAATGCGGGGCGCTTGTTGCGGTTTCAGGAGCCGTTGTTGAAACTGGACGAATAAATTTTAGAAATTTTTCAGTCTCGCTGTAACGCCTTGGGGGGACCTCACTCTAGTGCTATGTCGAGACTGAACAATCCGTTCAGACCGACTCCACTACCGATCATGAGGAATACACAATGAACATCAAATCCGCTGCTGCTGGTGCCGCCCTCGCTATCGCCGCTGCTGGCATGTTTGCCGGTGTTGCCACCCAGGTGCAGGCAGCAGACGCCCAGGTCCACTGCTATGGCGTCAACGCCTGCAAAGGCCAGAACGACTGCAAAACCAAAGATCACGCCTGCAAAGGCATGGGTTCTTGCAAAGGCCAGGGCTTCTTGTCGATGAGCAAATCGATGTGCGACGAGAAAGGCGGCAAAGTCGGCGAGTAACCGACAACCGAGTGCAACCGCAGCGGGCCCCCCGCCGCTGCGGACACTTTCCCCAGGAGTGTTTTTATGTCCGCCTCCCTTCCGAGTCTGGGTTACGGCCTGGGTCTACGCAGCGAGTACTACCAGCAGATCCTTGAACAATCGCCGGCCGTGGATTGGTTCGAAGTGATCTCCGAGAATTATCTGGTCCAGGGCGGCAAGGCCTTGTACTACCTGGACGCGATCGCCGAGCGTTATCCGTTGGTGATGCACGGTGTGTCCCTGTCCATCGGCGGGCCCCATGCCCTCGATATCGATTACCTGAAACAACTCAAGCAGCTGTCGGAACGCATCCAGCCGGCATGGATTTCCGATCACTTGTGCTGGAGTCGCGGCAACGCGCACCAGTTGCATGACCTGCTGCCGCTGCCCTACACCGAAGAAAGCCTGTACCACGTCGCCGGTCGCGTGCGGCAAGTGCAGGACGTGTTGCAGCGTCCCTTCGTGCTGGAAAACGTCTCCAGCTATGTGCGCGCCAAGGCGGACGAGTTTACCGAGTGGGAGTTTCTCAACGCCCTGACCCATCTCACCGGCTGCCAGTTGCTGCTGGACGTTAACAACGTGTACGTCAGTTCACGCAACCACGGGTTCGATGCCTGGGAATTTATCCGCAACCTGCCGCCCGAAAGCATTCGCCAATTGCACCTGGCCGGGCACATGGATTACGGCGACTACGTGATCGACACCCATGACCACCCGGTATGCGATCCGGTGTGGGCGCTGTATCAGCAGACGCTGGAGCACCTTGGGCCGGTTTCGACGTTGCTGGAGCGTGATGATCATTTCCCGCCGTTCCAGGAGCTGCTCGACGAACTGAGCAAGGCCCGCGAGCTGGGCGCCAGCGCATTGGACAGGAGAGCGTTATGCGCCTGATCGATTGGCAATTGGCGTTTGAACAGCAGTTGCTGGCGCAGACGTTCACCGCCGACAACCGCTTCAGCGCCACCCTGATCGGTGGTCCGACCCTGGATGTAGAGACGGGCCTGGCGATTTACCACAACGCCTATCACGCACGGTTGCAGGAAGTGTTGCGCGATGACTTCAGCGCCGTCTGGTATTGGCTGGGGGACGAGGAGTTTGCAGCGTTGGGTTCGGCCTATATCCGCCGCTATCCCTCGGCCCATTACAGCCTGCGCTGGTTTGGCGAGCGTTTCCCCGGGTTTATCCTCGAGCATTACGCCGGCCAAGGCGCGCCGCTGGGCGAGCTGGCGCGGCTGGAATGGGCATTCACCCTGGCCTTTGATGCGCCGCAGGGCGAGCCGTTGGCCCTGCAAGACATGGCCACGCTACCGCCTGAAGACTGGCCCGGGTTGCAGGTGCAACTGGCCCCGTCGGTGCAGCCAGTAGCGTGTGACTTCAACAGCCTGGGTATCTGGCGCGCGAGCAAGGGCGAGTGGGACTTTCCCGGCAGCGAGGCCTTGCCGTTGGCGCAGGTCTGCCTGGTCTGGCGCCACGACAATGTGTGCCAATACCGTAGCCTGGAACCGGCGGAAGCCAGCGCGCTGACGGGCATGGTCAGCACTGGCTGGAACTTTTCCGAACTGTGCGCCGAGTTGGCAGTCACTTACCAGGAGGGCGCGCCATTGCAAGCGGTTACCTGGCTGAAACAGTGGGTCCAGGACGGTTTGCTCCAGCGGCGGGCACCATAGAAAAGGGCTATTGTTTCGATAGCCTGCTAATTTTTCTGTGAATGGTCTACCCTCATTTCAGACGTCTGAAACAAGGGGGGACTACTCATGCTCGCGCAACTTCCACCGGCCTTACAGAATCTCAAGCTACCGCTGCGTCTTCGACTCTGGGACGGCCATGAATTTAACCTGGGTCCGGATCCCAGCGTCACCATTGTGGTCAAGGACCCCATGATGGTTTCAACGCTCAGCCATCCAACGCTCGACTCACTGGGCGAAGCCTTCGTCGAGGGCAAACTGGAGCTGGAAGGCTCCATTTCCGAAGTCATCAGGGTGGTCGATGAGTTGAGTCATGCCCTGGTTGAGGACGAGGAGGACACTCGTCCGGTGCGCTCGATCCACGACAAGGCCACCGACGCAGCCGCTATTTCCTACCATTACGACCTGTCCAACGAGTTCTACCAGCTTTGGCTGGACCGTGACATGGCCTATTCCTGCGGGTATTTCGAGACCGGCAGCGAATCCCTCGATCAAGCCCAACAAGACAAATTCCGCCACTTGTGCCGCAAACTGCGGCTGCAGCCGGGGGAATATCTGCTCGACGTGGGCTGCGGTTGGGGCGGGCTGGCGCGGTATGCCGCGCGGGAATTCGGGGTCAAGGTGTTCGGCATCACCCTGAGTAAGGAGCAGCTGGAGCTGGCCCAGGAGCGAGTGAAAGCCGAAGGCCTGGAAGACCAGGTGGAGCTGACGCTGCTGGACTACCGCGACCTGCCCCAGGATGGCCGCTTCGACAAGGTGGTGAGCGTGGGGATGTTTGAACACGTCGGCCACGCCAACCTGGCGGAGTACTGCAAGATTTTGTACGGCGCGGTGCGTGAGGGCGGCCTGGTGATGAACCATGGCATTACCGCCAAGCACACCGATGGCCGGCCTGTGGGCCGTGGCGCCGGGGACTTTATCGAGCGCTATGTGTTTCCCAATGGCGAGCTGCCGCACCTGGCGATGATGACCGCCGAGATCAGCGAAGTCGGGCTGGAAGTGGTCGACGTCGAAAGCCTGCGCCTGCATTACGCGCGCACGCTGGATCACTGGAGCGAGCGCCTGGAAGACAACCTGGAAGCGGCGGGCAAGATGGTGCCGGAGCAAGCCTTGCGCATCTGGCGGCTGTACCTGGCCGGCTGTGCCTATGCGTTTGCCCGGGGCTGGATCAACCTGCACCAGATTCTGGCGGTGAAACCCCATGCCGATGGTAGCCATGAGCTGCCGTGGACACGGGACGATTTGTACCAGTAAGCAGTGGCACCGGTGATCTAAAGGTGGGAGCGGGCTTGCTCGCGAAGGCGTTGTATCAGAAACACATTCAGTGACTGACACTCCGCTTTCGCGAGCAAGCCCGCTCCCACATTTGGTTCGGTGCAAGCCTTACAAAATTGGAGAAATAAGCCGCGCGACCCGCATGCCCAGTTGTTGCAGGCGGTGGGTCTGGCGGCTTTCTTCCTGGCTGATTTCATGGGCCAGGGCGAAGTCATCCAGCAACATATGCTCCACCTGACTGGCGAAGGTGTCATCCACCGTCAGCAACATCACTTCGAAATTCAGCCGGAATGAACGGTTATCCAGGTTCGCACTGCCGATGGCGCTGATTTCACTGTCCACCAACACCACTTTCTGATGCAGGAACCCCGGCGTGTAGCGGAATACCCGCACCCCGGCGCGCACAGCTTCGATCGCGTACAGGCTGGAGGCCGCGTAGACGATGCGGTGATCGGGCCGCGACGGCAGCAGCAGGCGTACGTCGACCCCGCGCAACACCGCCAGCCTGAGTGCGGAAAACACCGCTTCATCGGGAATGAAATACGGGCTGGTGATCCACACCCGCTCGGTCGCCGCATGAATCGCCTCGACGAAAAACAGCGAGCACGTCTCATAGGGATCCGCCGGGCCGCTGGCCAGCAACTGGCAGAGCACGCCGTCATCGGGATAGGTGTCCGGCAGCAGCAGCGGCGGCAGCTCGCGCGCGGCCCAGAACCAATCCTCGGCAAACGATTCCTGCAAGCACGCCACCACCGGGCCGCTGACCTGCACATGGGTGTCGCGCCACGGCGCCAGGGGCGGCTTCTTGCCCAGGTATTCATCGCCGACGTTATGCCCGCCGACAAACCCGGTAATGCCATCGACCACCACGATCTTGCGGTGGTTGCGGAAGTTGACCTGGAAGCGGTTTAGCCAGCCACTGCGCGTGGCGAAGGCCTTGACCTGCACCCCGGCGTCCCGCAGCGACTGCACGTAACGATGGGGCAGGGCATGGCTGCCGATACGGTCATACAGGACGAAAATCGACACGCCTTCGGCGGCCTTTTCCTTGAGCAACGTGTGCAGCCGGCGGCCGAGTTCGTCGTCATGAATGATGAAGAACTGGAACAAGACGGCCGTCTTCGCGGAACGGATGGCTTCGAAAATCGCGCTGAACGTCGCCTCGCCATTGATCAACAAGCGCACCTGATTGTTCGCCAGGCATGGCATGCGCCCCAGCTTGGGCATGGCCCGCAGTGACGCATAGGCTTGGGAGTTGCGCGCGGCCAGTGCTTCTTCGACCCACGGGCGCCAGTTCAGCTCGGTGATCGCCTTGTGCATTTCCTGGTTGGCCTGGCGCCGCGCCTGGATGTAGGCGTCGAAGGTGCTGCGGCCGAAGATCAGGTAGGGAATCAGCGTCAGGTAAGGAATGAACATCAGCGACAAGGCCCAGGCAATCGAGCCTTGGGCGGTCCTGACGGTCAGCACCGCATGGATGGCGGCAAGGGTGCCCAGAAAATGCAGGGTGGCGATGAAATAGGCGAGCAGGTGCGGGCCAAAGAAATCCATGGACAACGGTACTCCTGACAAACAAGTGCCTAACAGACCATGTTCGGCCACGAATGTCGCTATTTTATTTGCTGTGCAACACTGGCGCTTTTGCGGCGTCTAACGCCGACAATTACCCAGGAGTTACCCGATGAATGCTCGTCTGCTTGGTTTGGCCATGGTTGTTGGTTTAACGCTGCCCGTGGCGGCGCAAGCGCAGATGTTGGCGCCGGGCTTGTGGGAATTGACCACCAGTAACATGAAGGTCGATAACCAGGACCTGCCGGACTTGTCGCTGATCCTCGGTCAGCTCAAGCAACAGATGACTCCCGAACAACGGGCCATGCTTGAGAAGCAGGGCATCACCATGGCCGGCAAAGGCGTGCAGGTGTGCCTGACACAAGCCCAGGTGGCGTCCGACTCCATCCCGCTGACCGACCCGCAATCGGGCTGCAAACAGGAAGTGACGGACAAGACCGGCAACCAGTGGAAATTCCGTTTCAGCTGCCCGAAAGCCCAGGGCACCGGCGTGGCGACGTTCCAGAGCCAGCAGGAATTCACCACCAAGGTTAACGGTACTTTCAACGCCACCGGCGTGCAGCAGAAGGGCAGCCTGGACACCCACGCGCAGTGGCTGGGCAGCAACTGCGGTACGGTCAAACCCCGCGCTTAACCTAAGACACACCCCGATCAAAATGTGGGAGCGGGCTTGCCAGGTCCAGAGTCTTCAGCGCTGAAAATGCAGCGGCAACCCCTGGCAGCTGTCGTGCACGCGCCCGTCGTGCCAGGCCAGATGGCCGGAGACCAGCGTAGTGCTGACGCTGTGCCGGAAGCTGCGCTCGGCAAAGGGCGTCCAGCCGCAGCGCGCCAGGATAGGCTCGCTGCTGACGGGCTTGCCGTGGGGTTCGGGTTTGATCAGCACCAGGTCGGCCCAATAACCTTCCCGCAGGTAGCCACGGTCGGGGATCGCAAACAGGTCCGCGACACGATGGCTGGTTTTCGCCACCAGGGTGGTCAGCGGCAGCACGCCGTCGGCCACCAGTTCCAGCAGTGCCGGCAGGGCGTGTTGCACCAGCGGTAAGCCCGACGGCGCCTCCCGATACGGCAGCTGTTTTTGCGCCCAGGTGTGGGGCGCATGGTCACTGCCGATCACATCCAGACGGTCACTCAACAATGCCAGGCGCAGGGCGTTGCGGTCGGCGCGTGTCTTGATCGCCGGGTTGCATTTGATCTGGTGGCCGAGGCGCGCGTAGTCGCGGTCATCGAACAATAAGTGGTGCAGGCAGACCTCCGCGGTGATGCGTTTTTCCGCCAGGGGCTTGTCTTCGAACAGCACCAACTCCCCCGCGCTGGTGATGTGCAGCACATGCAGGCGCGTGCCATGCCGCTTGGCCAGTTCCACCGCCAAAGACGACGAGCGATAACAGGCCTGCGCATCGCGGATCAGCGGGTGCGCCACGGCAGGGATGTGGTCGCCAAAGCGTTCGCGCATTCGCTGCTCGTTGGCGTGGATGCTGGGCGTGTGCTCGCAGTGGGCCAGGAGAATGGTCGGCACCTCGGCGAACAGGCGCTCGAGAATCTTCGGGTCATCTACCAGCATATTGCCGGTGGAGGCGCCCATGAACACTTTGACGCCGGCGACTTCACGCGGGTCCAGCGCGGCCACGGTGTCGAGGTTGTCGTTGCTCACCCCAAAGTGAAAGCCATAGTTGGCCACCGAATGCAGGGCGGCACGGCGTTTCTTGTCGGCCAGGGCTTCCAGGTTCAGGGTGGCCGGGCTGGTGTTGGGCATGTCCATGAAACTGGTGATGCCCCCGGCCACGGCCGCGCGGGACTCGCTGTAGAAGCTGCCTTTGTCCGGCGCGCCCGGCTCACGGAAATGCACCTGGTCGTCGATCATCCCGGGCAACAGCCACTGGCCTTGGGCGTCGATTTCCACCGAGGCATTTACGTTGTCGATGCTGCTGGCGATCTTCTCGATGCGGCCATTGGCGACCAGCAGGTCGGCCTCGAATGCCTGGCCTTCGTTTACCAGGCGGGCGTTGCGGATCAGCAGGCGGCTCATGGTCAGAACTCGTTTTGCAGGGCTTTGTAACCCAGCACCAGGTCGACGTTGGTGCGCGCCACGTCTTCGGAAAACTCCGAAGCGCTGACGCTCACCGGTGGGAACTGGGACAGGTCGGTATTGGGGCCGATGCGGGTGGTGGAGGGCACGTAGAACGCGGCGGGCAAATCGCGGCCGTCGACCACGGAGTTGTGCCGCACCACACAGCCGTCGCCGACCACGCAGTTGAACAGCACGCTGTTGAAGCCGATAAACACCCGGTTACCGACGGTGCACGGGCCGTGGACGATGGAGCGGTGGGCAATGGAGGTGAACTCGCCGATGGTCACGGCGGCGCCGGATTTGGAGTGGATGACCACGCCGTCCTGGATATTCGAATTGGCGCCGATGGTGATCGGGTCCATGTCGCCGTTGGCGTTGACTTCGTCGGCGCGGATCACCGCGTAGGGGCCGACAAATACGTTCTCGCCGATGATCACCTTGCCGCAGATGATCGCGGTTTTGTCGACGTAGGCCGATTCGGCAATCACGGGCAGGTCGCCGGAAGGGTTCTTGCGGATCATGGGTCAGGTTCCTTGAGGGGCGCGGTGATGATGTGTACGTGGCTGCCTTCGATGGCGTTGTAGAAACAGGTGGGCCGGCCCGTGTGGCAGGCCGGGCCTTGCTGGTCGACGATCAGCAGCACGGCGTCGCCGTCGCAATCCAGGCGCGCCTCCACCAGCTGTTGCCAGTGGCCGGAGCTTTCGCCCTTGCGCCACAGTTGCTGGCGCGAGCGGGACCAGTAGCAGACCTGCCCGGTGGCCAGGGTTTCGTCGAGGGCCCGGCGGTTCATCCAGGCCAGCATCAACACCTCGCCGCTGCCGTGTTGCTGAGCGATGGCGGCAATCAGGCCATCGCTGTTCCACGGCAGGGCGTCGAGCACGCTAGCGAGTGGAAAGCGGCTGCCGATGGCAGCCTTTTCCAGGTCGAGCATGCTCAGGGTCATGGCTTGCTCAGGGCCGCGCACAGGGTGTTGAGGTTGTATTCGAACAGGCCGGTAAAGGTGCTGGCCGGGCCTTCTGCGGCGAGGGCGTCGGAGTACAGGGTGCCGCCGATTTGCGCGCCGCTTTCGTCAGCGATCTGCTTGAGCAGGCGCGAGTCCTTGATGTTTTCCATGAACACGGCCTTGACCTTGTCCTTGCGGATCTGGGTGATCAGCGTGGCGACTTCGGCGGCAGACGGTTCACGTTCGGTGGACAAACCCTGAGGCGACAGGAACTCGATACCGTAGGCCTGGCCCAGGTAACCGAAGGCGTCATGGGACGTCACGATGCGGCGGTTACCCGGCGGCAGGGCGCCGAACTTGGCCTTGGCTTCCGCCAGCAGGCGGTAGATTTCTTTCAGGTACACCTGGCTGTTGTGCTCGTAGTCTGCCTTGTTGGCCGGGTCGGCAGCGATCAGCGCCTTGGTGATGTTGTTCACGTAGATAACGGTGTTGGCCAGGTTATGCCAGGCGTGTGGGTCGGGAATGGTTTCGCCGTCTTCTTCCATGGTGTGGGACAACACGCCTTTACTGGCGGTGACCACAGTCGCCTTGGTCTCGGTGCTGGTGACCAGTCGATCCAGCCACGGCTCGAAGCCCAGACCATTTTTGATGATCACCTTGGCCTTGAGCAGGGCCTTGGCGTCGTCTGGCGTTGGTTCGTAGGTATGGGCGTCGGCGTCGGGGCCGACCATGTTGCTGATCTGGATATGATCGCCACCGACCTGGTGGGTCATGTCGTCAAGAATACTGAAGCTGGTAACCACCTGAAGCTTGTCGGCAGCCTGGGCCGTCGCGAACGACAGCGGCAGCAACACACTGAACAGCACGAGTAGAGCGCGCATCGGGAAACACCTCATTGGGATGTAAGCAAAGGCGGGCGGCGCAGCAAGCCGTGCACCGGACCGAAGACCACGGACAGCAGGTACAAGCCGCCAGCCACCAGCACAATCGCCGGGCCGCTGGGCAGCGAGTAGTAGAACGACAACAACAAGCCAAGCCACACCGACAGGCATCCCAGCACCGCCGATATCGCGATCAACACCGGCAGGCGCCGGCTCCAGAAGCGTGAAGCAATCGCCGGCAACATCATCAAGCCGACCACCATCAGGGCGCCGATGGCCTGGAAACCGATCACCAGGTTCAGCACCACCAGGGTCAAAAACAGACCGTGGGCCAGCGGGCCGAGGCGGCTGACGGTTTGCAGGAATAGCGGATCGAGGGTGTCCAGCAGCAGCGGTTTGTAGATCACCACCATGGCGATCAGGCTGAAGCCCGAGACCCAGAGCATGCCGGTGAGGGTCGGGCCGTCGACCGCCAGGGCCGAGCCGAACAGCAGGTGCAACAGGTCCAGGCGCTTGCCGGCGAGGCCGAGGATCAGCACGCCGCTGGCCAGGGAAATCGGGTAGATGGCGGCGAGGCTGGCGTCTTCCTTCAGCCCTGTGCGGCGGGTGATCCAGGCGGCGAGGCCGGCCATGCTCAGGCCGGCGCCCAGGCCACCGATGGTCAGCGCGGGCAGGCTCAGGCCGGCAAACCAGAAGCCCAACGCGGCGCCGGGCAGGATGCCGTGTGACACCGCGTCACCGATCAGGCTCATGCGGCGCAGGATCAGGAACACCCCCAGCGGCGCGGTGCTGCACGCCAATACCAGCCCGCCGAGAAGTGCGCGGCGCATAAAAACAAAGTCGAGAAACGGCATCCACAAGTGAGCGGCGAAGTGCATCAGGCCACCTGCATGTGCGGCTGCGGGCGGATCAGTTCTTTGCTGGAGCCGAACACGCAGCCACTGCTTTTGATCTGCACCACTTGCTGGGTGTGCTGGCGGACGGAGCCGAGGTCATGGCACACCACCACCACCGTGCGGCCTTCGTCGCGCCAGGCGTGGATGTGTTTCCAGCACAGAGCCTGGCCGTCTTCGTCGAGGGCGGCGTGGGGTTCGTCCAGCAGCAACACCGGCGACTCGGCCAGGCTCATGCGGGCGAGCAGGGCGCGTTGCAGTTCACCACCCGACAAGGCCATCAACGGCCGATGCTCCAGGCCACTGAGGCACCAGTCTTCGAGCACCGCGTTCAAGCGTTCGGTGCGTTGTTGCGGGGTTTGCTTGCTGCCCCAGAACCCGGCGGCCACCAACTCTTGCAGGCTGATGGGGAACTGGCGGTCAAGGTTCTGTTGCTGGGGCAGGAACGACAGCCCGCCGCGGCGTGGAACATCAATCGTCACTTTCCCGGCCAGGGGTTTCTGCAGGCCGACGATGACTTTCAGCAGGCTGCTTTTACCGGTGCCGTTGGCGCCGATGATGCCGGTGAGGCTGCCTTTTTCCAGGGTGAAATCGATAGCCGGGGTGAGTGGTTGGCCGGGGGCGCCCCAGCGCAAGGCGGTGCAGGTGATCATTCGGAAGGTCTCGTCCAGCGGCTTTCAGCTACGGCATCGTGCGCGTGCAGGCTTTCGGCGTGGATCACTTTCAAGTGGAAGGCAATGACCGCATCCGAGCGTTTCAAGGCGAGGTTGAGGCGGCGGGCGGCGTCTTCGCAGAACATCAGGTTCTGCCCGTTGGCCAGGGCGAAGGCTTGTTCGTCCGCGCGCTTTACGGCGGTTTGTACGGCGGTGCCGAGGGCGGCTTCGGTGTCGTCGATCAATTGCGTCAGCGGCAGTGTGGGCTGATCGCCTTGAAGACGGACCTGCAACAGCGCGCTGCTGCGCTGGCTGTGGGGCGTGGCGACGATGCCGTTTGCGCTGCCCAGCCAGGTCAGCACGTCTTCGTGTTGCAGCGGCGTGTTGGCAAAGTCTTCAATAAATTGCTGCTGAATCAATTGCCTGGCGAGGGCAGCCGAGCATGGGCAGGTTGAAGAGTAGGTAACGTCAATTTTTAGTTCCACGTGGAACATCTGGTTTTCCAGGCGCGCTTCGATGCTCACCGGATAGCTTTTCCAGCCGGCCAATGGGCTGACCAACGCGGGACGTTTCAGCAGCAGGTCTGCATGAATTCGCAGGTAGGCATTTGTGGATAAACCTTCATGACTGTCGAGAAAACGTTGCAATACACTGCGCAGCAGTGCTGGCGAAAGCGGCTGCTGTTCAAGCATCTCCAGCGCCAGGTAAAGCCGCGACATATGAATACCTCGGGCCTCACCGTCGTCCAGGCTAACGCCTGCATCGGCTTTGGCGCTGAGGCGCTGGCCGTCGATCTGAATGGGCAGGGCAATGCCGCACATGCCCACCCAATCGAGCGGCAAGGCTTGGCGTGAAGCCTGCGCGGCGATATCGGGCAGAGTCAGCGCGTTCATGAGCAGGTCCATCGTTGGAAATAAAAAGACATGTTATATTATTACTATTGAGTCGACGAAATTTTTTCTGCTCTGTCTTTTATTCAGTCATGTCGAGTACGGAAGCTCCTTTATTTGCGGTGTAAGTCATGCACAGACGTCAACTCCTCAACCTGCTGCTGGCCAGTGCGGTGTTTACCTTGCCCTTGGGCGTGTCTGCCGCGCAGATCCGCAATGCACGGCTGTGGCGTTCGGATAACAAGCTGCGGCTGGTGCTGGACCTCAGCGGCCCGGTGCAATACAAGACCTTTACCCTGACCGCGCCGGAGCGGTTGATCATTGATTTGAGCGGCGCGAAGCTGACCGGGGATTTCAGCCAACTGGCCCTGACCAACAGCGGCATCACCTCGATTCGCTCGGGGCACTTTGGCCAGGGTGATACGCGGATCGTGCTGGATCTGAAGGCGCCGATGCAGCTCAACAGCTTTCTGCTGCCGCCGCAGGATGGCCAGGGCCACCGCCTGGTGCTGGACCTGACCAGCGCCACTCACGCACCTCAGCAAATCGCGGCAGCGCCGGCGGCCTTGGCTGCACCCTTGGCGGCACCCGTGGACAAGGCGCATCCGAAACGCGACATCATCGTGGTGGTCGACCCCGGCCATGGTGGCAAGGACCCGGGCGCTATCGGCTCGAAGGGCCAGCGCGAAAAAGACGTGGTGCTGTCCATCGCCCAACTGCTGGCCAAGCGTCTGAAGCGCGAGAAGGGCTTTGATGTGAAGCTGGTGCGCAACGACGACTTCTTCGTGCCGCTGCGTAAACGCGTGGACATCGCCCGCCAGCACAAGGCCGACATGTTTATCTCGGTGCACGCCGATGCAGCGCCACGGCTGACGGCGTCCGGCGCCTCTGTCTATGCGTTGTCCGAAGGCGGCGCGACGTCCGCCACCGCGCGGTTCATGGCGCAGCGGGAAAACGGCGCCGACCTGTTGGGCGCCACCACCTTGCTCAATCTCAAGGACAAGGACCCGATGCTGGCCGGGGTGATTCTCGACATGTCGATGAACGCCACCATCGCCTCCAGCCTGCAACTGGGCAGCTCGGTGCTGGGCAGCCTGCAAAGCATCACCACGCTGCATCAAAAGCGCGTGGAACAGGCCGGTTTTGCGGTGCTCAAGTCGCCTGACGTGCCGTCGATCCTGGTAGAAACCGGGTTTATCTCCAACACCCAGGACGCCCAGCGGCTGGTCACCGCACGCCATCAACAGGCGGTGGCAGACGGTTTATTTGAAGGGCTGAAAAACTACTTCCAGAAGAACCCGCCGATGAACAGCTACATGGCTTGGGTTCAGGAACAGAAGAATGGCCAGGTCTAACAGCCGGTAATCCGGCTACAGGTGAACTTGGCGCTGGCGCCACCCGAACTGGAAAACCGGTTGAGGGTGGTCCAGCCCACTCGCCGCGTGTAGCCCACCCACGCCTCACCATCGGAAGCCAACCCGGTAAAGAACGTCAGTTGCCCGTAGCGGCTGCTGGTCTGTGCCCAATAGCGTTTGCCGATCACCTCGAAGCCCCGCAAATACGTAGTGCTGCCTGCCGTCGCGACGCTGTAGGCATTGCCCTGGGCGTCGACGCACGCCAGCAGGTTGGCGCTGCGGGTGCAGTTGGCCAGCAGGCTGGGCACCTGGGCGTTGGCCAGGCTCGCCAGCATCAGCAACACAGCACACAGCAGGTATTTCATAGAGGCTCTCGGGGCGTTATTCGGCTGCCAGCATTGCGCCCTTCGTCGTCACGAGCAAGGGGGATTGGCTTATTTGCATTGTTATACTATAACATTAAAAAACAGCCTGACCCGTGAACCACCTCCGATGACCGAACAAGACCTTCTCGCCCAACCCTGCGCCGACTACATGAATGAAGCCCAGCAAGGTTTCTTCCGCGAGCTGCTGCTGGCCCAGCGCAACGAGCTGCAAGCGCGTATCGACGCTGAATTCATGGTGCTGCGCGAACAGGAACCCAACAGCGACCCCGCCGATGTCGGCAGCGCTGAAGAACAGCGCCAATGGCAACTGCGCCTGCTGGAGCGCGAAAAGAAGCTGTTGGACAAGATCGACGAAGCCCTGGAGCACCTGGCCCGCGGCGAATACGGCTGGTGCCGCGAAACCGGCGAGCCCATCGGCCTCAAGCGCCTGTTGCTGCGCCCCACGGCCACCCTGTGTATCGAAGCCAAAGAACGTGAAGAGCTGCGCGAACGCCATCAACGGGCGATTTGACCGGCCAACCCTGATGAGGAACACCTGATGCCCAATCGTCTCCCCGTTACTGTGCTGTCCGGATTTCTCGGCGCCGGTAAAAGCACGCTGCTCAACTACGTCCTGCGCAACCGCGAAAACCTGCGGGTGGCGGTGATCGTCAACGACATGAGTGAAATCAACATCGACGGCAGTGAGGTCCAGCGCGACGTCACCCTCAATCGCTCCGAAGAAAAACTGGTGGAGATGAGCAACGGCTGCATCTGCTGCACCTTGCGCGAAGACTTGCTGGAAGAGGTCGGAAAGCTCGCCAAGGAAGGTCGGTTTGATTACCTGTTGATCGAATCCACCGGCATCTCCGAACCGCTGCCGGTGGCCGAAACCTTCACCTTCCGTGATGAAGAAGGCCAGAGCCTGGCAGACATCGCCCGGCTCGACACCATGGTCACCGTGGTCGACGGCATGAACTTCCTGCTCGACTACCAGGCTGCCGAAAGCCTGGCGTCCCGGGGCGAAACCCTGGGCGAGGAAGACGAGCGCTCGATCACCGACCTGCTGATCGAGCAGATCGAATTTGCCGACGTGATTTTGATCAGCAAGATCGACCTGATCAGCAGCAGCGAGCGCCAGGAGTTGATGGCGATCCTCGAACGCCTGAATGCGCAGGCGGAAATCATCCCGATGGTCATGGGCGAAGTGCCGCTGGCGAAGATCCTCAATACCGGTCGTTTCGACTTCGAGCGCGCTTCCCAGGCGCCGGGCTGGTTGCAGGAACTGCGGGGCGAGCATATGCCGGAAACCGAAGAGTACGGCATCGCTTCCACCGCCTATCGTGCCCGCCGCCCCTTCCATCCACAGCGGTTTTTCGACTTTATCGATCGGCCCTGGGTGAATGGAAAACTGCTGCGCTCCAAGGGCTTTTTCTGGCTGGCCAGTAAACACCAGGACGCCGGTAGCTGGTCCCAGGCCGGCGGCCTGATGCGCCATGGTTTTGCCGGGCGCTGGTGGCGTTTCGTGCCGAAAACCCAGTGGCCGCAGGACGAGGAAGGTATCGCCGCGATCATGAAAAACTGGCAACTGAGCACTGGCGATTGCCGCCAGGAACTGGTGTTTATCGGGCAGAGCATCGACTTCGCGCAGATGACTGCCGAGCTCGACGCCTGCCTGCTGACCGACGATGAAATGGCCACGGGTGTCGAAGGTTGGCGCTTGTTGGCTGATCCCTTTGGCCCTTGGTTCGACGAGGCAGCCTGATGCTGGCACCGACCCTGAAACTGCGCCCGGTGATTCGCCAGATCCACGGCGAAACCCCGGCCGTGCTCACGGATATCCTTGAGGACGGCGTAAACCTTGCAGTGTGGCAGCGCCAGTTGCCTCTGCATATCGCCGAGTTTGGCGCGTTGCTGGTGGCGCTCAATGAGCCGCTGGCCGAGTCGCTGGTGGTTGAGCTGAACACTGAAGACGCCGCGCCCAACTTGCAGGACTTCGCAGCAGGCTGCCGAGACCTTGAAGGCTACGAAGGCTTTATTGCCGATGTGTCGTGGCTGATCAGCGCCTTTGCCTGTTTGCTGGGTGCCAAGCGCATCGGCGTGCGTTTGCGGTTGTTGGACAAGGCCATGTGCCCGCGTTTTCACGTGGACCACGTACCGGTTCGGCTGATCACTACCTACGCCGGCATCGGCAGCCAGTGGTTGCGCGAAGGCGTGATGGAGCGGCGGCACCTGAGCCAGGCGAGCGCGGAGCCGCAAGAGCGCATTGAGCAAATCCACTGTGGTGAAGTGGCTTTGCTCAAAGGCGAAAAATGGCACGGCAACGAAGGCTTTGGCCTGATCCATCGCTCGCCGCCGTTGCCAGCGGATGAGCGACGGTTGATTCTGACGCTGGATTGGTTGGCGTAACCGGGTAGGATCAAACCTCTCTACACGGTCTGAATGATGCCCGCCATGCTGCAGAACATACCTACCCACGTGATTGCCGGTCCCTTGGGCGCCGGCAAGACCAGCCTGATCAAGCACCTGCTGGCCCAGCGTCCGGCCAACGAGCGTTGGGCGGTGTTGATCAATGAGTTCGGGCAGATTGGCCTGGATGCCGCGTTGCTGACCCGTGATGACGACGGTATTGCCCTTGG
The DNA here is from genome assembly GCF_029269205.1 of Pseudomonas sp. 1912-s. NCBI lineage: Bacteria > Pseudomonadati > Pseudomonadota > Gammaproteobacteria > Pseudomonadales > Pseudomonadaceae > Pseudomonas > Pseudomonas sp. 1912-s. The sequence continues at coordinate 185,538 of NZ_JARIXR010000003.1, read as the reverse complement.
TGAAGTGGCGGGTGGCTGCCTGTGCTGCGTCAACGGGGCGCCTTTCCAGGTAGGGCTGGGCCGTTTGTTGCGTAAGGCCCAGCCCGACCGGCTGTTTATCGAGCCGTCCGGGTTGGGGCATCCGGCGCAGTTGCTCAAGCAACTGCGGGAAGCGCCCTGGCAGCAGGTGCTGGCGGTGCAGCCGTGCGTGCTGGTGCTCGACGCCCAGGCGTTGGCGGCGAGTAAGCCCCTGCCTGAGGCCCAGCGTGAAGCCTTGGCCAGTGCCGGGCTGCTGGTATTAAACAAGAATGAAACCCTGAGTGACGCGCAGCGCCTGGCGGTTCAAGGGCAATTGCCTGACCGGCCGATTTATTGGACGCAGCAGGCGCAGTTGCCCTTGGCGCAATTACCGGGTTTGAACGCTCAAGCCGCAGCGGCTGTGGATAACTTCGAGGTGCCCAAAGGCGTAGGGCAAATGCCGGCAATCTGGACGGACCCTGCATTGCCGATCTGCCTCAGCCAAGGCCAGGAAGGTGGCTGGAGCATTGGCTGGCGCTGGCATCCTGGCCAACAATTCGACCGACGGCGCCTTCAAAACTGGCTGGCGTCGTTGGCCTGGCGACGGGCGAAACTGGTTATCCACAGTCTGGAGGGTTGGGTGTCGGCCAACGCTGTGGATAACGCCCCGTTAGCCTGGCAACCCAGCGAGTGGCGCCGGGATTCGCGTATCGAATTGATCTTCAGTGAAGCGCAGGATGTTGCGCAATTGCAGGACGCGTTAGCCGCTTGCCGTCAGTGACGGGTCTTGCTGTTGCCGTGCTCCTGGCGCCACTGGCTAAGCTCGATGATCTCGGCGCTGGGCAGCGGCGTCTTGATCTCGAACGGGTAGGGCGCCAGCTCGATTTGCGCGCTGTGGGCGCCGAATTGGGTGATGGTCCCCGGGTGCCGCGCTTCGCCGGTCACGGTGAATTCGAAGTTGTAGATTCGCGCCAGGCGCCGCCGACCGCTGGCATCCTTCACAAAACCGATGCGCTTCAATGCCACAGCGCCATCGAGCAGCTCGATGTCGAGCTTGGCGCAGTGCTGCTTGACCCGTTCCAGCGCCCGCTCGCGCAGGCCGTGGTTGTGCCACAGCCAGGCAGCACCGGTCGCCAGCAGCATCAGCACGAAGATATTTCCGAGGGTCAGCATTCGATGAACTCCAACAAAGTATGGCCAGCTTAACTGCGTCTCCGGTCTGTCGTACAGGCCGCGTTTAGTCGCATACTGCGCAGCCAGAATTTCAACGGCTTTACGGAAATCCCCTGCATGAAACGTACGCCCCATCTGCTTGCGATCCAGTCTCATGTGGTCTTTGGCCACGCCGGAAACAGCGCCGCCGTGTTCCCCATGCAACGGGTCGGGGTCAACGTGTGGCCGCTCAATACCGTGCAGTTCTCCAACCACACTCAGTATGGTCAGTGGGCGGGAGAAGTGTTGGCGCCGCAGCAAATTCCTGCGCTGGTGGAAGGCATTGCGGCGATTGGCGAGCTGGGCAACTGTGATGCGGTGCTGTCAGGTTACCTGGGCAGCGCGGCCCAGGGCCGGGCGATTCTTACCGGCGTGGCGCGGATCAAGGCGATCAACCCCAAGGCCCTGTACCTGTGCGACCCGGTGATGGGCCATCCGGAAAAAGGCTGCATCGTGCCCCAGGAGGTCAGCGACTTTCTGCTGGACGAAGCGGCAGCCATGGCCGACTTCCTGTGCCCCAACCAGCTGGAGCTGGACAGCTTTGCCGGGCGCAAGCCGCAGTCGCTGTTCGATTGCCTGGGCATGGCCCGTGCTTTGTTGGCCCGTGGGCCGAAAGCGGTGTTGGTCAAACACCTGGATTACCCCGGCAAACTGCCGGACGGCTTCGAGATGTTGCTGGTGACGGCCGAAGGCAGCTGGCACCTGCGCCGGCCGCTGCTGGCGTTCCCGCGCCAGCCTGTGGGCGTGGGTGACCTGACGTCGGGCCTGTTCCTGGCGCGGGTGTTGTTGGGCGACAGCCTGGTGGCGGCCTTTGAGTTCACGGCCGCGGCGGTGCACGAAGTGCTGCTGGAAACCCAGGCGTGCGCCAGCTACGAGTTGGAACTGGTGCGCGCCCAGGACCGGATTGCCCATCCGCGGGTACGCTTTGAGGCAACGCCCATAGGGCTGTAGGCAAATTCCTGATTGAGCAAGGCAGAGGGCGTCCGGTAGTATCGGCCGTCTTTTTGCCCCTGCGTTCATCAAGGAAGATCATGTCGCTATCCCTGTTTCATTCGTCACGGGCATTGGTTGCCCTGGCCCTGGCATCTCTGCTCAGCGGATGCAGTATCCACGGCGCCTATACGGATGCCAGCGCGCCCGATGCGGCGAAGCTGCGGTTCATCTCCAACACGTCGAACACCACCCTCGATATCTACGACGCGCAACACTGCACGGGCCAGAACACGGGCATGCTCAACAACTTCCTGGTGGTGGACACCAAGCGCCGGGCCGATATGCTCGTGCCGCCGCCGGCCAAGGCCCGGGGCATGCTGGAGGTCAAGCTGGCACCCGGCAAGGAAACCATGTTGGCGATCAACACCAACGGTGGCTCCTACATCTGCGGCAAGACCTTCAGCTTCACGCCCAAGGCGGGCGAGGAATATGAAGTGACTTTTGATATGGAGCGCGGCCGTTGCAGCACGTTGTTCCAGCGTCTGAGCCGATTTGACGGTAAAGATGTGCGTATCCCGCAGCCGGTGTTTGATACGGGTTTCCCGGTTTGCCAGGGTCAAAGTCCGATATTTGCCAAGCCGTTGCCCGACACTGCGCAGCGCACGGTGCTGATTGACCGCATCCTCGCGGAAAACGCCCGGGCGATCACAACGCTGGACCCGCCCAAGGCTGATAGTCCGACGTTTTCAGCGGAAAAAATCGACGAACTGATCGCCAAGCGCAAGGCATTGATGGGCACGCTCACCTTGCCGGATGATTACTGGACTCAGTACCGGCAGAACCTGAAGCAGTTTAGTGACGAAGCTTCCGGACGCCAGGCGCGGGCGCTGGGCATGTATACCGATGTGTACCGCCTGCGCCTGCGCAGCACTGATGACGGCATGTTGCAGCAGTGGCTGCAGCCGACGGACGACGCTGTACGCCAGCGGATTACGGCGAGCGACGAGTACATGCTTCGGTACTACATGAACACCAGCAAAAGCGTGGCGCTGGACACCATCAACCACCACATGGAGCGCATGGCCCAGTTGGACCAGCGCTTTGATGTGTGTACGCGCTTTAACGATTGCTGGCACTGGTAGGAGAGAGCTTGCTCCTGCAAAAAAAGCGGCGGGCTCTTACGGCCCGTCTGCCTTGATTTCCTGATAGCGCTTCTCCAGCTCCTGGCGAATCTGCCGGCGTTGTTGAGCCTGCACAAACCGGCGCTTGTCTTCGCTGTTCTGCGGTTGCAGCGGCGGCACGGCGGCCGGTTTGCGCTGGTCGTCCACCGCAACCATGGTGAAGAAGCAGCTATTGGTATGGCGCACCGAGCGCTCGCGGATGTTCTCGGTGACCACCTTGATCCCCACTTCCATCGACGTGTTGCCGGTGTAGTTGACCGAGGCCAAAAAGGTCACCAGCTCGCCGACATGGATCGGCTCGCGAAAAATCACCTGGTCCACCGACAAGGTCACCACATAGCGGCCGGCATAACGGCTGGCGCAGGCGTAGGCCACTTCGTCGAGGTACTTGAGCAGCGTGCCGCCGTGCACATTGCCAGAGAAGTTGGCCATGTCAGGGGTCATCAATACTGTCATCGACAGCTGGGCGTTTCCGGGTTCCATAGCACACTCACGGGTTGTAGGCATTGGGTGGGGAGGCACCTCTGCGGGTGCTGGAATCTTTGCAGAGCCATTCATAACGGGACGCTGGGGCCCGGCTTGCCGTCACGCCAGGGGCGATCTGTTTCCATATATTGCACCGGCTTTCTGTCGCAAGTCGCGGTGTTACCCTTCAAAAGCCCGTCTCAAGGGCAATTCTTACGATCAAGGCAGACTTTTCTTTCCGTTCATTGCGACCTTTCGGGGCGAATGCGTGGAAATGGGAAAAGCGCCAGTACCCCTCAAGGAGCCCCTCGCCATGCACGCCATCAGCTTTATCCAGGACCTGGCCGTGATCATGCTGGTGGCCGGGGTGGTGACGATCCTGTTTCATCGGCTCAAGCAGCCGGTGGTGTTGGGGTATATCGTCGCCGGCTTCATCATCGGCCCGCACACCCCGCCGTTTGGTTTGATCCACGACGAAGACACCATCAAGACCCTGGCCGAACTGGGGGTGATCTTCCTGATGTTCTGCCTGGGCCTGGAGTTCAGCCTGCGCAAGCTGTTCAAGGTTGGCGCCACCGCATTTATCGCGGCGTTCCTCGAAATCATCCTGATGATCTGGATCGGCTATGAAATTGGCCGCTGGTTCGACTGGAACACCATGGACTCACTGTTCCTCGGCGCGATCCTGGCGATTTCCTCGACCACCATCATCGTCAAGGCGCTCAACGACCTGAAGATGAAAAACCAGCGCTTTGCCCAGCTGATTTTCGGGGTGCTGATCGTCGAAGACATCCTCGGCATCGGCATCATCGCCTTGCTGTCGAGCATCGCCGTCAGCGGCACGGTCAGCTCCGGCGAGGTGTTTTCCACCGTCGGCAAGCTCTCGCTGTTCATGATTGTCGCGCTGGTCATCGGGATTTTGCTGGTGCCACGCCTGCTGGAGTATGTGGCCAGGTTCGAAAGCAACGAGATGCTGCTGATCACCGTGCTGGGCCTGTGTTTCGGCTTCTGCCTGCTGGTGGTCAAGCTGGAATACAGCATGGTGCTGGGGGCGTTCCTGATCGGCGCGATCATGGCCGAGTCCCGGCAGTTGCTGAAGATTGAGCGCCTGATCGAGCCGGTTCGCGACATGTTCAGTGCGATCTTCTTTGTCGCCATCGGCCTGATGATCGACCCGCAAATCCTCCTGCAATACGCCTGGCCGATTGCGGTGATTACCGTGGCCGTGGTGCTGGGCAAGATGTTGTCTTGCGGCCTTGGGGCGTTTATTGCGGGTAACGATGGCCGCACTTCATTGCGGGTGGGGATGGGCCTGTCACAGATTGGCGAATTTTCATTCATCATCGCCGCGCTGGGGATGACGTTGCAGGTCACCAGTGACTTCCTGTATCCGGTGGCGGTGGCTGTTTCAGCGATTACCACGTTGCTCACGCCGTATCTGATTCGTGGTGCCGACCCGCTGTCGCTGAAGATCGCCGCGGTGATGCCCAAGCGTTTGAGCCGGGTGTTCGGGATGTATGGCGAGTGGTTGCGCAGTATTCAACCCCAAGGCGAGGGCGCGATGCTGGCGTCGATGATCCGCAAGATCATTTTGCAGGTGGGTGTGAACCTGGCGCTGGTGGTGGCGATCTTCTTTGCCGGCAGTTTTTTCGCGGCGCGCATTGGCAGTTATCTGGAAGGCTGGGTCAGCGATCCGAGCTGGCAGAAGGCGTTGATCTGGGGTGGGGCGTTGCTGCTGTCGCTGCCGTTTTTGATCGCGGCGTACCGCAAGCTCAAGGCGCTGTCGATGTTGCTGGCAGAGATGAGCGTGAAGCCGGAAATGGCCGGGCGCCACACGCAGCGAGTACGACGGGTGATCGCCGAAGTGATCCCGATTCTGTCGCTGTTGGTGATTTTCCTGCTATTGGCAGCCTTGTCGGCCAGTATCCTGCCGACCAACAAGTTGCTGGTGCTGATCGCGGTGGTGACGGCCGCGGTGGCCGCTGTGCTCTGGCGCTGGTTCATCCGCGTGCATACGCGGATGCAGGTCGCCTTGCTGGAGACCCTGGATAACCACAAGGACACGCCGGAGCACTGATGAGGCTGGGGGCTGCTTCGCAGCCCGGCGCGAGCAAGCTCGCTCGCCACAGGTAACCGGTCTCAGCTTTCCAGCCAGACGTCCCGCGCCCAGTGCCACACCGATTCCCAGGTTTCTTCGGTGACGAGTTCTTCTTCGCCGGACCACAGCACCACAGTGCCGTCTTCTTCGACGCAGTAGTAGTCGTCGCCGTCCTGGCAGATCGGGATCATGCTGCGGTCAACACCGGCGTCCCAGGCGTTGGCGGCAACGTCCGGCAGGTAGGTGTGGGACTGTGGGTCGGTGACAGTCACCGGCTCCAGGCTGCCGTAGACCACATCGCTGACGGTCAGCAAAAATTCACGGAAGACGAACGGGATATCGATGAACAGTTGTTCCTCGATTTCCACCAGTTGGTCTTCGTCAGGCAGCTCCAGAGGAACCGGTACCGGTTCGTTGGCTTCACGCAATTGTTCGATAACTTCTTCCACGGCCGGGATCCTCTTGCTAGATGGCGCGGTTTATAGGGGCGTTTTATACAGTAGCTCGCTATAAGTGCAACCGTGAAATAGAAAACCCCGGACAAGTCCGGGGTTTTTGTTACTGCGTACTCAAAGCGAGCAGGGATCAGCCGTTCTGGCGGATACCGGCGACCAGCCAAGGCTGGTTTTCGCCCTGTGGACGTTCCATGTTCCAGCTTTCGCTGAACACTTCGCCCTGGTCGAAACGCGAAGTCTTCGACACGCCGCTGAAGGTCAGGGTGGCGATGGTCTTGTCGGCGCGGTCGTCCACACCTTCAAGCTGCACTTTCAGGTCTTCGATGTAGGTCGACTGGAAGCCGTCGCCCAGGTCGGCACGTTCGCGCTTGAGGAACTCCAGCAATTGCGGGGTCACGAACTCGGCGATCTTGTCCATTTCGTTGGCGTCCCAGTGTTGCTGCAGGGCCTGGAAGTGGCCACGTGCGGCTTCGACGAAACGCTCTTCGTTGAACCAGGCTGGCGCATTGATCACCGGGCGAGCAGCGGCAGGTGCAGCCGAACCACCAAACATCGAGTTCAGGGCTGGCTTTTGCTCGAACACTTCACGCTGCATCGGCGCGCCGGCTGGAGCCAGGTGCTCCTGTTGCTTGCGGCGACGGGCGGCGATAAAGCGGAAGATCAGGAAGGCGATGACCGCCATGATCAGGATGTCGAAGATCTGCATGCCCTGGAAGCCGCCGCCCATGAACATGGAGGCGAGCAGGCCGCCGGCCGCAATACCGGCCAGAGGGCCCAACCAGCGCGAAGCACCGCCAGCCTTGGCAGCAGCGCCTGCGGCACCGGCAGCACCAGCGGTCGCAGCTGCGCCGCCCATGCCGCCACCGGATGGGGCCATTTGGCTGGTCTGGTGGCTCGGCGCCGAACCCATGGATTTGCCGCCACCGAAGCGCTTGGCGTTGGCGTCGAGGCTCATCGTCAGGCCGATGCACAACGCCATGGCGATGCTAAGAAAACGTTTCATAAAGGGAATTCCCATTTGTGGATTGCACGCGCGCCATGTTGCACAGGTGTGATGGCAGTGGCTAGCGGCATAGTGTTTCGGGCTTTTGCGTAGGGCCAACACCGAATCGTCTGTAGGACTTATTACAGATATTGGCCCCACCCCTGCCAAATACAAGGGGTGGCCAACATCCTTCATGTTCTACAGTTGTTTCAGATTGCTTCGAGCTTGGCGTACCCCATCATCAGCCACTTGCTGCCTTCGGCGAAGTTCACCTGCACCCTGGCCTGGGCGCCGGCGCCTTCGAAGTTGAGGATCACGCCCTCGCCGAAGATCGCATGTTTGACCTGCTGGCCAAGGCTGAACGGTGTCTCGGGGATTTCCGAACCGGCGAACATGCTGCTGGAGTTCTGCTGCTGGCCGCCGCCGAACGGTCGGCTGACGCTGTTGGACAGGCGCACTTCCTGGATCAGCCCTTTTGGCACCTCACGTACGAAGCGCGACACCTTGTTGTAGGTCTCGCTGCCGTACAGGCGTCGGGTTTCGGCGTAGGTCATCACCAGGTTCTGCATGGCCCGGGTGATGCCCACATAGGCCAGGCGGCGTTCCTCTTCCAGGCGGCCGGGCTCTTCCAGGCTCATCTTGTGGGGGAACAGGCCTTCTTCCATGCCCACCAGGAACACGTATGGGAATTCCAGGCCCTTGGCGCTGTGCAAGGTCATCAACTGGATGCTGTCTTCATGCTCGTCAGCCTGTGTGTCGCCGGCTTCCAGCGAAGCGTGGCCGAGGAATGCCGCCAATGGCGTCAGGTCTTCGTCTTCTTCGGTGTTTTCGAACGCGCGCGCGGCGCTGACCAGTTCCTCAAGGTTTTCTACCCGGGCCTGGCCTTTCTCGCCTTTTTCCGCCTCGTGGTACGCGATCAAGCCGGACTGCTCGATTACGGTCTGGGTCATCAGGTGCAGGGGCATTTCCATGCACTTGGCGGCCAGGTTTTCGATCAATTCCACAAACACGCTCAGGGCGCCGGCTGCGCGGCCGGTCAGGCCCTTGTTGGCGATCAGCAGGCGCATCGCTTCCCACATCGACACATCGCTGTGGCGGGCGTGGTCGCGAATCGCTTCGACGGTCTTCTCGCCGATGCCGCGGGCCGGGATGTTGATCACCCGCTCCAGCGCCGCATCGTTGCCACGGCCTTCCAGCAAGCGCAGGTAGGCCATGGCGTTTTTGATTTCGGCGCGTTCGAAGAAGCGCTGGCCGCCATAGATGCGGTACGGAATGCGTTCGCGCAGCAAGGCTTCTTCCAGCACCCGCGATTGGGCGTTGGAGCGATAAAGAATCGCAATGTCGCTGCGGGCCAGGCCGGTTTTCAGGGCGCTTTCGATGGTTTCCACCACGTAGCGCGCTTCATCATGTTCGTTGAAGGCTGCGTACAGGTTGATCGCTTCGCCTTCGCCGCCGTCGGTCCACAGCTCTTTGCCCAGGCGCCCGGTGTTGTTGGCGATCAAGGCGTTGGCGGCCTTGAGGATCCCGGCGGTGGAGCGGTAGTTCTGCTCCAGGCGGATAGTCTCGGCGTCCGGGAAGTCGTCGCTGTACTGGTAGATGTTCTCGATTTTCGCGCCGCGCCAGCCGTAGATCGACTGGTCGTCGTCGCCGACCACCATCAGGCTGTCGCCGCCTTTTGCCAGCAGGCGCAACCAGGCGTACTGCACGGCGTTGGTGTCCTGGAATTCGTCCACCAGGATGTGCCGGAAGCGTTTCTGGTAGTGCGCCAGCAAGCCCGGGTTGTCGCGCCACAGGTCGAGGGCACGCAGTAGCAACTCGGAGAAGTCGATGACGCCGGCGCGCTGGCAGGCCACTTCATAGGCTTCATAAATGCTGCGCATGGTGGCCAGGAACAGGTCGCCGCTGGCCTGGATATGTTGCGGGCGCAGGCCTTCATCTTTCTGGCCATTGATAAACCACTGGGCCTGACGCACCGGCCAGCGTTGTTCATCCAGGCCCAGCTCGCGGATCACCCGCTTGACCAGGCGTTGCTGGTCGTCGCTGTCCAGAATCTGGAAGGTCTGGCTCAACCCGGCTTCCTGCCAATGGGCCCGCAACAGGCGGTGCGCCAGGCCGTGGAAGGTGCCCACCCACATGCCGGCCGGGCTGATGCCCATCAACTGCTCGATGCGATGACGCATCTCGGCAGCGGCCTTGTTGGTGAAGGTCACCGACAGGATGGAGTGAGGTGAGGCGTTCTCAACCTGGATCAACCAGGCGATACGGTGCACCAGCACTCGGGTTTTACCGGAGCCAGCACCGGCCAGGACCAACTGACGGCCAACGGGGGCGGCTACGGCCTGGCGTTGGGCATCGTTGAGGGAGTTCAGCAAAAGGGAGAGATCATCGCGCATCGGCGCATTCTAGGGTGCCCGGGGGAGTCGGGCAAATCCCAATGCCGGATGGTCGATGTAAAACCCGACAGGCTATGCCCGGCAGGCAAACAATCTGTCCCCGGTGATGACCGGTCGGTCATTGGCCACAGCCCGCGTCCTGTCTCACTCGAGCCGTCTGGCCCCAAGGTTTGCGGCTGATTATTGCGATATTTTAATGACGTGGAGCAGTTTGGCCCGGGCGCTGGCTTGTGTATGCTCCGTGCACGTTTCGGGCTCACCATTATAAGAACACTGCCTATGACCCTTAGCATTGACCTGGCTGGCCCCTCGGTGGCACCGGCGCAGGTTATCCGCAAACACTACGCCATGGAGATGGCGGTCGAGCGCACGCGCCTGCTTTACCAGGGCTCACTGCTGCCTACCTTATTAATGCTGGTGAACGGACTGGTCTGCGCCTGGTTGCTCTGGAGCCCGCAGCGCTACCTGCTGGACAGCATTTGGCTGGTGTGGCTGCTGGCGCTGGTGGCCCTGCGGGTGATTCAAGTGGCGGCGTTTGATTCCGCGATGCCGAGCCGCCAGGCGCAGCCGATCTGGCGTCGCATGTTCATGCTGGGGTCTGCAGTCAGCGGCCTGACATTGGCCAGCGCCGCCATCGCCCTGGTGCCAGTGGACAGCTTCGCGCAGCAGGCTTGGGTGTTCGGGCTGCTGGGGGCGGCGACTTTATCCGCCAGCGTTGCCTATGCGGTCAGCCTGCCGGCGTTCCTGTCGTTTGCCGTGCCCTGTCTGGTGCCGGCGATTATCTATCTGTTCTGGAGCGGCGACCCGCAGCAGCAGGGTTGGGGCTTTTTGGGCCTGATTTTGCTGGCGTCCCTGAGCCTGGTGGCGTGGCAGGTCAATCGCCTGATTCAGCGCGGGCTGCTGCGGCGCTTCCAGAACCAGGCGTTGATCGAACATTTGCAGCAGTCGCAACAGCGCAGCGAGCAGCTCAATCAGGAACTGGTGCGCGAAGTGGAGCAGCGGCGCCAGGTCGAGCAGGAACTGCGCGAGGCCCAGATCGGCCTGCAACACCGCGTCGATCAGCGCAGCCAGGAGCTGGACGCCGCCAGCCTGGCCCTGAGCAAAAGCGAAGCGCGCCTGGCGATGGCGTTGCAGGCCAGCGAACTGGGCCTGTGGGACTGGAACCTGCAAACCGACGAGGTCCACCACACCCAACTCAAAGAGCTGTTCGGCCTGGAGCCGGAATACGTTACGGCGATGCTCAGCCACCTCAAGCCGCGGTTGCACCCCGACGATTTACCGCTGCTCAAGCGCGCGCTGGTGGAGCACCTTAAAGGCCGCAGCGACGATTACCTTGTTGAATACCGGGTGCGCCATGGCGATGGCCACTGGGTTTGGATTCAGGACCGTGGCCGCGCGGTGGAGCGTTCCCCCAGCGGGCGTGTGACGCGGATGCTTGGCACCCGTCGTGACATCAGCGCCGGCAAGGCCGTGGAGGAACAGCAGCGCCTGGCGTCGACGGTGTTTGAGGCCGCCAGCGAAGGTATTGTGATCCTGGACCCGGACTACGTGCTGATCGCAGTCAACCAGGCGTTCAGCCGCGTCACCGGCTTCGACATTGACGACATGATCGGCCGCAATGTTGTCGAGCTGCCCAGCAGCCGGGACGCACGCCGCCACTTCCCGGTGATCCGCCAGGCGTTGCTCAGCCACGGCACCTGGCAGGGCGAACTGGTGGAAACCCGCAAGAACGGCGAACTCTACCCACAGTGGCTGCAATTGAACGTGGTGCGCGATATTCGGGGAAACGTGAGCCATATCGTGGGCTTCTTCGCCGATTTGTCTGCACGGCGCGAATCCGAAGAACGCATGCGCTACCTCACGCACTATGACGAATTGACCGGGCTGGCCAACCGTTCGCTGTTCCGCGAGCGGCTGCGCGAAGCCCATCAGCGGGTGCGCCAGGGCGGCCGCAGCCTGGCCCTGCTGCATATCAACCTCGACCGCTTCAAGCTGCTCAACGACAGCCTCGGCCATGAAGTGGCCGACCAGTTATTGCAGAAAATGGCCCGTCGCTTGATCAATGCCTTACCCGAAGCCGACACTATTGCGCGCCTTTCAGGCGATGAATTCGCGGTGCTGTTCGACGCCTACGGCAACCTGTCGAGCCTGGCCCGGGTGGCCACGCGGTTGCTGGCCAAGTTGCGGGTGCCGGTGACGGTGGAAGGGCACGAGCTGGTGGTCAGCGCCTCAATGGGCGTCAGCCTGTTGCCCGATAATGCGCGGGAAATCTCCGCACTGGTCAGCCAGTCGAACATGGCCATGCAGCACGCCAAGCACCTGGGCGGTAATAATTTCCAGTTCTACACCGACAGCCTGCAAGCCAGCACCCTGGAGCGTTTGCAGTTGGAGAACCATCTGCGCAAGGCGATTGATGAGCGCCAACTCGCGGTGTTCTACCAACCCAAATTGTGCCTGGCCAGCGGCAAGTTGAACGCGGCCGAGGCGCTGATCCGCTGGGAGCATCCGCAGTGGGGCATGGTGCCGCCCGGGGACTTTATCGGGCTGGCCGAAGAAACCGGCTTGATTGTGCCGCTGGGGGAGTTTGTGTTGCGCCAGGCCTGCTGGCAGGCCTGTGAGTGGCAGCGTCAGGGGCTGGAGCCGATTCGTGTGTCGGTCAACTTGTCGGTGCACCAATTGCGCCAGGGCAAGCTGGTCAGCCTGGTGCGCCAGGTGCTGGAAGAAACGGGGCTGGATCCGCAATACCTGGAGCTGGAGCTGACCGAAAGCCAATTGCTCGACAGCGTGGAGCACATCATCTCGACCTTCCAGCAGTTGCGCGACCTGGGCGTGAAGCTGGCCATTGACGATTTCGGCACCGGCTATTCGTCCCTCAGCTACCTCAAGCGCATCCCCGTGGACTACGTGAAGATCGACCAGACCTTCATCCGGGGCCTCGGCCAAGGGCGCGAAGATGCCTCGATCACCCGTGCAATCATCGCCATGGCCCACGGGTTGTCGCTCAAGGTGGTGGCCGAAGGCGTGGAAGATCAGCAGCAGCTGGATTTCCTGCGGGCCGAACAATGCGACGAGGTGCAGGGCTATTTGATCAGCCGGCCGATGGAAGCGGACGGCCTGGCGGATTTGTTACGAAAAAATGCCAATTTTCTGTAGTTGAGCCCAAGCCGCACGCGGGGCTACATCGGGCCTGCCCGCTGAATCAGCGGGCAACAGCGCGATTAAGTGATTCATCGAACGGGCAAATCGGCAATTCTTGTAGTATAACTACAAGCTTGCTACATCCCCTGGCTCCGCCAATAACAAGAGTCCTGCCCTTTGAACCTGTTGCAACATATCGCCCAGTCGCGCCACCTGTTACGCAAATCGGAACTCAAGGTTGCCGATCACGTGCTGCTTGACCCTGCGGCTGTGATGCACAGTTCCATGGCAGACCTGGCCCACAGCGTGGGCATCAGCGAACCGACCATCGTGCGCTTCTGCCGCGCCATCGGTTGCTCCGGGTTCCAGGACTTGAAGCTCAAGCTGGCCCAGAGCCTGGCCGCCGGTGCGAGCTTTGGCCAGTTTGCGATTCACGAAGACGATTCCGTCGCCGACTACAGCCTGAAAATTTTCGACACCACCCTGCACACCCTGATGGAAGTGCGGGAAAAGCTCGACCCGGTGGAGCTGCAAAAAGCCGTGACCGCCATGTCCCAGGCCCAGCGCGTGGAGTTCTACGGTTTCGGTGCGTCCGGTGCCGTGGCGGCGGATGCCCAGCACAAGTTCTTCCGTTTGCTGCTGACCGCAGCGGCCTACAGCGACCCGCACATGCAGGCGATGTCGGCGGTGACGTTGAAGCCTACCGACGTGGCGATCTGCATTTCCCAGTCCGGCCGCTCCAAGGATCTGCTGATCACCGCCAACCTGGTGCGTGAAAGCGGCGCGACCCTGATTACCCTGTGCCCGAGCCAGACGCCGTTGGCGGAGCTGTCGACCGTCAACCTGGCGATCGACGTGCACGAAGACACCGAAATCTACACCCCGCTGACTTCACGTATCGCCCACCTGGTGGTGATCGACGTACTGGCGATGGGCGTGGCCATGGCGCGCGGCCCGAGCCTGGTCAACCACCTCAAGAGCGTGAAGCGCAGCTTGCGCAGCCTTCGGTTGTCGCCCAAATCCGTCAAAGCCCTCGACGACTGACTCAAGGGCATACTCGGTCAAAATGTGGGAGCTGGCTTGCCGGCGATAGCGATCTGTCAGTTGCCATCTTCATTGGCTGATGCACCGTTATCGCAGGCAAGCCAGCTCCCACAGTTGATCGTGTTTGAGCCTCAGAAGATTCATCGTCCTGTCATCCCCGCGCCGCCAAACCGTCATCGCCCACGCCCATCCTGAACTCCCCGTACTCGCATTGGGAGACTCGAAATGGCTCGGCAATACGAAGAAAGCAACAGCACCGTCAAGACCCGTCGCCAACAGGAAGACCAGCGCCGCATGGCCTTCCGTCGTGCAATTGAAGACCGCTGCGACCAGCGTCAATTGCAGCAGAGCATCAGTGACTTTCCGGAACTCCATTGGCAGGCACCCGCGGCTGCCCAGCGAAGCGCTCAGCCAGCGCGCTGATCTGCAACCGCTCGCTGCGGATAAAGCCCAGGAACGCATGGGCCACCGGTGACAGGCGCTTGGCCTTGGCCTGCACCAGGCACCAACTGCGGTACAGCGGCAGTTCTTCCACCGGCAGCTCCCTGAGCCCGCCGGTGGCCAGTTCCAGGTTGACCGCGTGGCGCGTCAGCAGCGCCACGCCCAACCCGGCGGTCACGCACTCGCGCTGCGCTTCGGCCGAAGACACTTCCACCGTCTGCGTGAAGTGCACACGCTTTTCCTTGAAGTACTCCTCGCACGCCATTCGCGTCCCGGACCCCGGCTCGCGCAACAGCAGCGTGTAAGGCTCCAGGTCCTGCAGGCGCAATGGCCCTTGATGACTCAGCGGATGATCGTGGGGCGCCACAGCGACGATCGGGTTGTTCAGGAACGGCAGGAATTCCAGGCCCATGTCCTGGGGCACCATGGACATGATCACCAGGTCATCCCGGTTGTCTGAAAGCCGGCGAATCACTTGGGCGCGGTTGACCACCGTCAGGTGCAGGTTGACCTCCGGGTGCTGGCGCTTGAAGGCGGCGAACAGGTGCGGCACGAAGTACTTGGCGCTGGACTCCACCGCCAGTTTCAGCTGGCCTTGCAGCGAACCCTGCATGTCGGAGAGCTGCATATCGAGGTTTTCCAGGCGCCCGAAAATATCCCGGCTGGCCCGTTGCAGGGCTTCGGCCGCTTCAGTCATATAGAGCTTTTTGCCGACGTAATCGAACAACGGCTGGCCAAGCAGCTCTTCCAGCTGTTTGATTTGTAGGCTAACGGCCGGTTGCGTGAGTGACATTTCCTCAGCTGCGCGGCTGTAGGAACGCAAATCACAGACTTCATTGAAAATCTGCAATTGACGCAATGTCATGCGCATCAATGACTTACGCATTGTTAAAGCCTTCCCGCCAACCCCTGATGTGCTGACTATAAGTCTTTACTTATACACAACCCAATTATTATTGATTTTTGTTAATCCCTGCGGGGGCATAGTGTGTGTCACGCGACTGCCATGAAACATTTGGTCACGCGCCGACCCGGTTCCATCGGGTCGAAGTAGGTAGCAATCGGCTCAAGGGAATTTCCAAGTGATAAAAAAGATCCTGATCGCCAACCGTGGTGAGATTGCCGTACGTATCGTGCGTGCCTGCGCCGAGATGGGCATTCGTTCGGTCGCGGTCTATTCCGATGCCGACCGCCATGCCCTGCATGTAAAGCGCGCAGATGAGGCCCACAGCATCGGTGCCGAGCCCTTGGCCGGTTACCTGAACCCGCGCAAGCTGGTGAACCTCGCGGTGGAAACCGGTTGCGACGCGCTGCACCCCGGCTATGGCTTCCTCTCGGAAAACGCCGAGTTGGCAGATATTTGCGCCGAACGCGGGATCAAATTCATCGGCCCGTCGGCTGAAGTGATTCGCCGCATGGGCGACAAGACCGAAGCCCGCCGCAGCATGATCAAGGCCGGCGTGCCGGTGACCCCGGGCACCGAAGGCAACGTTGCCGACATCGCCGAGGCGCTGACCGAAGGCGACCGCATCGGTTACCCGGTGATGCTCAAGGCCACTTCCGGTGGTGGCGGTCGCGGCATTCGACGCTGCAACAGCCGTGAAGAACTCGAACAAGCCTTCCCCCGTGTGATTTCCGAGGCCACCAAGGCGTTCGGGTCGGCGGAAGTTTTCCTGGAAAAATGCATCGTCAATCCCAAGCACATCGAGGCGCAGATCCTGGGTGACAGCTTCGGCAATGTGGTGCATCTGTTCGAGCGCGATTGCTCGATCCAGCGTCGTAACCAGAAGCTGATCGAAATCGCCCCCAGCCCCCAACTGACCCCGGAACAGCGCGCCTACATCGGCGACCTGTCGGTGCGCGCGGCCAAGGCGGTGGGCTACGAGAACGCCGGCACCGTGGAGTTCCTGCTCGCCGAGGGCGAGGTGTACTTCATGGAAATGAACACCCGGGTGCAGGTGGAGCACACCATCACCGAAGAAATCACCGGCATCGACATTGTGCGTGAGCAGATCCGCATCGCGTCGGGCCTGCCGCTGTCGGTCAAGCAGGAAGACATTCAGCACCGGGGTTTCGCGTTGCAGTTCCGCATCAACGCCGAAGACCCGAAGAACAACTTCCTGCCCAGTTTCGGCAAGATCACCCGTTACTACGCGCCCGGCGGTCCCGGCGTGCGTACCGACACGGCGATCTACACCGGCTACACCATCCCGCCGTTCTACGACTCGATGTGCCTGAAGCTGGTGGTGTGGGCGTTGACCTGGGAAGAGGCCATGGACCGTGGCCTGCGCGCCCTGGACGACATGCGCCTGCAAGGCGTGAAGACCACCGCCGCCTATTACCAGGAAATCCTGCGCAACCCGGAATTCCGCAGCGGCCAGTTCAACACCAGTTTCGTGGAAAGCCACCCTGAGCTGACCAACTACTCGATCAAGCGCAAACCCGAAGAGCTGGCCCTGGCCATCGCCGCCGCCATCGCCGCCCACGCAGGCCTGTGAGGAATATAAGAATGAGCAAGAAGATCTTCGTAACCGACACCATCCTGCGCGACGCCCACCAATCGTTGCTGGCGACCCGCATGCGTACCGACGACATGCTGCCGATCTGCGACAAGCTCGACAAAGTCGGCTACTGGTCCCTGGAAGTCTGGGGCGGCGCGACCTTCGACGCCTGCGTACGCTTCCTGAAAGAAGACCCGTGGGAGCGCCTGCGCAAACTGCGTGCGGCACTGCCTAACACGCGCCTGCAAATGCTGCTGCGTGGCCAGAACCTGCTGGGCTACCGCCACTACAGCGACGACGTGGTCAAAGCCTTCGTCGCCAAGGCCGCCGTCAACGGTATCGACGTGTTCCGCATCTTCGACGCCATGAACGACGTGCGTAACCTGCGCGTGGCCATCGAAGCGGTAAAAGCCGCCGGCAAACACGCCCAGGGCACCATTGCCTACACCACCAGCCCGGTGCACACCATCGAGGCGTTTGTGGCCCAGGCCAAACAAATGGAAGCCATGGGTTGCGACTCGGTGGCGATCAAGGACATGGCCGGCCTGCTGACCCCGTACGCCACCGGCGAACTGGTCAAGGCGCTGAAGGCCGAGCAAAGCCTGCCGATCTTCATCCACTCCCACGACACCGCCGGCCTGGCGTCGATGTGCCAACTCAAGGCCGTCGAGAACGGTGCCGACCATATCGACACCGCCATCTCCAGCTTCGCCTGGGGCACCAGCCACCCGGGCACCGAGTCGATGGTCGCGGCCCTTAAAGGCAGCGAATTCGACACCGGCCTCAGCCTGGAACTGCTGCAGGAAATCGGCCTGTACTTCTACGCCGTGCGCAAGAAGTACCACCAGTTCGAAAGCGAATTCACCGCCGTCGACACCCGCGTGCAAGTCAACCAGGTACCGGGCGGGATGATTTCCAACCTGGCCAACCAGTTGAAAGAGCAGGGCGCGCTGAACCGCATGAGCGAAGTGCTGGCGGAAATCCCGCGGGTGCGTGAAGACCTCGGCTTCCCGCCGCTGGTGACTCCGACTTCGCAGATCGTCGGCACCCAGGCGTTCTTCAACGTGCTGGCCGGCGAGCGCTACAAGACCATCACCAACGAAGTGAAGTTGTACCTGCAAGGCGGCTACGGCAAGGCGCCGGGCACCGTGAATGAAAAACTGCGCCGCCAGGCCATCGGCAGCGAAGAGGTGATCGACGTTCGCCCAGCCGACCTGCTGAAGCCGGAAATGACCAAGCTGCGCGGGGAAATCGGCGCGTTGGCCAAGTCCGAAGAAGACGTGCTGACCTACGCGATGTTCCCGGACATCGGGCGCAAGTTCCTCGAAGAGCGTGACGCCGGCACCTTGAGCCCTGAAGTGCTGTTGCCGATTCCTGAAGCCGGCGGCGTGGCCCGCGCCGGTGGTGAAGGCGTGCCAACCGAGTTCGTGATCGACGTGCACGGCGAAAGCTACCGCGTGGACATCACCGGTGTTGGCGTCAAGGCCGAAGGCAAGCGCCACTTCTACCTGTCGATCGACGGCATGCCCGAAGAGGTGGTGTTCGAACCGCTCAACGAGTTCGTCAGCAGCGGCGGCAGCAAGCGCAAGCACGCCACTGCGCCTGGCCATGTCAGCACGGCGATGCCGGGCAACATCGTCGACGTGCTGGTCAAGGAAGGCGACGTGGTGAAAGCCGGCCAGGCCGTGTTGATCACTGAAGCGATGAAGATGGAGACCGAAGTGCAGGCAGCCATCGCCGGCAAGGTCACGGCCGTTCACGTGGCCAAGGGCGACCGGGTCAACCCGGGCGAGATCCTGATTGAAATCGAAGGCTGATTAACAGCCTTCGAGACTACCGCTTAATCCTCGGGGGGGCATGTGCCCCCTTTTTTTTCGCCTGCACGAATCAGAAGGCCAGGGTCCATTGGCCAGTCAGCCCTTGGTTGCGACTGTTGCTGCCAGCCTCGAAGGCGTAGGTCAGGCCCACGGTGTGTTGCGGCGACAGCACGAGGTCCAGCCCGGTGTGCAAGGCCAGGCTGTCACGGTCCAGGGCGGTGCCTTCAACCGTGAAGTCACTGTTGAACCCCGGTCGTTTTACCCAGGCGGAAGAGTGGCGCACGCTGCTGTCCACGTCGCCATAGAGATGCTTCCAACGGGTGCTCAGGTGGGGTTTGAGGGCCATGTCGTTGTCCAGGGTGTAGACGCTGGCCAGGCGCACACCGAAGGTGCTGCTGAGGTTTTCCTGGGTCTGGGCGCCGACGTTCAGCGCGGTGAAACCGCCTTTTTCCTTGTAGCGGTCGCGGTGGTAACGCTGATACCCGACGCCGCCAAAGGGTTCGACACTGACGCTGCCCGCGTTCACCTGATAGCCCATCTCGGCAAAAGCGTTTTGGCTCTGGGCGTTGTATTTACCGGTGGACTGCTCGCGGTAATCAATAAAATCAAAGTCCACGGTGCGTTTGTTCTTGCCCGCATGGCTGCTGTAGATCGCACCCAGGCGCAGTGCCAGCGGCCCGTCCTGGCGCACGGCGTACCCGCCCAGGTGCCAGCTGTCCAGTTCGCCCCTGAAGCGGTTGGCGCTCAGTTCGCTGGTGGACTTGGCACCCATCACGCCCACCCGCCAGGCAGGGTCCACGGCCCAGTCGGTACCCAGCACCAGGCCTTGGGTACGTTGCTGCAAACCGAGGCTGCCGTGCTGCCCTTCGAGGTTGCCGGCATTGCCCAGGCCCTGGAGCCAGAAGCGGCCATGGCCCGACGAATCGCGGTCGTCGCTCACCTGGCGCATGGCTGAAAGCAGGCTGGCGTTCAGCTGTTCCATGCTGTTTTGAGTGGCGGTGGCCAGGTTGGCATTCTGGCTGCCCGCCAGTTGCTCAAGCACCGCACCCACACGCCCTGGCTGCAAGTTGCCCAGCTCCCGGCCATAGTTTTCAAGTTGGTATTCTTCCCACTCGCTCAGTTCGCCCGATGCCAGCAGCGTATCCACGGCGTTATCCAGCACGTGGGCAACGTGCAGGCCATTACGGGTGGTTGCGTGGTCGGCGAAGTAAAAGTCCTCGCTCGGCTTGGCCGGAGCGGGGGGCTTGTGGCTGGGGGCCTGGATAAGCCACTCACTGTCTGGCTCGATCTCTGTCCGTGCCTGAGCGTATTGGAGGCTGGTGGCACCCATCGTGAGGGTGATGGCGAGCGCGAGTTGTTTCTTGATGAACGGCATATGAACCCGACTTCATTGATGAATGAGGCCGGGAATTTAGCGAGGTGAAGGGCAGATAAATGTCAGGCTACCAACCCTTCGTATGCGGGAGAAGTCTCTAGTGGGCGGCGATTAAAAACTCATCTGCCATTGCCCGATCAGCCCGTGATTGCGGCTGTTACTGCCGATTTCACCGGTGTAGCCCACACCCACCGTATGGCGGGCCGACAGGCCTACATCCAGCCCGGCCTCCAACAGCAGGCTGTCGCGGTCCAGAGCGCTGCCTTCGACATTGAACGCCGTGCCACCCATCAGGAAAGCCTGGCGCGTGCTGCTGTCCACATCACCGTAGGTGTGTTTCCAGCCGGCACTGACCCGTGGCGTGAGGCTGACGCCGTTGTCCAGTTGGCTCAGGTGGGCCAGTCGCAGGCCGAAGGTGCTGCTGAAATTGTCCTGGGTTTGCCCATCGACATGCAGGGCGGCGGCACCGCCTTTTTCGTTGTAGCTGTCGCGGTGGTAGCGCTGGTAGCCGAGGTTGGCGAACGGTTCGGCACTCAAGCGCCCGCTGCCCATGGCGTAGCCCAGTTCGGCAAAGGCTTGCTGGCTGTTGGCGTCGTAGTCACCTTTGAGGCGATCACTGAAACCGTCGAAGGCCACGGTGCGCTTGCTGTCGCCTTGGTGCCCGCTGTACGCGGCGCCCAGGCGCAAGGCCAGTGGGCCGCTTTGACGCATGGCGTAGATGCCCGCGTGCCAGCTGTCGACGCTGCCGTCGACGCCGGTGGTGTCCAGGTCAGTCTTCGAATAACCGCCCAGCACGCCTACGCGCCAGTCGCTATCCACGGCCCAATCGGCGCCCAGTACGCTGCCCTTGGTGCGCTGGGTCAGGCCGTTGCTGCCGTGATCGCCGTCGAGCTTGCCGTAGCTGCCGATGCCTTGCAGCCACAGGCGGCCGCGAGCGTTGGGGTCGTTGAGGTTGCGCGCCTCGGCGGGTACGCCGGTGGCGGCCAATGCGGGTGTGTCTTGTTGATCAAGGCCCACCAGCAACCCGGCACCGCCGCCCAATTGATGCATGGCGCTCAGCATGCTGCTGCCGACCTGGGCGCTGGCGCCGAGGGTGGCGCTGGTCAGGTTGGCGGTGCTGCTGCCTGCGAGTTGCTCGATGGCGGCACCGGCGCTGCTGTTGGTGGTGTTGAGCAGGGCGTTATACAGCGTGTTGTTCTTGCCCAGGCTCGCCAGGGCGTTGGCGGCGCTGGTGCCGTTGCCGGTGTTGGCGAACTGATTGAAGGCCACGTCGTTGCGGGTATAGGTCAGGCCAACCTGAGTGGGGCTGTAATCCAGGGTCGGGGTGAGGAAGGCATAGTCGCTGGTGACCTTGCCGAACGTGCCGTTGATACTGCCGGCTTGCAGCACCGTGTAGTGGCTCTGCCAAGGGTAGGTGCCGGTGCCGGGATTGATCGCCAGGGTCGCGCCATTCAGGTAGGCGGTGCCACCGACCTGGACCGGTGCGCTGCTGCCATCGGCATTCACGCCATAGGCCAGGGTCGAGCCGCTGGTCATGGTCAGGTCGCGGGTGATAGTGGCGGTGCCGAGCGCCGTGTTGGTCTGCAAGGTGCCTTTGACCAACAGGCTGCCGACGCTGCCGCCACCGGCATAAATACCGCCGTCATCGACGGTCAGGTTGCCGGCGATCCCGCCCTGGTTGATCAGCCTGGCGCCGCTGAAAATCTCGCCGCCGTCGCTGAAGTCGCCGCTGCCGGTGAGGGTCCAGGTGCCTTGCTTGACGTCCAGCCATTCGAAGTTGCGGCTGTCGCCAAAGCTGCCGCCGGTGGCGTCGTCCATGGTCAGGCGGTCGTAGCCGGTGCCGCCGTCCACCACACCGACGAAGCGGCTGCCGCCGAGCAGGGTCAGCGTGTCATTGCCACCGCCCAAATCCAGGGCCAGGCCGTTGCTGCCGCTGATCAAGCCGGCGTTGACCACCGTGTCGGCAAATTCGCCGACGAACTTTACGCCGAAGCCGTTCAGGCCCTGGATGGTGCCGTGGTTGATCAGGGTAGTCGCGGCAAGTCCCGGGCCGTCGCTGCCATCGTCCACCAGTACGGCGTTGTTGGCGCCGCTCACCAGCGCGCCCGCACCGTTGAACACGTAGCCACCGCCGAGGGCGATGCCTTCGCTGCCGTTGGCAAAGCCGTTCTTGTCGACGCCACCGGCGCCCACACCCTGGATGATCCCGTAGTTTTCGATGTGGGCGATCTTGTCGATGTCCACGCCGTCACCGTCGCCATCGGGTTGCAGCCCGGAGTAGGCACCCGTGATGGTGCCGTAGTTGATCACCGTGCCGTCGCCGTCGGAGCCAAAGCCCGAGCCGTTGCGGCCGATCACCGTGCCGTAGTTGGTCAGCGTGGCGCCCAGGTCGGTGGTGATGCCGTGGCGGCCGCCGGAAATCAGGCCGTAGTTGGTGACCGTCACCCCGGTGGCGGAGTCGATGTCGACACCGTCGAACTTGTCATCGCGCGAGTGGGTATCGCCGGTGGAAATCTCGCCGTAGTTGGTGATGGTGGCGTTGGCACCGGTCTTCATGCCGTCGCTGGCATCGCCGCGAATCAACCCGCCCAGGCGGTTGATGATAGTGGTCGTGACGTTGGGGCTGCGGACCGCATCCAGGTCCAGCCCTTGGCCAGTGGTGGAGCGAATGGTGCCGCTGTTGTCGATCAACAAGCTGCCACTGGCGAAGTTGCTGTCGATGCGCAGCGCGTCGTTGGCGCCCTGGATCACACCGCCGGCACGGTTGTAGAGGGTGTAATTGCGCGTGCCGGTGAGGTCACCGTTGCTGTCGATGGCGCGGCCGCCGGTGGAAGTGATTTTGCCGGAGTTGTCGATCACCACGCCGGCACCGCTGGTGCTGCCCGCCAGGGTAACGGCGACTTTGGAGGTGGTGATGCTGCCCGGCGCCGAAATCGTCAGCGAGTCGCTGCCACCCAGGGTTTGCCCGGTGGTGGTCGGGGTGTCGATCTGCAACGTCTTGGGCGGAGCGGGGGCTGCGTCAGCAAAGCCGCTGCTTACCAGCAGGCCAAGGGTGAGTGCGAGGCGCTGAGGTGACGGGGGCATGGCGGGCGACCTTGTTTTTAGAAAGAGTCGACCTGTATAGCGGAGGTTTTTTACAGAATGATGGCGGGGAGGTGACAGCAGGCAGTGGGGCCAATGTGGGAGCCGGGCTTGCCCGCGATGGGGGGGGCAGTCGACATATTCATCGTCTGAACCACCGCCATCGCGGGCAAGCCCGGCTCCTACAGGGATGGGTGGTGTTTTACAGATTCAGGCTCGGCACTCCACCAGTGTCTTCAGTTGACCCGAACCCGCCTGGTTTTCATCCGATAACCAGCGCTCAAACCCTGCTCCAATCGCCGGCCATTCCCCATCCAGGATCGAATACCACGCCGTGTCGCGGTTCTTTCCTTTCACTACGGTGTGTTGGCGAAACACGCCTTCAAAACTGAATCCCAATCGCTCTGCCGCGCTTTTGGAGCGGGCGTTGGCGTTGTTGCACTTCCACTCCAGCCGGCGATTGCCCAGCTCAAACGAATGTTTGGCCAGCAGGTACACCGCTTCGGTGCTTTTCGGCGAGCGTTGCATCGGTGCACCGAAGGTCACGTGGCCGATTTCGATGCGGCCCTGCTCGGGCACGATGGACATCAGGCTGAGAATGCCTTGCACGTCGCCGCTGGCCTTGTCGATCACGCTGAAGAAGTACGGGTCGTTGTGGGTCGCATGGTTGTTCAGCCAGGCATCGAAGGCGGCGCGCTCGGGGAACGGGCCGTAGGGCAAGTAGTCCCACAACTTCGGATCAGCACCGGGGCCTTGCAGGGCGTTGAACAGGTCATCGCCATGGCGGGCCGGGTCGAGTTTTTCCAGGCGCACGAAGCGCCCTTCGATAAGGGTGACGGTGGGCGCCGGAACGCCTTTCCAATCGGCCAATGATGTCGACATGCTGCTCTCCTTAAAGACCTTTGCGAAACTGGATAAAGCCGGGGCGTTCGGCAATGCGTTCGTACAGCTGGATGGCGGTGGCATTGGTCTCGTGGGTCAGCCAGTGGACTTTGCAGCAGCCGTCCGCCTTGGCGGTGGCGTAGACGAATTCGATCAGTTTGCGACCCACCCCGGTGCCGCGCTGGTCCGGGTCTACCAACAGGTCCTGCAAGTAGCAGGAGTTTTCGATGCTCCAATTGGAACGGTGGTAGATGAAATTGACCATGCCTACGGCCTTGCCGTCCTGCCAGGCCAGGGCCGAATGGGTGGGCTCATTGGCGTCGATCAGGCGTTGCCAGGTGCTCTGGCTGACGGCGTCCGGCAACTCGGTATTGTAGAAGCGCAGGTAGGCCTGCCACAGGGGCAGCCACGCGGCGTGGTCGGCGGCAGTGACTGGGCGGATCTCGATCTGGCTCATGTTGGCTCCTTGGGAATAAAGCGGGCGAGGGTCTGGTCGCGTACGTCGGTGCTGGCCGCCAGTCCTTCGCGAACACCGGCAATGTCGGCGGCACTGCGGTTCTGGCTGAGTTTGCGCTTGCCTTCCAGGCGCTGGATCGGCAGGGCAAAGCCGACAATGGCCTTGAGCATCCCGTCGATGTAGTCGGCCGGGGCGTCGCTGACTTTCCATGGCTGGGCGCGCGGGGATTCGTGGCGGTCCGTCAGGGCGGTGACCAGGCTGAGCAGGCGGTCGGCGTCGGTGAAGACGTCGGCGGTGCCGTAGGCATGTACCGCGATGTAGTTCCAGGTCGGCACGACTTTGCCGTGTTCGGCCTTGGCCGGGTAAAACGCCGGGCTGATGTAGGCCTCGGCGCCGGCAAAAACCACCAGGGCCTCGCTGCCGTTCTGCAAGTCTTGCCACTGCCGGTTGGCTTTGGCCAGGTGCCCGTACAGCGTGCCGTTGGGGCCTTCGTCGGGATTCAGCAGCAGCGGCAAGTGACTGGCTTGCAGGCCTTGCTCGCCAAAGGTGATCAACTGCGCCAGGCGGGTGTGCTGGATCAGTTGCTGGATTTCGGGCAAGTCATCGAGGGCAAAGGCGCGTGGTGTGTACATGAAGATTTTCCTTGGCGAATGCCTGCATCCTAGGCAGGCTATTGGTTCGATGTAAGAGCCATCTGTGCTCCATTTCATAGGTCCAATTTGCCGGAGCGTGTGCCATGCCCCCGTTAGAGCCGCCGCTGTCGTTCAACCCTGCCGGCATCGAGCTGGACCGCCGCCAGGGCCTCACGCGCCAGCTGTACCAGGCCCTGCGCCAGCGGGTACTGGACGGGCGGCTGGTCAGTGGCACCCGGCTGCCGGCCAGCCGTGACCTGGCAGCGGCGCTGTCGATTTCCCGTAACAGCGTGGTTCGCGCCTACGACCAGCTGTATGCCGAAGGCTTCATCGAAGGGCGGGTGGGCGATGGCACCTATGTGGCGCAACTGCCGCAGACACCCCTCAGCTCAAAAAAACTATCCACAAAAGTATCCACAGGCTTATCAACAGGCTTATCCCCAGGGTTATCCACAAAATGCCCGGATTTACCTGTGATTTCATCCAGTCAAGTTATCCACAGTGCGGCGCTGGGGCGGGTAGAAAACAACCATTTGCCGTTGCCGCCGACCGGTCCTCCACGGGCGTTTCGGGTGGGTATTCCGGCGTTCGACCTGTTTCCCTTCGACGTCTGGGCCAAGCTGAATGCGGCTTTCTGGCGCAAGCCGGACCTGCAGCAGCTGTGCTATGGCGACCCGGCAGGGGATGAGCGCTTGCGGGGGCTGATCGCTGCCTATTTGCGCAGTTCCCGGGGCATGCACTGCACGGCTGAGCAAATAGTGATCACCAGCGGCGCGCAGCAGGCAATCAGCCTTTGTGCACAGCTGCTGGTGGCGCCGGGGGATGGGGTGGCGGTGGAAAACCCGGGTTACCGTGCGGCAGGCCATGCGTTCGCACTTGCCGGGGCAAAACTCCACGGGGTGGCAGTGGACAGTGAAGGCATTGATTGCTCGGCGCTGAACGCCATCGACAGTTGCCGCCTGGCCTATGTCACGCCCTCGCACCAATACCCGATGGGCGTGGTCATGAGCCTGGCCCGGCGCCTGGAATTGCTGGCCTGGGCCGAGCGCACCGGCGGCTGGATCATCGAGGACGACTACGACGGCGAATACCGCTACAGCGGCGCGCCGTTGGCGCCGCTGGCGGCGCTGGATCGCAGTGGGCGAGTGCTCTATGTCGGCACGTTCGGCAAGGTCGCGTTTCCGGCGTTGCGCCTGGGTTACCTGGTGCTGCCGATGGCACTGGTGCAGCCCTTCGCCCGGCGCCGGGCGGTGGATGTGCGCCATTCCGAGGTCAGCACCCAGGCGGTGATGGCCGAATTCATGGCCTCTGGGCACTTCCAGCGGCATGTGCGGCGCATGCGTCGCGCCGCCTTGAGCCGGCGCAACGCGTTACTGGCCGAATGGCCACAGGGTGTCGACGGTGTGGGCAGTGTGCCAGCGGTGGCGGCGGGGCTGCATTTGACGATACCGGTGCAAGGGCTGGAGCGCGAGCAGGCATTGATCGCGAAAGCGGCTGGCGTCGGGGTGGAAATCAACGGCCTGAGCAATTATTGGTTGCCGGATTCCGTCACGCTGGAGGATCGGCGTGCCGGCCTGGTGTTGGGCTTCGCGGCCGTGCCCGAGGCGCAGATCAGCCAGGCGCTGGCACGGTTGCGCCWGGCCTGGCAATAACCCGGCTCAGGTGGCGGGCGCCTTGCTCAAGAACAATGACCGAGCCAGGTGCGGGCCGATTTTGGCGCGATAGATGGCCCGGCGTAGCTGTACGGGCATGCCTTCATATTCTTCGAAGGCGCCCCCTAGCCGGCGTTGTTCCAGGCTTTTCAGGTGGGCCACAATGTATGCCTCGTTGGGCGCATTCAGGCTTGCGTAGTGAAAGTGGGCATACCACAGCGCCCGGCTGGTTTTCTGGTCGCGTATCTCGTACTCCTGCATGAAATCCTTTTTCGGGCCTTTGAGCCTCCGGCGAACGCCTGACGCATGAATGGTCACCTCTCCTTCGGTGGACAACAGTTCTATATGGGCGGCCGTGGGCAGGCGATTCTTGAGCATGTCGAGCCTGACGCGGCGACCTGTGCGGTAGAGCTTTTTCACGGCCTCATCAAGTTGTCGGTTCATCGCCTCGGAGGCGATATTGTCGGTTTCGTT
This sequence comes from Pseudomonas sp. 1912-s, assembly GCF_029269205.1. Lineage (NCBI taxonomy): Bacteria > Pseudomonadati > Pseudomonadota > Gammaproteobacteria > Pseudomonadales > Pseudomonadaceae > Pseudomonas > Pseudomonas sp. 1912-s. The sequence goes on along the minus strand of NZ_JARIXR010000003.1, from coordinate 158,325 downwards.
AGTGGCGTTGGCGGCTTGCTCGACGCCGCGCTTGGCCTGTTCCAGGGTTTGCGCCCGGCGCTCGAATTTTTCCTCGATCTCCACCGGCAGCCGTTGGGGTTGGTCAGCCTTTGCGGTGGTACGCTCGATAAAAGCATCGACATCGTCCAGCAATGCCTGGGCCTCTTTCAGGCTGTTGGGCACGCTTACGGCAGGTGCGCGAGTGGCGGGCGGGGACGGGTGCGCATGTTCTACCCAGTTGCCTGAATCCTTTTTGTGAAAGGTGGCAATGACCTTATGGGTCAGGGGTTCCTTGATGTCTACAAAGTCGGGATCGTTTTCGCGAGGTTCACCGACGACCACACCCTTGAAGCGAGTCTTGATGACGGTCTTTTTGGGCCGGGCAGATGCGCTTGATGACGCGTCTGCCTCGGCTCTGGCGTCCTGGGCTTTGCGTTCGCGCAGCGCAGCGCTCAGAGACTGCATGGCCCGTTGGGCGTATTCGTCGATCTGTTTGCGCAGGTCCTCCACTGAATCCTTCACTATCAGCTCGGGGTACTCGCCTGGCAGATCCAGCAGATTCTGGTTGATCACGATAAATTGATCGGCGACGTCATCCAGCGCCTCGATGTGTGCGTCCAGGTCAAGTTCAGCCCGCGTCTCCATCAGGTCACGGGAACTCTGGACGGCGAGTTGGGCGGCCAGGACAATATCGTTGATGCTGTTGCGCGCTTCAGTCATGTCTGCGGTGCTGTTCTCCTGGAGGCACAGGGTGCGAGCCAGTGAAATACGGAAACCCTTCAAGTCATCCAGGTCAAACTGCGGCAGGTTTTCGCGGGTGCGCAGTTCCAGCTTTACCCCCTCGGCGCCCAGTTCCCTGAGGTACTTGAAGCGCGAACGAACGTATTCCAATTGGGTGATCATGTTCAGGGTTTTATCGGCCACGCGCCGACGGGCGAAGACTTCCTGCGGGTCACTGTCCATACCCTGCCCACTGGCGGCCAGGTCTTTTTGGAAATCCGTCACTTGTTCGTTGATGCCAGCTTGTGCAATGAGCAACTGGCTTTCCAGGTACCTGAGCATGCGCTTCGAATAGTCCGGCACAACGTCGAGCAGGTTCAATGACTTCAGTTGGGCGATCGGTGCGTCGTACTCCCCCCGACGTTTATCCAGCGTGGCAATGAAGGTCGTGAGTGCGCTGGCGGACGTGCCGGGTGATGCGGCTCTGCTGACACTACGGGCGGCCTCGAGCGCGGCACTTTCTTTGGCTTCCTGGCGGTCAAAGGTCTCCAGTTGTTCACGCAGCCCGGTAATCGTGACGGGTTTGAGCCGCTGGCCTTTCTTCATCCGGCTGCGAAACCCTGCGCCGCGCAGGCGCAGGCGTGTATCGATAAACCATTGGCCCACGCGGTTGTTGACCAACACCGGGCCCAGGCGCTCGGGCTGTTTGGCGTCGATGATCAGCACCGTATCGTTTTCGTCCACTTGTACCTTGAACCAGCGTTCGCCCACCGGGGCATACCACTGATCATTGAGAGGGTAGAGGTGCTGGTGCGAGCCAGGCTGGGTTTGCTGCGCGCCCAGTGTTTCGGGGCGCGTGACGCTGAAGCTGTCGAGGGTCTTTTTCAGGCTCAATGGCTTGCGGGTCAAGGCGCCGAGGGTGTGCAGCGAAAGCTCGTGGCCGCCGGGCAGGTCGGGTGTCTGGATATCCGGTAGTTGAGTCGTGGGCAGTTGGCTTGCCGTCTCGGTCGTGGGGAGCGTTTCCGGAGCGCCCACGACGGGTTTCCCGGTCTGCACAACCGTCGGTTGTCGGCTGGCCAGGTGCAACGCCAGGGCCATGCCCAGGTTGAGGAAAATGTCGGTCAAGGCGGACCATTTGACCTCGCTGTCGCCACGTTCGCTGGCGTCGATGGCTTCCTGTACATCATTGATCAGTTGGCCGACCCAGGCGGCCGTGCCGACAGTTTTGCCCAAAAAGGGCAGGGCGGCATTGAAGATCATCCAGCCGGCCCGTTTGAAACTTTCCCAGCGGGATTCTGCGTTGGACACTGACTGCTTGTCGGCGAGGTCCACCAGTGCCTTCGCGTTGGCGGTGAACAGCGCCGCCAAATCGTCGTCGTGGAGGGTCTGGCTGCCGAGAATGACCGGCCCGGTCATGCTCAACGCCAGCCACGGCTCTACCACCAGCGTGGACAAGGTTCTGGGCGAAGCAAGGAGGGCGCCGGGAAATACAAACTGTGCGTAGTCGGAACGCACGCTGTCGGGTAGCCAGGCCAACACCGACTCGCGCAGTTCGGTGGATTGTTTGATGGCGTAAATCAGGTTGTTCGGTGAGGCAAACTGCATCAACTGTCTCGTGGCCTGGGGGCGATACAAGAGGCAGGGGCCGTTGGCCGGGTTCTGCGGGCCTATGACGAACATGTTGCTGACCTGATCGGCGGCCTGACTGGTGCGGCGCGTGGGAATAAACGCCAGGGGCCGAATGACCACGGTGTAGCCGTTCACGCGGCGCAGGTTGGGGTCGGATGCCATGGCCGCGCAGACATAACGGTAGCCTTGTTCATCCACACCGTACTGGCTGCGGATCTTGTATTGCAGCGCCAGCAACGGCAGTTGCAGGCGCAGTTGATCGGTATAGAGGGTTTGCCGCGCCAGTGACTGCACCGGGTCGTCGAGCAGGGTGGTTTTGACCAGCTTGGGATATTGATCGCCAATGTTCACTTGGGTGATCAGGTCTTGCAGGTACGTCACGCTCATCCAGGTCGGCACGCTACGACCATCGTTGTACTGCGCGACCTTGTTCCCCAACGGCAGCGCGATCAGGTTTTGCAGGGCCAGTTCTTCGAGGCTGAAGGTGACGGTGCTGGTCAGGCCGGGGGCGGTGAATAACCCCCAGACGACCTGGCTGGTCACGGTAATTTGCACGTGCCTGAGCTTGAGCATCAGTTGCTGGCTGAGTTGAGTACCATTTGCCACCAGGCCCAGGTCGGTTTTCTGGGCGGGTGTCAGGGTCTTGGCCATGGCGTCGGCGATGGCCTGCAGGGCGTAGTCACCAATCAGTGGAATACTGTCCTGGTAGGTTTTATTGCCGGTGCGGGTATTGAGGGTGGCGATGTCGAACAGGTAGCGGCTATAGCGGGACAGGTCGGCAGAGCTTGCGGTGTTCAACCAGTCGGGCAGGGCATCGCTGATTTTTTCCAGCTTGTCCCTGTCGTCTGATGACAACTGCCCGAATTCCAGTTGTCCACGCTCGGCGATCTCATCGTTGGTCCCCAGGGACGGGGTCCCCGGGGCGATTCTACCAATGGCATCGAGCTGCAGGCCGATAAGGGCGCACGCCTGGTACTCGAAAAAATCCCCCTGGGGTTCGTAGAGCCGCCATTGCAGCGCTTTATCCTCGGGGTTGGTCGCTTGCAGGACCAGCGCCTTGCCCAGGTCGTCCAGGCTGTCGAACGGTTGGTACCCGTTGGCAATCGAGTACGTGAGGATCATCGTGTGTTGGTCATGGGTGCCGATCAGGATGGCGAGCGCGGCGAGGCTGATGTGTCGGGTATGGGGACCTTTGTCGATATCAATGTCGATCAGGTAGGCCCGGGTGCGGTATTTGTCATTGGGCAGGCGCACGGCGTAATCCGGGTACAGGAATACGTTCTTCGCCATGGCACATTCGTCCTCGCCCCAACCCACGGAGTCCTTGATATCCCAGGCATTGCGCAAGGCGTTGGCGAAGGCCTGCCAGCGAGTGCCCCGGGGGCCATCGGTCTGGTTCCAGAACTCCAGTTGTTGTTCCTGATACGCGATGAACAGCAGCGGAGCACATTCATTGATCAGCCGGGCGATGGCGTCGATACGCACCGGCAGGTGGATGTCCGGGCCGCTGGCGGCGCGGTCGGTCAGGTAGTGCTCACCGTCGATGTAGGTCAGGGGCTTTTCGGAAACGGCGCGCCGTGCGAGTGCGCCGGTGAGCGATTCGTGATGGGGCAAGCCGGGCACGACCTGGTCATTGACGATTAACCAGACTGGCGAGACGACAACGGCCAGGTCCGGGTCGATATCCAGTTCGGGATACAGCTCCTTCAACGCCGGCCGCAAAATTTTTGCAGCCACTTCGCGGATGGACGGGCCGGTGGTCAGTTGGGTCAGCAGCGAATTGCCGTTGAGGGATTCTTGTTCGGTGGAGGGCTGGGGCATGCAGGCATTCCTTGCTGGCAGAAGAGCGATCGGATTGCCAGAAAGTAGCGGTGCCTGCCGGGGGGCGGGTGGTAGTTAACTGTGCAGCGTGTGGCGAGGGACCCAGTGCCCTCGCCACAGGTGCGTCAGGTCCCGGATTTGATCTTGGTCCAGGCCCGGGTGCGGGCGCGTTCGGCATCACGGCCCAGGGGTTTCAAGGTGTAGAGCGTGGCCATGGCCGCTTCGGTGGGGTACAGGTTGGGGTTGTTGCGGATCGCCGGGTCCACCAGGTTGGTGGCGTCCTTGTTGGGGTTGGGGTAGCCGACAAAGTCGCTGATCGGTGCAATCACCCCGGGTTGCAGCAAGTAGTTGATGAAGGTGTAGGCGTCCTCCGGGTCTTTGGCGCCTTTGGGAATTGCGAGCATGTCGAACCAGATCGGCGCGCCTTCCTTGGGCAGGCGCATGTCCACGGTCACGCCGTTCTTCGCTTCTTTGGCGCGGTTGGCGGCCTGGGAGAAGCTGCCGGAATAACCGACTGCCACACAGATGTCGCCGTTGGCGATGTCCGCCATGTATTTGGAGGAGTGGAAGTAGGTGATGTACGGACGGATCTTCATCAGCAAGGCTTCGGCTTTCACGTAGTCCTTGGGGTCGCTGCTGTTGGGGTCCAGCCCGAGGTGTTGCAGGGCCAGCGGCAGAATTTCCGACGGTGAGTCCAGCAGGGCCACGCCGCACTGTTTGAGCTTGCTGATGTTCTCTTCGTTGAAGATCAGGTCCCAGCTGTCCACCGGTGCATTGGCGCCCAGCGCAGCCTTGACCTTGTCCGGGTTGAAGCCGATGAGGATGGTGCCGTACATGTAGGGCACGGCGAATTTGTTGCCGGGATCGTTGGCCTCGATCAGCTTCATCAGCTTGGGATCGAGGTGGTTCCAGTTGGGCAGCTTGCTGCGGTCCAGGGGCTGGAACACCGAGGCTTCGATCTGCTTGGCCAGGAACACGTTGGACGGCACCACCACGTCGTAGCCGGAGTTACCGGTGAGCAGCTTGGCTTCCAGGGCTTCGTTGGTGTCGAAAATGTCGTAGACCAGTTTGATCCTGGGGTTCTGGGCCTTGAAGTCTTCCAGGGCCTTGGGGGTGATGTAGTCGAACCAGTTGTAGACCCGCAAGGTGGTTTCTTCGGCGTGTGCCACGCCGCTGAACACTGCGGCGCACAGGACCAGATGCTTGAGCATGTTCATGATGCTGCCCCCTCAAAACCTTCCAGAACGTTGACGGCGTTGATGCCGATTTCTTCGACGGCGTAACCGCCTTCCATCACAAACAGGGTCGGCTTGCCCAGTTGGGCGATGCGGGCGCCCATGGTGAGGTAGTCCGGGCTGTCGAGCTTGAACTGCGAGATGGGGTCGTCCTTGAACGTGTCGACGCCCAACGACACCACCACGACGTCGGCGCCATAGCGCTGGATCTCATTGCAGGCCTGCTCCAGCGCCGCGCTCCAGGTAGCCCAGCCCGAACCGGCTGGCAGCGGATAGTTGAAGTTGAACCCTTCACCCGGGCCTTCCCCCAGTTCATCGGCATAACCGAGGAAGAACGGAAACTCCGCTTCCGGGTGGCCGTGGATCGATGTGAACAGCACATCGCTGCGCTCATAGAAAATTGATTGGGTGCCGTTGCCGTGGTGGTAATCCACGTCAAGGATCGCGACCTTCTTGTGGCCCTGGTCGAGAAACGCCTGGGCGGCGATGGCGGCGTTATTGAGGTAGCAATAGCCGCCCATCAAGTCGCTGGCGGCGTGATGGCCAGGCGGTCGACACAGGGCGAACGCACTGCGGGCGCCTTGCTGGATGGCCTGTTGGGCGGTCAGTGCAACCTGCGCTGCGCTGTAGGCCGCTTGCCAGGTGCCGGCGGTAATGGGCGCGCCGCCGTCGAAGCTGTAATAGCCGAGTTGGCCGTGCAGGCTGGTGGGGATCACCTTGCGCAAGGTGCGGGCGGGCCAGGTGTAGGGCAGCAAGTCGCCGTCCTGGTTGAATGCTGTCCAGCGTTGCCAGGCGCCCTTGAAGAAGTCCAGGTAGGCCGCGCTGTGGATGCGTTGCAGCGGTGCCAGGCCAAAATCCACCGGCGCGAGCACCGGGCCCAGTTCGCGGTCCTGGACCCGGTGCAGCACATGGTCGGCGCGGGAGGGCATTTCAAAGCAGGGCATCAGTTGCCCGTCCATCAGTTCGCAGCGGCCGTGGTGCAGGTGGTGATCGTCCGAGTAGATCGTCAGCATATTGTTGTTCTCCGCAGGCTGTATCGGTGCAGGCAGTCTTGCGGCGGGCGGGGTTTATGAGAACGGCAGGAGCGGCCAAAAGGGGATAAATACGGCCAATGTGTGTGACCGCAATTCGCCCCTCAATGGGGCGTCATGCGCGAAATTGGCTCGGCGCCACGCCGCTCCAGCGCACAAACGCGTGGCGGAAACTTGCGGTTTCACTAAACCCCAGTGCTTCGGCAATCCGGTAGATCGGCAGCTCGTCCTCGCCCAGCAGCTGCTTGGCCCGCTCGAAGCGTAGCTCGTCGAGCAGTTCCTGGTAGCTGCAACCCTGGTCGTGCAGGTGCCGGCGCAAGGTGCGGGCCGAGCAGTTCATCTGTTGGGCCAACCCCTCAAGGCCCGGCGCCGACTGCAATTGGCTGGCGAGCACGTGGCGAATCCGGCCCAGCCACGCCTGGCGCCCGGTGAACTCCAGGTTCTGCTTGCGGCAACGCTCGGCCATGGCCTGGTGGGTGACGGCGTCGGCCAGGGGTAACGGCTGGTCCAGCCAGTGCTTGTCGAACGCAAAGGCATTGGCGGTGGCTTGAAACTGCAACGGGCAGTCGAAGCGCTCGCGGTAACGCGCCTGATAGTCCGGCGCGTCGTATTCAAAGCGCGCACCGCGCAATGGCAGCGGATGGCCGAGCAGGTCGTCGCAGATGACTTTCAATGAGACCAGGCAGAACTCGACATTGAAGGTTTCCAGCGCCGGGTTCTCCCGATAATCACTGGCGCTGAACCAGATGCGCTCGCCGTCCTCCACCAGGCTCAGCTCGAAAAGTGTTCCCAACAGCGCCGGATAACGCAGGGCCAAACGTAAAGCGTCACCGAAGGTGGCACTGGTGAGCAGGGCGTAGCCGAGCATGCCGTAGGACGAAACGTGCATGCGCCGGCCCAGTTCCAGGCCGATATCCCGCTGCAGCGCCACGGCGTTGGCACACACGCGCATCTCCTGGTTGGTGGTGATGCGCGTGTCGGCACGGCTCAAGTCCGCCGGGCAGATGCCGCTGCCTTCGAGCAACGCATCGCCGGGCAGGCCCTGGTCCTTGAAGGTGCCAAGCACCAGGGAGACGGCGTTGAGGGTGGTGAGGTGGGAGTGCAGCATGGGTGCTTCCAGCCAGGGGATGGCTGGAAGCGGAGCAAGTTATATGCCGGTCAGCTCAGCTCGCCACACAGGTCGAGCTCCACCAGGCGCCGGATTTCGGCATTCCCCAGTCCGGCGCCAATCAGCGCATTGAGCTTGCCGAACACCGCTTCGCGGGTCATGCCGCCGCCAGACAGTACGCCCACGCCGCGCAAGCGGCTGCCGGCTTCGTACACATCCAGCTCTACGCCGCCTTCATGGCACTGGGTGATGGCGACGACGACCACGCCCTGGTCCTGCGCGCGCTGGAGGCTGGCAAGGAACTCGGGGTTGTCGCTGGGGCCAGTGCCACTGCCGAAGCATTCCAGCACCAGCGCTTGAATACCGCTGTCGACCAGGGCATCCAGTTGCTGCGCGGCGATGCCAGGCACCAGCGGCAGCACGCCGACGTTGGCCAGGGCCTTGTCGTGACGGTAATCCAGCGCGGCGGGAAGATGATCCGCCTTGGCCACGCCGCCATTGCGCTGCAACGCGGCAAACGGATGGCGACCAAAACTGCGAATCTTCGCGCACCGGGTCGGCGCCATCAGCGTGCCGTGGAAGTACAGCTGCACGCCCGGCGCCAGGCCTTCGCCCAAGGCCACCAGCGCGCCGCTGACGTTTTCCCAGGCATCGCTGTCGGGTACGCCGGCGGGCAGCATCGAGCCGGTAAACAGCACCGGCGCCGGCAAGCCCAGCAACTGGAAGCTCATGGCCGCCGCGCTGTAGGCCAGGGTGTCGGTGCCGTGCAGGATCAGCACGGCGTCGCAGCCGGCATCCACCGCTTCGATCACCGCCACACGCAAGCGCTGCCAGTAGGCGGGCGTCATGTTGGCGCTGTCGATCAGCGGCGACATTTCCCGGAAGCGCCAGGCAGGGACGTTGATATGGGGTTGGCTGGCGAGGAACTCGCTCATGCGCGCTTCAAAACCCGAAGCGGGTGCCAGGCCGTTGGCGCTGGCCTGCATGCCGATGGTGCCACCGGTGTAGAGCACCATGATGTTAGTAGCTGGGGACATCGAAGAATCTCCTGAACGAAAAACGCCGCCGGGCCCAGAGCATGCCCAAGGCCGGGCGGCGTGTCATCTATCTGGGCGTGCGACGCTTAGCGTTGCGCTTGAGCGTTCAGCTCTGCCGTTGCTTGAGCGGCTGGCTCAGGCTTCACCGGATTCGCCGGCCAGGCCTTGCGGTCCAGGTCCAGGTCCGGGAACTTGCTGGAATCAAACACCGGCGTCTTGATGCCCGCCGCGCGCTGGTTGTCGTAGTCATTCAGGATGCGCATGGCGATCTTGAACAGGAACGCCAGGGCGAACAGGTTGACGAACGCGAGCATGGTCATGGTGATGTCGGCAAAGGCGAACACGGTGCCGAGGTTCTCGATGGAGCCCCAGAAAATCAGCACCAGCACCAGCGCGCGGTAGCCCATCAACACCTTGCGGTTGTCGCCCACAATGAAGCGCAGGTTGCTCTCGCCGAGGTAGTAGTTGTACATGATCGAGGTGAACACGAACAACGCCAGGGCCACCGAGATGAACATCCGGCCCCAGTCACCGACCACCGCCGCCAGGGAGTTCTGGGTCAGGGCAATGCCGTCGCCTTCGAAGCCCGGGGTGTAGAAACCGGATAGCAGGATCAGCAACGCGGTGCAGGTGCAGATCACGAAGGTGTCGAGGAACACGCTGAACGCTTGCACCACGCCTTGGGCGATCGGGTGTTCAACCGAGGCCACTGCGGCCACGTTAGGCGCACTGCCCAGGCCGGCTTCGTTGGCGAACACGCCGCGTTTCACGCCCATGATGATCGCGCTGCCCACCAGGCCACCGAAGGCTTGGTCGAGGCCGAAAGCGCTCTTGACGATGGTCGCGAGCATGGCCGGCACGTGGTCGAATTGCAGCACGATCACGTACAGGGTCACGGCGATGTAGACCAGGGTCTTGACCGGTACCAGCAGGTCGGCGATCGAGGCGATACGCTTGATCCCGCCGATGAACACCAGGCCCAGCAGCACGGCCAGGGCCAGGCCGGTGTAGGTGGTGTCCAGGCCAAACGCATTGTTCAGCGAGTGAGTCACGGCGTGGGCTTGCAGACCGTTGAAGGCGAAACCGAAGGTCACCAGCAGCAGGAACGCCATCACCATGCCCAGCCAGCGTTTTTGCAGGCCGTGCTGAATGTAGTAAGCCGGGCCGCCACGGTAGGTGCCTTCAGCGTCGGTGCGCTTGTAGAGCTGGCCGAGGGAGCACTCGATAAAGCTCGAAGACATGCCCACCAGTGCGGTAACCCACATCCAGAACACGGCGCCCGGGCCACCCAGGGTCACGGCAATGCCGACGCCTGCGATGTTGCCGGCACCCACGCGCCCGGCGAGGCTGAGCATCAGCGCCTGGAACGAGCTGAGTTGGCCGGTGCTGCTTTTCAGGCTGTCGCGAAACACCGAAAACATGTGGAAAAAGTGACGCAACTGAACGAAACGCGAGCGGATCGTGAAGTAACCACCGAGCCCGACAATGAGCACGATCAATACTTTCCCTGAGAGGAAGTCGTTGATGACTTCTAGCATGGAGTGTTCCTCGCTGATTTTTCTAATGGCAAACGCAGGACGGTCCGACGCATCGTTTAGCACCAGGCAGTGCACGACGCTTCGACCCCAATCCTTTTGCGGGTGTTGTTATTCATGCGGTTTCGCGCTTCCCAGGGTCTCGTTACCGACGACCGCTGACGCGAAGAGGGGCGGCACTATACCTAGGAGTGTGTGATCCGTCTGCACGAGGCGATTAAAGGTTTCAGCCAAGGCGTTACGGGCAAGGCGGGTTTGCTGGGCGATCTTGGAGTTTTTATTGGCGTCATTTCACAACCTTGAGGCAAAAAAAAGGGCCTGAAGAACGAGCCTTCAGGCCCTCAAAAGGTGAGAGGTGTCTAGTCCCTCAACCTGGTGAGCGGTGCAACAAACGCTTAGGCCTTCAGCGGGACCAAACGTGGGGCAATCATGTTTTCGGGGCGCAGGATGTCGTCGAGCATGGCGTCGTCGAGCAAGCCTTCTTCGCGCACCAGTTCCAGCACGCCGCGGCCGCTTTCAAGGGCGATACGGGCGATACGGGTGGCGTTTTCATAGCCGATGTACGGGTTCAGCGCGGTGACCAGGCCGATGGAGTGTTCCACCAGCTCGCGGCAGCGGGCTTCGTTGGCAGTGATGCCGACGATGCAGTGCTCGCGCAGCATGTCCATGGCGCGTTGCAGCAGGCGGATCGAGTCGAAGATCTTGTAGGCGATCAGCGGCTCCATCACGTTCAGTTGCAGCTGGCCGCCTTCGGCCGCGATGGTCAGCGCCAAATCGTTACCGATGATTTGGAACGCCACCTGGTTCACGGCTTCCGGGATTACCGGGTTGACCTTGCCGGGCATGATCGAGCTGCCTGGCTGGCGGGCCGGCAGATTGATCTCGTTGATGCCGGTGCGTGGGCCGCTGGACAGCAGGCGCAGGTCGTTGCAGATCTTCGACAGCTTCACCGCCGTACGCTTGAGCATGCCGGAGAACAGTACGAAGGCGCCCATGTCGGAGGTGGCTTCGATCAGGTCGGCAGCCGGTACCAGCGGCTGGCCGCTGATGGTGGCCAGGCGTTGAACGGCCAGGGCCTGGTAACGCGGGTCGGCGTTGATGCCGGTACCGATGGCAGTACCGCCCAGGTTCACTTCGGTCAACAGCTCGGGTGCCAGGGTTTTCAGGCGGGCCAGGTCTTCACCGAGGGTGGTGGCAAAGGCTCGGAATTCCTGGCCGAGGGTCATCGGCACGGCGTCTTGCAGCTGGGTACGGCCCATTTTCAGGACGTGGCTGAATTCTTCACCCTTGGCCGCAAACGACTGGATCAGGCTGTCGAGGCTGGCCAGCAGTGCGTCGTGGCCCAGCAGCAGACCCAGGCGGATCGCGGTCGGGTAGGCGTCGTTGGTCGACTGCGCCATGTTCACGTCGTTGTTGGGGTGCAGGTATTGGTATTCGCCCTTGTTGTGGCCCATGGCCTCCAACGCGATGTTGGCGATGACTTCGTTGGCATTCATGTTGGTTGAAGTGCCAGCGCCGCCTTGAATCATGTCCACCACGAACTCTTCGTGGAAATCGCCGCGGATCAGGCGGGCACAGGCTTCGCTGATGGCAGCGTGCTTGGCTTCGCTGAGCTGGCCCAACTCGCGGTTGGCGTCAGCGGCCGCTTGCTTGACCATTGCCAGGCCGACCACCAATTTCGGGTAATGCGAAATCGGAACGCCCGAGAGGCGGAAGTTATTCACCGCTCGCAGGGTCTGGATGCCGTAATACGCTTGAGCGGGTACTTCGAGTACGCCAAGCAGGTCTTTTTCTGTGCGGAAAGATGCAGCGGAGGACATGACGGAAATCATCTCGATATGGACCCGGGCTAGGCCGGAACGCTGTGAATGCTAGGCTTGCGGGAGGTTTTGGGCCAATGCTGTTAAACACTGGCCTATGCATAAACGGCATAATGTCGGTGTGACCCCGTTACCATGACGGACGTGTGTGCCAAAATGGTGCGTGCCCCGGGAGGATGTGATGAACCTTGAAAGCAAATGGCTGGAAGACTTTAGCGCCCTGGCGGCCACTCGCAGCTTCTCCCAGGCGGCTGAGCGGCGCTTTGTCACCCAGCCGGCGTTCAGTCGGCGCATCCGCAGCCTGGAGGCGGCGCTGGGGCTGACCCTGGTCAATCGCTCGCGCACGCCGGTCGAGCTGACGGCGGCGGGGCAGTTGTTCCTGGTCACCGCGCGTACCGTGGTCGAGCAGCTCGGCGAGGTACTGCGCCACCTCCATCACCTGGAAGGCGGGCAGGGCGAAGTCATGCAGGTGGCGGCGGCGCACTCCCTGGCGCTGGGCTTCTTCCCGCGCTGGATCGCACAGTTGCGTAATGAAGGATTGAACATCGCCACCCGGTTGGTCGCCACCAACGTCGGCGACGCCGTGCATGCGCTACGCGAAGGCGGCTGCGACTTGATGCTGGCGTTCTACGACCCGGACGCTGCGATGCAGATGGACCCGGAGATCTTCCCGTCGCTGCACCTGGGCAACACTGAGATGCTGCCGGTGTGCGCCGCCGATGCCGACGGCAAGCCGCTGTTCGACCTCGAAGGCGAGGGCAGTGTGCCGCTGCTGGCCTACAGTGCCGGCGCCTTTCTCGGGCGTTCGGTAAACCTGTTGCTGCGCCAGCGGGCGCTGCGCTTCACCACCATTTACGAAACCGCCATGGCCGACAGCCTGAAAAGCATGGCCCTCGAAGGCCTGGGCATTGCCTGGGTGCCGCAGTTGAGCGTGCGGGCGGAGTTGGCGCGGGGCGAACTGGTGGTGTGCGGCGGCCCGCAATGGCATGTGCCGCTGGAGATTCGTTTGTACCGCTGCGCCCTGGTGCGCAAGGCGAATGTGCGGTTGCTGTGGCGCAAGCTGGAAGGGGGGGCGGCGCAGAATCCGGCGGCTGAACGCGGTTAAATGTGGGAGCTGGCTTGCCTGCGATTGAGGTGGGTCAGCGCCTGAAATGTTGGCTGATACACCGCTATCGCAGGCAAGCCAGCTCCTACAGGGTTTTGCGGTGTTTTCGCTGACCTGAAAGTCAATAAAACCGCCGCTTTGCCCCGCTAGACAGATGGTCATTCCAGGGGCTGTTTATCTGCATTATTACGGTATACTGCGCGGCCTTCGGCCGGTCCAACCGGCCTTAATTCGTACACCAAGCCACGCCGGATTTCCCGCGTGGCTTGTTGTTTTTTGACGCGCCTGTGGGCGCCCAGAGAGAAGAGGCACGACGATGAGTGCATTGGTTGGCGTGATCATGGGCTCCAAGTCCGATTGGTCCACCCTTAGCCACACCGCCGATATGCTGGAAAAACTCGGCATTCCCTACGAAGTGAAGGTGGTTTCCGCCCACCGCACTCCGGATTTGCTGTTCCAGTATGCCGATGAAGCAGAATCCCGTGGCATCGAGGTGATCATCGCCGGTGCCGGCGGTGCAGCTCACCTGCCAGGCATGTGTGCAGCCAAGACTCACCTGCCCGTGCTGGGCGTACCGGTGCAGTCGTCGATGCTCTCGGGCGTGGATTCGCTGTTGTCCATCGTGCAGATGCCCGCCGGTATTCCGGTGGCCACCCTGGCGATCGGCAAGGCCGGCGCGATCAACGCAGCATTGCTGTCCGCCAGCATCCTCGGTGCCAAGCACCCGCAGTTCCATGCGGCGCTGAAAAAATTCCGGGCTGAGCAGACAGACAGCGTCCTGGACAATCCAGACCCACGCATTGCCTGAGGTTGTTGACGATGAAAATCGGTGTAATCGGTGGCGGCCAACTGGGCCGCATGCTGGCCCTGGCGGGTACGCCGCTGGGGATGAACTTCGCTTTCCTGGACCCGGCGCCAGACGCCTGCGCGGCGGCGCTGGGTGAACACCTGCGGGCTGACTACAGCGACCCGGATCACCTGCGCCAACTGGCCGATGAAGTCGACCTGGTGACCTTCGAGTTCGAAAGCGTCCCGGCTGAAACCGTGGCCTTCCTGTCGCAGTTCGTGCCGGTGTACCCGAGCGCCGAAGCCTTGCGCATCGCTCGCGACCGCTGGTTCGAGAAGAGCATGTTCAAGGACCTGGGCATCCCGACGCCGGCCTTCGCCGACATCCAGTCCCAGGCCGACCTGGACGCTGCAGTCGCCTCCATCGGCCTGCCGGCCGTGCTGAAAACCCGCACCCTGGGTTACGACGGCAAGGGCCAGAAAGTCCTGCGCACCGCTGCCGACGTGGTCGGTACCTTCGCCGAGCTGGGCAGCGTCGCCTGCCTGCTGGAAGGCTTCGTGCCGTTCACCGGTGAAGTCTCGCTGATCGCCGTGCGTGCCCGCGATGGCGAAACCCGTTTCTACCCGCTGGTGCACAACACCCACGACAGCGGCATCCTCAAGCTGTCCGTGGCCAGCACCGATCACCCGCTGCAAGCCCTGGCCGAAGATTATTCGAGCCGAGTGCTCAAGCAGCTGGATTACGTCGGCGTGATGGCGTTCGAGTTCTTTGAAGTCGACGGCGGCCTGAAGGCCAACGAAATCGCCCCGCGGGTGCACAACTCCGGGCACTGGACCACCGAAGGCGCCGAGTGCAGCCAGTTCGAAAACCACCTGCGGGCGGTGGCGGGCTTGCCGTTGGGCTCCACGGCCAAGGTCGGTGAGAGCGCGATGCTCAACTTCATCGGCGTGGTACCGCCGGTTGAGCGTGTGATCGCGATCGATGACTGCCACCTGCATCATTACGGCAAGGCCTTCAAGGCCGGGCGCAAGGTCGGCCACGCCAACCTGCGTTGCAAGGACCGCGCGACGCTGCAAGCGCAGATCCTCAAGGTCGAAGCGCTGATCGCCGAGCAATAAGCCAAGGCGGGGCGGGAACCATTGGTACCCGCCACCCTCTGATTGCAGGAAGCCAAAGTCTGACTAGGCTTTGACTGAGTTCACTTCATTCAGAGGGAAATGCCATGGGTATCATTGGAACCATCTTTATCGGCTTGATCGTTGGCCTGCTGGCGCGTTTCCTGAAGCCAGGCGACGACAGCATGGGCTGGATCATGACCATCCTGCTGGGTATCGCCGGTTCGCTGGTTGCAACCTATGGTGGCCAGGCACTGGGTATCTACCAGGCAGGCCAGGGCGCAGGCTTTATCGGTGCACTGATCGGTGCGATCGTGTTGCTGGTGATCTACGGTCTGCTGAGAAAGAAGTAATTTAGCGACCAAGCCCTCTGCGCTGCGCAGGCGCAGAGGGCTAGAATGCCGGCACTGTAATCCTTGCCGAGCCTCTCCATGCGCCGTCTTCTGTTGACTCTCCTCTTGCTGGGCTCTGGCCTGGCGCACGCTGGCGAACTGCCGGAAACCGACTGGCTGGAACTGATGCCCAAGTCGGACCAGAAAGCCCTCGAAGAAATGCCCGAGATCGACCACAACTCCCCGGAAGCCCAAGGCACCTTCACGGCCAAGGGCGGCCTGAAGCAGAGCAAGGGCTTGCCGGCGGTGATGTATTCGACCAAGACCGTGGCCGCCATGAACGGCAAGAACATCCGTATCGGCGGCTACCCCGTGCCACTCGAAACCGACGCCAAGGGCCGCAGCACGCTGTTCTTCCTGGTGCCTTACCCGGGCGCGTGCATCCACGTGCCGCCACCGCCGCCCAACCAGTTGGTGCTGGTGCGTTATCCCAAGGGGTTGAAGCTGGATGATATCTACACGCCGCTGTGGGTGACGGGCACGCTGAAGGTGGAGAAGGTCAACAACGACCTGGCCGATGCGGCCTATGCGCTGGATGCAGGGAAAGTGCGGGTGGTCAAAGAGTCGGACTTGTAAGCCGCGACGCCATTCAAAATGTGGGAGCTGGCTTGCCTGCTATGAGGGCCTGACAGTCGACATCTCTGTCGCCTGACACTCCGCTATCGCAGGCAAGCCAGCTCCCACATTTGATTGGGTTTACAGGGCGATACCGCTGATGCTCACACCCAGGGTATGGCTTTCGCCCGGCGCGAGCGTTACCGCATCGTCCAGCACGTTCGCGGTCTCGATGCAGAGCATGCCCTGCCAGCCGTCGTCGGCCATGTCGCTGAAGGCCTTGGCACGTTCGGTCCACGGGTTCCAGATCACCGTCGAGCGCGAGCCTGTGCTGGTGAGCTGAACACGGCGTTGCCAGTCTTTATCGACAATGTTCAGCTGCGCCGGCGTGTCGAGGTAGATGCGGTCGGTCTCGGCGGTGAAGTGCAACAGCCCGGATTGTTGCTTGTGGGTCCAGCCGTCGGCGGTATCGATATAGGCCAGGCCGTCCAAACCTTCGACCTGCACCTTGCGCACATCGCTGACCGCAAAGTAGCTGTGCAGTGCCTGGCTGAGGCTGACGGTCTCGGTGCCGTGGTTATGGCTGGTCAGGCGAATGTGCAACTGATCATCCAGCAGGAGGCTCATCTTCAGGTCGACCTGATGGGGCCAGCCCGGGAAGCCACCTTCGGGCACCGGCAGTTCCAGCTCCACGCGCAGTGCTGTGCCTTCAGCTTCAACGCCCACCAACGCCCAGTCGGCGGTCCGCACGAAACCATGCGCGCCCGCCGGCTCGTCACCCTGATACATGGCCTTGACGCTTTGCGGGTTGCGGTCGAATACACCAAACCACGGCCAGCACACCGGCACGCCGGTGCGAATGCCTTTGCCTTTCTTGAACACCACGTCGTCGTTGGGCCAGATCAGCGGCTTCTCGCCGGTGCGCTGGTAACTGACGATATGTGCGCCTTGCTGGGCCACCACCAATTCGGCGCCGTTATGGCGGATGCGCCATGCGTTCAGCTCATCCAGTTTTACGGTTTCAACGTTGGGTGTAGACATAGGCACGCGCTCTCAATGGCAGACAATGGGGCAATGGACCGTCAAAACGTCGCGATGTTTAACGCGCCCGCGACGGAACCGACCGGGTGCGACCGCTGCCGTCGATGGCAACGAACACAAACACCGCCTCGGTGACCTTGCGCCATTCGCTGGACAGCGGGTCGTCGCTCCACACTTCGACCATCATCTGGATCGAGCTGCGGCCGATTTCCAGGGCCTGGGTATAGAAGGACAACTGTGCGCCGACTGCCACTGGCACCAGGAATGCCATGCGGTCAATCGCTACGGTCGCCACGCGGCCTCCGGCAACCTTGCTCGCCATGGCCGTGCCGGCCAGGTCCATCTGCGCGACCAGCCAGCCGCCGAAGATGTCGCCGAAACCGTTGGTTTCACGCGGGAGTGCGGTGATTTGCAGGGCGAGATCGCCTTGCGGGATAGGATCTTCTTGTTCGAGTTCGATCATGCCGGTGCCTCTGACCCGTGACGCTTCATGGGTATTTCAAGTGGATAGCCGTCTTCTGGAAAAACGTTTCAGCACCAACATACACCGCTCGATGCGTTTCTCGTAAGGCGTACTAAAGGGAAACTCTGCCAAATCGGCTGGCGGGCAGCCAACGGCGTTTTGGCACAGCAGCCCCTCAAGGATGCGGGTCTGGCGCTTGCAATGGCCGAGTATATCGAGCCGTCGGCGCCACGACGACCTCCTGCGGCTCATTTGGTCGGTAAATAGACGCTGTATCGCGGCTTTTTCCGGCAACTGTGCTCCTGCTCATGTTAATTGCACGTCTGCGACGGGAATATTTCGCTCATCTGAACTGTTAACTGCTCAACGCTGTGCTTTTTCAAGCGATTTGCTATCTTGCCAAGCCTGCCGCAAGTCCCGGGCTTGCCGTCCTGACTACTATAAGAGAAGCCTTGCCATGTCCTCCGTGCCCGCAAGCAGCGCGCAACCTTCGCGCCCGCTGACCCGCAACGACTACAAAACCCTGTCGCTGTCTGCCTTGGGCGGGGCGCTGGAGTTCTACGACTTCATCATTTTCGTGTTTTTTGCCACGGTGGTCGGAAAGCTGTTCTTCCCCGCCGACATGCCCGAATGGCTGCGCTTGATGCAGACCTTCGGCATCTTCGCCGCAGGCTACCTGGCGCGGCCGCTGGGCGGGATCATCATGGCGCACTTCGGCGACCTGCTGGGGCGCAAGAAGATGTTCACCCTGAGCATCTTCATGATGGCCGTGCCGACCCTGATCATGGGCCTGCTGCCCACCTACGCACAGATCGGCCTGTGGGCGCCGATCCTGCTGTTGCTGATGCGCGTGATCCAGGGCGCAGCGATTGGCGGTGAAGTGCCGGGCGCCTGGGTGTTCGTGTCCGAGCACGTGCCGCCGCGTCATATCGGTTATGCCTGCGGTACCCTGACCAGCGGCCTGACGGCGGGCATCCTTTTGGGTTCGCTGGTGGCGACCGCCATCAACACCCTCTATAGCCCGGAGCAGGTGTCGGATTACGCCTGGCGGATTCCTTTCCTGTTGGGCGGTGTGTTTGGCCTGCTGTCGGTGTACCTGCGTCGCTGGCTGCATGAAACCCCGATTTTCGCCGAGATGCAGCAGCGCAAGACCCTGGCGGCTGAACTGCCCTTGCGCGCGGTGTTGCGTGATCACCGTGGGGCCATCGTGCTGTCGATGCTGCTGACCTGGTTGCTCTCGGCCGGCATCGTCGTCGTGATCCTGATGACCCCGACCGTGTTGCAGACCGTCTACCACTTCAGCCCGACTGTTTCGCTGCAAGCCAACAGCCTGGCCATCGTTACCCTGAGCATTGGTTGCATCATTTCCGGCGCCCTGGCTGACCGCTTCGGTGCGGGCCGTGTGCTGATCGCCGGTTGCGCATTGCTGCTGGCAACTTCCTGGACGCTGTACCACAGCCTCGCCAATCATCCTGACTGGCTGTTCCCGCTGTATACCCTGACCGGCCTGTTTGTGGGCACGGTCGGCGTGGTGCCCTACGTGATGGTGAAAGCCTTCCCGCCAGTGGTGCGCTTCAGCGGTCTGTCGTTCTCCTACAACGTGGCGTACGCGGTGTTCGGCGGCCTGACGCCGCTGGTGGTGTCGCTGCTGATGAAGGAAAGCCCGATGGGCCCGGCGTACTACGTGGCAGTGATCTGCACCATGGGCATGCTGGTGGGTGCTTATCTGTGGAAGCGCGGGCGGTAAGCCGCTAGTTGAAGATCGTTCCTACGCACCAGCGTAGGAACGATCATGGATTACAGAGTATTTCTGGTACGTCGCTCCTATCGCTTCAACCTCCTCGCAAGCCCCCGAATTTATTGAACTGCCCCTTCCTGTCAGGTTTTTCATGAATGATGGCCTTTCATCTAATTGTCATATTACGGACATAGAGTGTTCACACGGCCTACCGATACTTGGCCCCGATCCAATTATCCCTATCTGCTAGGAGCAAGGCATGAAACTGAAACGTTTGATGGCGGCAATGACTTTTGTCGCTGCTGGCGTTGCGACCGCTAACGCGGTAGCCGCTGGTGTTGACCCGGCCATTCCGGCTTATGTGAAGACCACTGGTGTGTCGGGCAACCTGTCCAGCGTTGGTTCCGATACCCTGGCAAACCTGATGACCCTGTGGGCTGAGGGTTACAAAAAGGAATACCCGAACGTCAACATCCAGATTCAGGCCGCCGGCTCCGCCACTGCACCTCCTGCGCTGACTGAAGGCACCTCCAACCTGGGCCCGATGAGCCGCAAGATGAAGGACACCGAACTGGCTGCCTTCGAGCAGAAGTACGGCTACAAGCCAACCGCTATCCCGGTTGCCGTGGATGCCCTGGCCGTGTTCGTGCACAAGGACAACCCGATCCAGCACCTGACCATGGAACAAGTCGACGCGATCTTCTCCTCGACGCGTCTGTGCGGCGCCAAAGCTGACGTCAAGACCTGGGGCGACCTGGGCGTGACCGGCGACCTGGCCAACAAGCCAGTGCAACTGTTCGGTCGTAACTCGGTGTCCGGCACCTACGGCTACTTCAAGGAAGAAGCCCTGTGCAAAGGCGACTACAAACCTAACGTGAACGAACAACCAGGTTCGGCGTCGGTTGTGCAGTCCATCAGCTCCTCGCTGAACGGCATCGGTTACTCGGGCATCGGTTACAAAACCGCCAGCGTGAAAACCGTGGCCCTGGCCAAGAAAGGCAGCACTGACTTCATCGAAGACAGCGAAGAAAACGCCCTGAACGGTAAATACCCGCTGTCGCGCTTCCTCTACGTTTACGTCAACAAAGCCCCGAACAAGCCTCTGGCCCCGCTGGAAGCCGAGTTCGTGAAGCTGGTTCTGTCCAAACAGGGCCAGGAAGTGGTAGTGAAAGACGGCTACATCCCGCTGCCAGCCAAAGTTGCCGCCAAGGCACTGGCTGACCTGGGCCTGAAAGAAGGTGGCAAATAAGCCGCCGGTAAACTTGTCTTGAGCCGGGGTTTAGCCGCGGTTCAAGACCTGGGCGGGGTCTGCAGGACCTGGACCTCGCCTCCCATTTTTCAGTCTGCTGCCAGCTACGCTGCGCGGCGGATTTCTTGCGTCACTGCATTGTCATCTTTCTGTCATACAGGATCGCTAGGGTGTGCGCATGAATGATCTGGCCAATTCCACCATGACGACGACTTCTCCCCCCAAGCGCATTGATTTCAATACGCCTGAGCTGCAACGCAAGCGCCGAATCCGCGCGCTCAAGGATCGCCTGACCCGCTGGTACGTGCTGATTGGCGGCCTCGCCGTGCTGGGCGCGATCACCTTGATCTTCTTCTTTCTTGCCTATGTGGTCGCGCCGCTGTTCCACGGCGCCAACCTGACCAAGGAAGAGGCCCTGACGCCGGCCTGGCTGCAGGACGCCGGCAAGCCGCTGATGATTTCCATGGAAGAAC
Organism: Pseudomonas sp. 1912-s; assembly: GCF_029269205.1. Taxonomy (NCBI): domain Bacteria; kingdom Pseudomonadati; phylum Pseudomonadota; class Gammaproteobacteria; order Pseudomonadales; family Pseudomonadaceae; genus Pseudomonas; species Pseudomonas sp. 1912-s. The sequence goes on along the minus strand of NZ_JARIXR010000003.1, from coordinate 137,471 downwards.
AGAACCAGGTCGCCATGCGGGTTTCCGACAGGGGCCAGGCACTGTTCTTCAGCGTTGATACGGGGGCCGAACTCAAGCGCGTTGACCTGCCATTGCCGGCCGGTGTGACAGTTGCTTCCATTGGTGAGGACCAGCCGGGCAGCCCGCTGGTGATCCTCGGCCTGTCTAACGGCCAGTCCCTGGTGTTCCGCCATACCTATAAAGTGTCGTACCCGGACGGCAAGAAGACCATCTCGCCCGCCATTGAATACCCTTACGGCGAAACGCCGATCGTCCTCGACGAACAAGGTCGTTCCCTTGAGCACGTAGCCTTGAATGCTACCGACTCGACGCTGGTGGTGGCCGGTTCCAGCGGCGCCCATCTGAACGTGCTGTCTATCAGCCGTGAAGAAAACATGATGACCGAGGAAGTCACCACCGAGCAGAAGCGCATCGAACTGCCGCAAATGACCGAGCCGGTGAAAGCCATTTTCGTCGATCCGCGCCAGCAGTGGCTGTACGTGATCAACGGCCGCGCCCAGGCCGACGTGTTCAGCCTGCGGGACAACAGCCTCAACGGTCGATACAAATTATTGGAAGACGGCGTTGCGCAAGTCACCGCCAGCACCCAACTGGTGGGCGGCATCTCGCTGATCATCGGTAACTCCAGCGGTGGCCTGGCGCAGTGGTTCATGGCCCGTGACCCGGACGGCGAACAGCGTCTGAAACAGATTCGTACTTTCCAGATGGGCACCGCGCCTATCGTTGAAATCACCGCCGAAGAACGTCGCAAAGGCTTCACCGCCCTCGACGCCTCCGGCAAGTTCGGCGTGTTCCACAGCACCGCCCACCGCACGCTGCTGGTGGACCCGGTGGTCGAGGGCACCGGGATCTTCGGCATGTCGCCACGGGCCAACCGGGTGATCGTCGAAGCCGGCGGCAAGCTGCAACCGCTGCTGCTGGACAACCCGCACCCGGAAGTGTCCTGGAGCGCGTTGTGGAGCAAGGTCTGGTACGAAAACTACGACGAGCCTAAATACGTCTGGCAATCGACCGCCGCCAACACCGACTTCGAACCCAAGATGAGCCTGGCCCCGCTGACCTTCGGCACCCTGAAGGCCGCGTTCTACGCCATGCTGCTGGCGGCGCCACTGGCGGTTGCCGCTGCGATCTACACCGCTTACTTCATGGCCCCGAGCCTGCGCCGCAAGGTCAAGCCGGTGATCGAGTTGATGGAAGCGATGCCGACGGTGATCCTCGGTTTCTTCGCCGGTCTGTTCCTGGCGCCGTATGTGGAAGGGCATCTGCCGGGGATTTTCAGCCTGCTGATGCTGCTGCCGATCGGCATCCTGGTGGCCGGCTTCATCTTCAGCCGCCTGCCGGAGTCGATCCGCCTGCGGGTCCCGGATGGCTGGGAAAGCGCGATCCTGATCCCGGTGATCCTGTTTGTGGGCTGGCTCTCGCTGTACATGAGCCCGTACCTGGAAACCTGGTTCTTCGGCGGCGACATGCGCATGTGGATCTCCCACGACCTGGGCATCACCTACGACCAGCGCAACGCCCTGGTCGTCGGCCTGGCCATGGGTTTTGCGGTGATCCCGAACATCTACTCCATCGCCGAAGACGCCGTGTTCAGCGTGCCACGCGGCCTGACCCTTGGCTCGTTGGCCCTGGGCGCCACGCCATGGCAGACCATGACACGCGTGGTGATCCTGACCGCCAGCCCGGGCATCTTCTCGGCGCTGATGATCGGCATGGGCCGTGCGGTGGGTGAAACCATGATCGTGCTGATGGCCACCGGTAACACGCCGGTGATGGAGATGAACCTGTTTGAAGGCCTGCGCACCCTGGCGGCGAACGTCGCGGTGGAAATGCCCGAGTCGGAAGTCGGCGGCAGCCACTACCGCGTGCTGTTCCTCTCGGCGCTGGTGCTGCTGCTGTTCACCTTCATCATGAACACCCTCGCCGAGCTGATCCGTCAGCGTCTGCGCAAGAAATACTCGTCGCTTTAAGAAAGGTAGAAGTCTGTGAAACAGAACTCCCTGAATGGATGGTTCAAGAGCGGCGCCCCGGGCGTCTGGATCAGCGGTGGCGCGGTGTCCATCGCGGTCATCATGACCATTGGTTTGCTGGCCGTGATTGCCGTGCGTGGCCTGGGCCACTTCTGGCCGGCCGACCTGATCCAGGCCAACTACAACGTGCCGGGCCAGGAAAACCACATTGTCATCGGCGAAGTGGTGCAGAAAGAAGAAGTGCCCCGCGAGCGCCTGAAAAGCGCCGGCTTGCCGGTGCCGGACCAGGCCCCGGAGTTCATGACCCGCGAGCTGATCAAGGTCGGCAACCGTGACTTGAACGGCAACGACTTCACCTGGATCGTCGGCGAGTGGCTGACCAACCAGACCAAGCCTGTCGAGCTGATGACCATCGAGCGTCGTGAGTGGGGCAACTTCTACGGCACCCTGGTCAACGTCAAACAGGACGGCAAGGTCATCGCTGAAGGCGAGGCCGCCTGGCCGGAACTGCAAGCCCGTGTCGACCGCGTCAACAAGCTCGCGGCCCAGCTCAAGACCCTTGAGAAGTCCGACATCGGCGCGATCAACGCCGGCCTCGAACGCATCCGCCTGCACGGTCGCAAGCTGGAGCTGGAAGGCAAGCTGGACGCTACCGCCCAAGCCGACATGGACAGCGGCCGCGCCGAGCTGAACAACCGCTACAAAGACATCGAAGCCCGCCTGGCGGACCTGCACACCCAGTTCAACCGCGACAGCCTCACCGCCCGCGATGGCAACGGCAAAGAAATCGAAATCGGCATCGGCAAGGTGGTGCACGCTTACCAGCCGAACGCCATGGGCTACCTGACCAAGGTCGGCTTCTACTTCAGCAAGGTCTGGGAATTCCTCAGCGACGACCCACGGGAAGCCAACACCGAAGGCGGGATCTTCCCGGCGATCTTCGGCACCGTGATGATGACCCTGATCATGGCGATGATTGTGACCCCGTTCGGCGTGCTGGCGGCGGTGTACCTGCGTGAATACGCCAAGCAGAACACCCTGACCCGCATCATCCGCATCGCGGTGAACAACCTGGCCGGTGTGCCTGCCATTGTTTACGGCGTGTTCGGCCTCGGCTTCTTCGTTTACGTACTGGGCGGCTCGCTCGACCGGCTGTTCTTTGCCGAAGCCTTGCCGGCACCGACCTTCGGTACGCCTGGCCTGCTGTGGGCGTCCCTGACCCTGGCGCTGCTGGCGGTGCCGGTGGTGATCGTGGCCACTGAAGAAGGCCTGGCGCGGATTCCCCGCACCGTGCGTGAAGGCTCTTTGGCACTGGGCGCAACCAAGGCGGAAACGCTGTGGAAGATCGTGCTGCCAATGGCCAGCCCGGCGATGATGACCGGCATGATCCTCGCCGTGGCCCGGGCCGCCGGTGAAGTGGCGCCACTGATGCTGGTGGGTGTGGTGAAACTGGCGCCGTCGCTGCCGGTGGACGGCAACTACCCGTACCTGCACCTGGACCAGAAGATCATGCACCTGGGCTTCCACATTTATGACGTCGGCTTCCAGAGCCCCAACGTCGAGGCCGCGCGGCCGCTGGTGTACGCCACCGCGCTGTTGCTGGTGCTGGTGATCGCCACGCTCAACCTGTCGGCGGTGTGGATTCGTAACCACCTGCGCGAAAAATACAAAGCGTTGGACAGTTAAGCGGGCACCTGTGGGAGCTGGCTTGCCTGCGATGCCGGCGACTCGGTTGAACAGGTACACCGCGGTGATGCCATCGCAGGCAAGCCAGCTCCCACAGGGTTAGCGTTAGACACAGATTTTGAGTAAGCCGCCCCGGCGGTTCAACGAAACGAATTGGTAGCACAGGGAGCATCCCATGCAACAAGACACTCATTCCCACGGCATCAACATGTCAGCCCTGGGTCGCGACAAGCAGAGCCTGAGCCTGGCCCAGGAAACCGTGGCCATCGAAGTGCCGGGCCTGAGCCTGTACTACGGCGACAAGCAGGCGCTGTACGACGTCAGCATGAACATCCCCAAGCAACGCGTGACCGCCTTCATCGGCCCGTCCGGCTGCGGCAAGTCGACCTTGCTGCGCACCTTCAACCGGATGAACGACCTGGTGGACGGCTGCCGCGTCGAGGGCGCCATCAACCTGTACGGCACCAACATCTACCGCAAGGGCGAAGACGTGGCCGAGCTGCGTCGCCGGGTGGGCATGGTGTTCCAGAAGCCGAACCCGTTTCCCAAGACCATCTATGAAAACGTGGTCTACGGCCTGCGCATCCAGGGCATCAACAAGAAGCGCATCCTCGACGAAGCCGTTGAGTGGGCACTGAAAGGCGCGGCGCTGTGGGACGAGGTCAAGGACCGCCTGCACGAGTCGGCCCTCGGCTTGTCCGGCGGCCAGCAGCAACGTCTGGTGATCGCCCGCACTATCGCCGTGGAGCCTGAAGTACTGCTGCTCGATGAACCGTGCTCGGCACTCGACCCGATCTCCACGTTGAAAGTCGAAGAGCTGATCTACGAACTGAAATCCAAGTTCACCATCGTGATCGTGACCCACAACATGCAGCAGGCGGCGCGGGTTTCCGACTACACCGCGTTCATGTACATGGGCAAGCTGGTGGAATTTGGCGACACCGATACCCTGTTCACCAACCCGGCGAAGAAGCAGACCGAAGACTACATCACCGGTCGCTACGGCTAGCAGCTGGTAGGTTGCACACTGAACTGATGCTGCGGTCGACCGCACCTTACCGGACGTTCCAAGGACGCCAACATGATTAGCAAAGAAGGCCTTACCCATCACATCTCCGCGCAGTTCAACGCCGAGCTTGAGGAAGTGCGCAGCCACCTCCTGGCCATGGGCGGGCTGGTGGAGAAGCAAGTCAACGATGCGGTCACCGCGCTGATCGAGGCCGACTCGGGCCTGGCCCAGCAAGTGCGCGAGATCGATGACCAGATCAACCAGATGGAACGCAACATCGACGAAGAATGCCTGCGCATCCTGGCCCGTCGTCAGCCGGCGGCGTCCGACCTGCGTTTGATCATCAGCATCTCCAAGTCCGTGATCGACCTGGAGCGCATCGGCGACGAAGCCACCAAGATCGCCCGCCGCGCCATCCAGTTGTGCGAAGAAGGCGAAGCGCCGCGCGGTTACGTCGAAGTGCGCCACATCGGCGACCAGGTGCGCAACATGGTCCGCGACGCCCTCGACGCGTTTGCCCGCTTTGACGCCGAACTGGCGTTGTCGGTGGCGCAGTACGACAAGATCATCGACCGCGAATACAAGACCGCCCTGCGCGAGCTGGCGACCTACATGATGGAAGACCCGCGCTCTATCTCGCGGGTGTTGAGCATCATCTGGGTCCTGCGTTCGCTGGAGCGCATCGGCGACCACGCGCGCAATATCTCGGAACTGGTGATCTACCTGGTGCGGGGTACCGACGTGCGGCACATGGGCCTCAAGCGCATGAAAGCCGAAGTTGAAGGCACTGCCGATCAAATCCCTAATGTTCCGGGCGTTCCTGACGATAAGTAAGATTGCCCGAGAAATAAACGCCCGGCCTTTGGTCGGGCGTTTTCGTTTGTGGCGTACGAATTTTGCGCGGCGGGGAAACGTAAAGTCCTGGCGTGACTGAAGAGTTTTGGCGAAATGCCATCAGCGAAGCGTTATGCTTGCCGGGGTTTTTATAGGATGAAGGGTCGATGAGCAAAGTCAGTGTGTTGGTGGTGGATGACGCCTCGTTTATTCGCGACCTGGTGAAGAAGTGCCTGCGCAACTACTTCCCGGGGATCAAGATCGAAGATGCGGTGAACGGCAAAAAGGCCCAGGCCATCCTGATGCGCGAAACCTTCGACATGGTGCTGTGTGACTGGGAAATGCCGGAAATGTCCGGCCTGGAGCTGCTGACCTGGTGCCGCGAGCAGCCTCATCTGAAAGCCATGCCGTTCGTCATGGTGACCAGCCGTGGTGACAAGGAAAACGTGGTGCAGGCGATCCAGGCCGGGGTTTCCGGCTACGTCAGCAAGCCCTTCACCAACGAGCAGCTGCTGAACAAGGTCAAGCAGGCGCTGAACAAGATTGGTCGCCTCGACGCGTTGATCGCCAGCGCGCCGACCAAGATGAACTCGGCGTTCGGCAACGACTCCCTCAGCGCCCTGACGGGCGGCAAGCCTGAAGCAGTAAAGCCGGCTCCGGTGGCCGCACCCAGCAAAGGCTTGCTCAACAGCCCGCCGGTGCAGGCCGCTCCGACCGCATCGCCCGCCAGCGGTCGTGGCCAGGGCCAGTTGCGCCTGTCCAGCGGCACCCAGCAATGCGTGATCAAGGCCTTGAGCATCAAGGAAGCGCTGCTGGTGGTGCGTCGCGGCGAAGTCCTGCCTCAGGTACTGGAAAGCGCCGTGCTCGACCTGGAGCAGGGTGAAAATGCCGAGGTGGCGCGCCTTAACGGCTACCTGCACGCCGTCGTGGCCTACGAGCCCAAGCCGGACAGTGATTGGCTGCAACTGACCTTCCGGTTTATCGACCAGGACGCGCAGAAGCTCGATTACATCTCGCGGCTGATCGCTCGCGGCACCGCGCAGAAGCATTTTGTGCCGGGCGCGTGACCTGGCAGTCAATTCAGGCCAACGCTTTACCTGTGGCGAGGGAGCTTGCTCCCTCGCCACAGGGCCAGTGGACGGTTCACATAGCACTGTCATGATCCCTTGTTAGCCTGCCATTCAGTCGTCCCTGGCAGGCAACCCCATGTTCGCGCGCTCACTGCTGTTCTGTGGATTGTTAATCACCGCCCCTTCGGCGATGTCCATGACCCTCTACAAATCCATCGACGCTGACGGCGCCGTGGTTTTCAGTGACCGGTACACGCCCGGGGCGCAGGCGTTTGTGTATCAGGAGCGGGTGATGCCCAAGCCTGTACATCCTGCGCAACCTGTTTCCTATCGATATCCCTTGCCCTGGCGCGGCGGGCCGTTCCGACTCACTCAAGGCCCGAACGGCACCTTCAGCCACTCCGAGCTCAAAAGCCGCTATGCGATGGATATTGCCATGCCTGAAGGCACGCCGATCATCGCGGCGCACGCAGGCGTGGTGCTGAAAACCGAGAACGCCCAGGCCGGGCGCAGCGGCGACCCGTCGGGCAATTTCGTGCGGGTGCAGCACGATGACGGTACTCAAGGTGTGTACCTGCACCTCAAGCAAGGGTCGGTCAGCGTCAGGGAAGGGCAGCGCGTGGCGGTGGGCAGCCCGTTGGCGCTGTCGGGCAATACCGGCAACAGCAGCGGGCCGCATCTGCATTTTGTGGTGCAGCGCACGACGGCGTTGGGGCTGGTGTCGATTCCGTATGAATTCAACCAGCCGGTGCAGGCGTTGCCCAACTTTGCGTTGGGCACGCGGTAAGGCTTTTGTAGGAGCGAGCTTGCTCGCGAAAAACCTGAGGGCGCCGCTGGGCGCCAGGTTGCCGGCAGCGCCTTGGCCATAGCCCTATTGCCCCTCCCTACCACTCATCGTAACTGTTACTTTTCACAGGTTCCATGGTGGTCTCGTTTCGCCAGACTGTCGTTCAACAGTGCGTTACCGGGGCACTGAACGAGAGAGGGACTTCCAATGAATCAGTCGATTTCGATGCATGAGGCGAGAAAAGCTATTGATGATTTTCGCCCGAACCGCGACCCCTTGAAACAGCCTTGGGTCGAGGGTGGCGAGGATGGAGAGATTAGCTACGCCATGCTGGAGCAGGGGCTTACTGTTCTCTTTAGTTTTGTGGATGGCATGCATGTTGGCGACCGCTACAGCGTGACCTTCAACGACTCTGATGGTGTTAGCGCAGGCGTTTCCGGGACAGTTGAACAGGAAGATGTCGATATCGTTTCATTTCTTGCTCCAGAGAAGGCATTGATGCTCCAGGGGCTGCAGGTGCAGTTGTACTACAGGTATCACGAATATCCGGCTGAAGAGCAGATATCACCCATTACCTTGCTCAATATCGAGGGTTCAATGTACTCGCCGATAGTGGACGAGGCCGTTCACGGTGTTATCCCGTCCCCTGTAGTCACGGTCGGTGCAACACTCAGGCTGCGTGCAGGGCTGGCGTTCACGCCAGGGGCTGTTGTATCGGTGTATTGGGTCGGCTCCAACAGCAGTGGATGTTTTGTACGTTATCTAATCGTTCAAGACCGAGAAGATTGGATCATTCCTGTAGAGCCCCGATTCCTTGAGCCGAACAGACACGGCACCGTTCACATTGTCTACACCGTTCATTCTGTGAATGGGTCGCGGACTTCATCTGCGATAGCGCTTTATGTGGCGGGTGACTTGCTGGCGCCGCAGCCTGTCCATATCGGAGGTGGAGGTTATTACACGCCACTGCACCTATTGCCCTTTGACGAAGAAGGGTTGATCCCGTTTCAGTTCCCTACCGAGGGAATGCAGGAGGGCGAGCTTGCGACATTGTTGTTGCTGGGGAGCGAGCTAGGCAGTGAGCGTATCTTGCGCCGTGAGGTGACGGCGTCGGAAATTGCCGATGGATACATGGCATTCGGTGTCCCGATCCGATTTCCGCAGATTGGTAGTCAGGCGGTACTCCTGGGTGTATTGGAACGGCGTTCAGGGGAAGTGGTGGGATCGCCTGCCGTTCAGTTGGGAATCAACCAGGATAAAACGCGCGCCGATGCGGTCGTCTAAAAAAGGTCCGTCAGCCCCGCATTTGAACTGTATTCGGATGCGGGGTTGACGCAGCGATTGATGCGGTTGGAAATTGGCGGGTCAGTCGAGCAACAGCACCTTGGCCAACACGATCTTCGGCCCTTTCATCTTCTTGATGATGATCCGCAAGCCTTCGACTTCCAGCACTTCTTCCTCTTCCGGCACCCGTTTCAGGGTGTCGTAGATCAGCCCTGCCAGGGTCTCGGCTTCGATGTGGTCCAGGTCGACGCCCAGCAGGCGTTCCACCTTGAACAGCGGCGTGTCACCACGCACCAGCAGCTTGCCCGGCTGATACGCAAGGATGCCGCGCTCGGCCTTGCGGTGTTCGTCCTGGATGTCGCCCACCAGCACTTCCAGCACGTCTTCCATGGTCAGGTAGCCGATGACCTTGCCGTCGGCTTCTTCCACCAGGGCAAAGTGCGCGCCGCCCTTGCGGAACTGCTCCAGCAGTTGTGACAGCGGCATGTGGCGCGATACGCGCTCCAGCGGGCGGGTCAGCTCGGCCAGGTTGAACGACTCGGGGATGTGGTCCAGGGCCGCCAGTTCCAGCAGCAGGTCCTTGATGTGCAGCAGGCCGACGAACTCGTTGCGCACCGCGTCGTACACCGGGTAGCGGCTGAACTTGTGGCGGCGGAACAGCGCCAGGATTTCCTTGAGCGGGGCGTTGAAGTCCAGGGTCACCAGGTCTTCCCGGGAGTTGGCCCAGTCGACCACTTCCAGCTCGCCCATTTCCACGGCGGAGGCCAGTACACGCATGCCCTGGTCGCTCGGGTCCTGGCCACGGCTGGAGTGCAGGATCAGTTTCAGTTCTTCACGGCTGTAATGGTGCTCGTGGTGCGGGCCGGGCTCGCCCTGGCCGGCAATGCGCAGGATCGCGTTGGCACTGGCGTTGAGCAGGTAGATCGCCGGGTACATGGCCCAGTAGAACAGGTACAGCGGCACGGCGGTCCACAGCGACAGCAGCTCGGGCTTGCGGATGGCCCAGGACTTGGGCGCCAGCTCACCGACCACGATGTGCAGGTACGAGATCACGAAGAAGGCGGCAAAGAACGACACGCCCTTGATCACTTCCGGCGACTGCACGCCGATCGCGCCCAGCAACGGTTCGAGGATGTGTGCAAAGGCCGGCTCACCGACCCAGCCCAGGCCCAGGGAGGCCAGGGTGATACCCAACTGGCAGGCCGACAGGTAGGCGTCGAGCTGGCTGTGTACGGTGCGCAGGATCTGCCCGCGCCAGCCGTTTTTGTGGGCGATGGCCTCGACCCGGGTCGAGCGCAGTTTGACCATGGCAAATTCCGCCGCAACGAAGAAGCCGTTGAGCAGTACCAGGATCAGTGCAAAAAGAATCATGCCGAAGTCGGCGAAGAGTGTCGCGAGGGTGATGCCAGGGGAAGGGTCCATGATGGGGTTTTGCGGGTTCCGTCTAATCAAAAAGGGTGAGCAGGTGGGCCTGAAAGGCAGGCACAAGTCAGCCAATGTAGCGGCTGACGGGGCGCTTGCCTAGTGGCGGCTGCCAGGTGGAGGGTCACTCGTCCTGATGAGTAACCCGTGAACGCGTCATCTGGGCCGGCGGGAAATGACAGGTGAAGGTACTGCCATGGCCCAGCACGCTGCTGATTTCCAACCGTGCGCGATGGCGCAGCAGCACATGTTTGACGATAGCCAGGCCGAGTCCCGTGCCGCCGGTGTTGGAGTTGCGGCTGGAGTCGACGCGGTAGAAGCGTTCGGTGAGGCGCGGCAAGTGCTTGGCGTCGATGCCCATCCCGGAGTCCTGCACGCTCAGGTGTGCGCCCTGGTCGTCGGCCCACCAGCGGATGCGGATATTGCCCTTGTCCTGGGTGTATTTGACGGCGTTGAACACCAGGTTGGAAAATGCGCTGCGTAGTTCGCCTTCACTGCCCTTGAGCAGGATCGAGGGGTCGGCTTCGAGGGTAATCTGCTGTTCCCGCTGCCCGGACAAGGCCTGGGCGTCGCTCTTGATGGTCTGCAACAGGCTTTGCACCGGTACCGGATGGTTGTCTGACGGGTAATCAGTGGCTTCCAGCTTGGCCAGCAACAGCAGGTCGTTGAGCAGGGTTTGCATGCGCCCGCCTTGCTGCTGCATCTGCTGCAGGGCGCGGGTCCAGCGCGGGTTCACGTCTTCGACGTTGTCGAGCAGCGTCTCCAGGTAGCCGCAGATCACTGTCAGCGGGGTGCGCAGTTCATGGGAGACGTTGGCGACGAAGTCCTTGCGCATCTGTTCCAGCTGATGGATACGCGTGACATCGCGCACCAGCATCAAATGTTCGTTATTGCCGTAGCGCGTCAGGTACAGCTGAATGCGCACGCGGTCGTTGGTCGGCGACGGGATCTCCAGAGCTTCTTCGTAGTTGTCTTGCTCGAAGTACTCCTTGAAGCGCGGGTGGCGAACCAGGTTGGTCACCGGCTGGCCGCTGTCCTGGGGCGTCTTGAGGCCCAGCAGGGTTTCGGCGGCGCGGTTCCACCATTCCAGGTTGCCGTCGCTGTCGAGCATGATCACCGCGTCTTTCAGGGCGGCAGTGGACTCCTGAACCCGATCGATTACCGCTTGCAGGCGTCCGCGTACGCGTTGGTCGCGGCGTTGCAGGTGGTAGATGCTGTCGAACACCTCGCCCCACAGGCCGTAGCCGTCGGGTGGCGCTTCGTCGGGTTTGTGCTGGCGCAGCCACTCGTGCAGGCGCAGCAATTGCTTGAGGGTCCAGCCCAGGTAGAGGCCCAGGCCGACGGCCAGGCTCCAGCCGTAATAGCCGCTGACCAGGCCCACCAGCAGGCAGCCGGTGATCAGCAGGAGCATGTGGCGGATCAGGGTGCCATGCCAGTTTTGATTCACTTAAACACGCGTCCTTTCAGCTGTTTGGGCAGTTCGGTGCGGTTCAGCCTTTGGTGGAGAACCGGTAGCCGGTGCCGCGCACGGTTTGTACCAGATTCTCGTAAGCGTCGCCCAAGGCTTTGCGCAAGCGGCGGATATGCACGTCGACGGTGCGCTCTTCCACATACACGTTGCCGCCCCAGACCTGGTCCAGCAACTGGCCACGGGTGTAGGCGCGTTCCTGGTGGGTCATGAAAAATTGCAGCAGGCGGTATTCCGTGGGGCCCATCTCGGCCGGCTTGCCGTCAATGGTCACGCGGTGGCTGATCGGGTCCAGAATCAGGCCGTCGACTTCGATCGGCGCTTCACCATCGGTAGGGCCGGCGCGACGCAGCACGGCTTTCAGACGGGCGACCAGTTCCCGTGGGGAAAAGGGCTTGGTGATGTAGTCATCGGCACCGACTTCCAGGCCCTGGATCTTGTTGTCCTCTTCACCCTTGGCGGTGAGCATGATGATCGGGATATCCCCGGTCAGCTCATCGCGCTTCAGGCGACGGGCCAACTCGATGCCGGAGGTGCCGGGCAGCATCCAGTCCAGCAGGATCAGGTCCGGCTTGCGGTCGACGATAATGGCATGGGCCTGCTGGGAGTTCTCCGCCTCCAGGCAGTCATAGCCGGCCATTTCCAACGCAACGGCGATCATCTCGCGAATGGGCGCTTCGTCGTCAACGATCAGAATGCTCCTGCCAACCATGCTAAATCCTCTTGTCATTTAACTGTCTTGCGCCGCATTAGATAACGGAATTATTGCAGTCGTGTGACAGTAATTTAGTCGCTCGGGCAATCGGCGCCTCTCTGGACTACGCTTTGGGTCCGAATCCTGACAACCACAAAAGGAAGGTTCCCATGACTCACAGTACTTTTTCCTGGAAAGCCCTGCTGGTAACGGCTGCGTTGACGCTGCCGACACTGGCGTTTGCGGCGGAGCCCGGGATGGCGAAGGGCGGGATGCTGGTGGACCACAAGGGTATGACCCTTTACACCTTCGACAAAGACAAGGATGGCAAGTCCAACTGCAACGGAGACCCCTGCGAAACCAACTGGCCGCCCCTGAAGGCGGAATCCACGGATAAACCGGCCGGCAAATGGACGGTCATCACCCGTGAGGATCAGACCAGTCAGTGGGCGTATGAGGGCAAGCCGGTTTATACCTTTAAGAATGACAAAGCGGCAGGCGACAAGTCTGGAGACGGTAAAGGCGACGTCTGGCACGTCATCAAACCCTGATCACAGCTGTGGCGAGGGGACGTGCCCCTCGCCCTTGATCACTTGAAGGCGTAGTCCGCCACAATCCCGACAAAAATCGCCAACCCGGCCCAGTGGTTGTGCAAAAACGCCTTGAAGCATTTGAGCCGGTCCTTGTCCCGTGTGTACCAGAACTCCCAGGCAAAACACCCGGCCGCCGCCAGCAAGCCCAGGTGGAACCAGCCACCCAACTCAAAGCGCATCCCCGCCAGCCACAGGCAAGCCAGGGCCAGGCCCTGCAACGTCAGGATGATCACCCGGTCGGCCTCGCCAAACAGAATGGCGGTGGATTTGACCCCGATTTTCAGGTCGTCATCGCGGTCGGTCATGGCGTAGTACGTGTCGTAACCCACCGTCCACAACAGGTTGGCGATGTACAGCAGCCAGGCAGCGGCGGGCAGGCTGCCCGTCTCGGCGGTGAACGCCATCGGCATGCCCCAGGAAAACGCCGCGCCCAATACCACCTGCGGGTAATAGGTGTAGCGCTTCATGAACGGGTAGCTGGCCGCCAGCGCGAGGCCGCCCAGGGACAGCCAGATCGTCATGGAGTTGGTCAGCAGCACCAGCAGGAAACTGATGAACATCAGCACCGCGAAGAACACCAGTGCCTCTTTCGAGCTGATCTTGCCGCTCACCAGCGGGCGCTGTTCGGTGCGTTTCACATGGCCGTCGACCTTGCGGTCGGCCCAGTCATTAATCACGCAACCGCCGGCCCGGGTGAGTACCACGCCAAGCACAAAGATCAGGATATTGAGCAGCGATGGCGAACCCTTGCCGGCAATCCACAGCGCCCACAGCGTGGGCCACAGCAGCAGATAAATGCCGATGGGCTTGTCCATGCGGGTCAACTGGATGAAGTCCCAGGCCCTTGGGTTCAAGTGATTCAGGGATTTGAGCAGGCGCTGATACATCAGCAGTTCTCCGGGTGGTCGTGCACGGCTTGCCACAAGGTCGGCAGGAAGATCTCGGCCACCAGCACGCTCAGCGGCCCGCGATCAAAACGCGAGCGGCGTGCCCACAGGTGATCGGCCTGGTCCGCCACGGGCAGCCATTTCCGTGGGTAGCGGCATACCTCGATGGCCTGGCGCGTGAAGGCGTGGTCACTAAACAACAACTCCCCCAGCGACCGGCTGCCCAACTCATCCATGTGCAAACCATCACCCTGCAACGCGCTGCGGGCCGCCACGCTGCGGGCAAACACCCAGGGCTGGCCGTGGCCGCGCAAATACACCTCGCGCACCCAGCCGATGCTGGCGGCGGGCAAGTCCAGGGTGGCGCATTCGTCGTCACGCAGTGGCTGCCAGCCTTCGAACAGCGGCGTCACGCTGAAGCCATCGCTGGACAGGCGCGTGAGGCGCCGGGTCAGCGAACCTTCATCGAACAGCCAGTCGAGTGTCAGCGGCGCGGGCAGTGGGCTCAGAAGGCTCTGGGTCAGCCATCGGCAAGCATCGGGAAGGGCGTTTGAATGCGGCACGGAGGGTCATTATTGGCAGTTAATGAGGCGGCGAGCTTACCATGGCGCCCTGGACTTTTGCCGGGGCGCGCCAGGCTCATGCGTCGATCATGCTTGCATCTGCGGCTGCTGATCAGTACAAAACGCCCTGAGCCGCACGGCAAGGTTGCATCTATCGACCGTGGGCCAACGCGCCTGGACCTGAGGAAACAAGCAATGAAGAAGTGGCAATGTGTCGTCTGTGGCCTGATCTACGACGAAAAAGACGGATGGCCGGATGATGGCATCGCTCCGGGCACGCTGTGGCAGGACGTCCCGGAAGACTGGCTGTGCCCGGACTGCGGCGTGGGCAAAATGGATTTCGAAATGATCGAAATCGGCTGAAACCAGAATTTAACTACAAGGAGAAAGGAATGAACGCACCTGTCGTGATCGTCGGCACGGGCTTGGCCGGTTACAACCTGGCTCGGGAGTTTCGCAAGCTCGATAGCGAAACCCCGCTGTTGCTGATCACCGCAGATGACGGGCGCTCCTACTCCAAACCCATGCTCTCCACCGGCTTTGGCAAGAACAAGGAAGCCGACGGCCTGAGCATGGCGGAACCGGGCGCCATGGCCGAGCAGTTGAAAGCCGAAGTGCGCACCCACACCCGCATCAGCGGCATTGACCCGGGCCATAAGCGCTTGTGGATCGGTGAGGAAGCGGTAGCCTACCGCGACCTGATCCTGGCCTGGGGCGCAGAAACCGTGCGGGTGCCGGTACAGGGTGACGCCGCTGACCTGATTTTCCCGATCAACGACCTCGAAGATTACGCGCGCTTCCGTGCGGCGGCGGCCGGTAAACGCCGGGTGCTGCTGCTGGGCGCCGGGCTGATCGGCTGCGAGTTCGCCAACGACCTGATCCTGGGCGGCTACGAGATCGACCTGGTGGCGCCGTGCGAGCAAGTCATGCCGACCCTGCTGCACCCGGCGGCGGCCGCAGCGGTGCAGGCCGGCCTGGAAGGCCTGGGAGCGCGTTTCCACCTGGGCCCGGTGCTCAATCGCCTGCAACGCAACGCTGACGGCCTGGAAGCCCATCTGTCTGACGGTGAAGTGATCCAGTGCGACCTGGTGGTGTCTGCCATCGGCCTGCGCCCGCGTGTCGACCTGGCCGCTGCGGCGGGCTTGCAGATCAACCGCGGGATCATGGTCGACCGTCACCTCAAGACCTCCCACGCCAACATCTACGCCCTGGGCGACTGTGCCGAGGTCGATGGCCTGAACCTGCTGTACGTGATGCCGCTGATGAGCTGCGCCCGCGCCCTGGCCCAGACCCTCGCGGGCAACGCGACCGCCGTCAGCTACGGCCCGATGCCCGTCACGGTAAAAACCCCGATCTGCCCGCTGGTCGTCTCGCCACCGCCACGAGGCACCGAAGGCGTCTGGAGCGTCGAAGGGCAGGGCGCCGACATCAAGGCCCTGTGCCGCGACGCCAGCGGGCGCCTGCTGGGCTACGCGCTGACAGGCACTGCCGTGATGGAAAAACTCGCCCTCAACAAAGAACTTCCACCGTTGCTGGCGTAAATAGCGGTCGTTCTGTCGGATTAAGCATCATTTTGACCGTAGAAAGGTCGCCGTGAGACTGGCGCAGGCCCCGATGGCATGCCATCCTCACTCCCGTCTGCCGCAGAGTAGAGCCTGCGGCGCCTTGGGCGCTGCTCCGATAGAGAGCAGCACGGACATAACAACAAAAAACCGTCAAAGAGGCTTCACTTATGCGTAAACCAGAACTCGCAGCCGCTATTGCAGAAAAAGCAGACCTGACCAAAGAACAGGCCAACCGCGTACTCAACGCCGTACTTGAAGAAATCACCGGCGCGCTGCATCGCAAGGACAGCGTCACCCTGGTGGGCTTCGGCACCTTCCTGCAGCGCCACCGCGGCGCCCGCACCGGCAAAAACCCGCAAACCGGCGAGCCGGTGAAAATCAAGGCGAGCAACACCGTTGCGTTCAAGCCAGGCAAGTCGCTTAAAGACAGTGTCAATCCGTAAGTCATGTAGAACGCGCTACGCACATGCGAGTGTGAGCGCGGGATGAAAAATGGGCACGCCGACTGGGTCGGGTGCCCATTTTTTGTTGGGGGCTGGTACGTATGCCAGATTAAGCCAGTTCGCCTAAACGCGTTTTTAGAGCGTCGATTTGCTCTTCCACTGCCTTGATGACATCAGCACTGCCTCCCCACATATCAAGAAACCCCCAGTCTTCATTGGGTGGGTCAATCATTTGGGTCAGTATTGAAATCGCGTGCTGGATCAGGGGCTTCAGTTCTGCCAAATGCTCCGCTGGCCATATATAGGGGTTGCCTAGGGTTTGTAATAGATAACAGGCAGCCCTAAAGGCGTCATAACGTTCTTCAGTGGGATCAAACTGGTTAATTTCGTTGATCAGGACTGCGAAATTCTGTTGTTTCCAAAATTCTTGAAACCAGTCGGTGGCTTCATCGTTTTCCCAAGGATTGTAATTCCAGGCGCCCATTTTTTACTCCTCAGCCACATTTTCCGAATCTGGATGGTTTGGATTTTTCTGTTGCGACCCAATTGGGGTTTTTGAACAGCTCACGTGTACCGGCAGGCGCTCGAAGGTTGGAGGTTTTTCCGCCGTCTACGCTCCTGCCACCATTTCGCACAATTTCACTGGCTTCGACCTTATAGATTTCTTGAGGGGTGGCCCCGTTCATACTGTGTAATTGAACCGAGCTGATTTTGTCAGCCGGTAGTTTCCCGGAAGCGACATGTTGGCTCAGCCTTGAGCCAAAGGTTTGATCGGTAGTGGAGCCTACGTAGAGCTTGCCATTTTTGTCGGTAAATCGATAAACACCGATTGATTTTGCATCAACGCCAAGCGCCTCCAGAAGCGCTGGGTTCAGTCCAAGAGGATCGATCCAAGTCAGTGGGTTCGAGGCATAAGCGTAAAGATTCAATCCACCTGCCAGACCTATAGGGTCAGGTGTAGTAAAGCGGCCGATGTCGGGGTCGTAATACCGCAAGGTGTTGAAATGCAGCCCAGTTTCTCGATCAAGATACTGACCCTGAAATCGCAAGTTCTGCTCTTCAATGAAGTACGCCTCGCGCACCTCTTCAAGGGTGGCGCCCCATACTTTGTAACGCGTTTGCCAAACCGTGAGCCCATCAGTCTCCGTGAGGTACTCGGGCAGTCCATTCAGGTCATTGTGGTAATACCGCACACACTGGTGTTTCCCCGTCCCGTCTACCCGAGCTAGCGGATCATAGCTGTGATTGTCATACAGATAGAGGCTGGTCTGGCTGTGCCGATGTTCCTGCAGAAGACGCAAGCCATCCCAGTCGAAGCGTGTTTCTCCCAAGCAGAACCCATGATCATCGTGTTCAATTTTGCCAACACGCCGTCCCAGGGGGTCATACACCATCCTCACAATCGTGTTCAGCTCGCCTTTCTGGCTACGTACTTCGATCAGGCGATGCTCGGCATCGTAAGCAAAACGCTGCAAACCCCGCGCCGCGCTGCGCTTTTCGATCATCCGCCCAAGGGCGTCGTATTTGTAACGTTTGTCCTGATAAGTGAGCAGCCGGTTATGCCTTACCAGACCACCTTGGCCCGGGCCATCGAGCAAATTGGCTGCAGCATCGTAGGCGTACGTTTCGCTGCGTCCTACGTGGTGGCTTACGAGGATACGTCCCGTACTGTCGTAGCCCAGGTGCTCTTGACGGTCAACACGCCGACGCCCGATCAGGTTATCGCTGGGATCGTAGCTGTAGTCAGTTTCAACCAACGGCGGCAACTGCCACGGTTGGTCAATACTGCGACGCTGGCGCGAGCGAACCCTTCCACTGCGGTCATACGCGGTGTTCGTTCTGAGTTGACCTTGAGTGCGCTGCACTTCGCGATGCAGACGATCACGCTCAAAGTCGCTGATGACCTTCCCATCGAGATTCAACTGATGCAGGTGACCGCTGCCATAGTAGAGGCGGTTCAGCCATCGACCGTCGGGCAATTGGGTCTGAATCAGGTTCCCCAATTCGTCGTAGTGATGCTGCAAGGAGCCCGCTGTGCTTTGCTCCTGCAGCAGTTGCCCCAGCGCGTCGTAGCTGAAACCCAGTCGCTGCTGCTGACCGTCAAGCGCGGTGAACGTGACGCCGACCAGTTGATCGTTCAGATCATGTTCGTAGACGGTGGTGCCGTCGGCGGTGACTTTGCTGACCAGGCGTCCAACCGGATCTCGTTGAAACTGGTGCGACAACGGCGCTACCGGTTCGCCTTCGGTTCCCGGCAGGTAGTCGACGGCGACGACATCATCCAGCGGGTCATAGGTGTAGCAGCGCCGACTCTGGTCGAGGTCTTGCTGCTGAACCATGCGGTCGCACGCATCCCACTCAAAGCGATAGCTTTCGCCGTTCTCATTGGTCAGTTTGCGCAGTCGCCCATACGCGTCGTGATCGAACATGACTGTGCGGTTGTGCGCGTCCCAGCGTTGTTTGACCAGGCCACGCAGGTCATAGGCATAGCGCGTGGTGCTACCGGCCGGGTCGACATGGGCCGTGAGATAACCGCTGGCACTGCGTTGGAACTGCTCCACGCGACCGTCCGGGAGCTGGCATTCCAGCAATAGCCCCTCGGGTCCGTACCGGTAGCGAACCGACTCACCTTCCGCATTGGTCTGCACCACCAGATTGCCGAAAGCGTCGTATTGATAACGGGTGGGATAACCCGAGCAATCCACCGCTTCGACCAGTTGACTCCATTCGTTCCAATGCAGCGTTTTGGTTTTTTCGGTGGCATCGATGATGCGCACCGGCTGGCCGAACCCGTCATAGACATAGCGTGTGCTGTTGCCCAGTGGGTCGATTTCCTCGATACAGTTGCCGCGCTGGTCGTAGCGATAATGCCAACTGTTGCCTGCCGGGTCGGTTTCCACCTGGGGCAATGCCCAATGTGCCAACCACTGTGTGCCGCTGGTTCTGGACAGTGGATCGATCACCGCGCTCAGGTTGCCGGACTCATCGTAATTGAAGCGCCACTGGCCGTTTTGTGGATCAATCGCGCCGAGCAACAGGCGATCTTCGTTCCATTCGAATTGCCAGGTATGGCCCAGGTTGTCGACGTAGCGGGTGATCTGGTACTGAGGGTTCCAATGCCGGGTGCTGACGCGCATCAGGCCGTCGGTCACCCGGGTAATGCCGGCGTCGAGATCGTAGTCGAAGATGTATTCATCGCCAGCATCTGTCCAGTGACGACTGACGCGCCATTCCGCGCCGCCTGGCCCAGGTACTTCAGCCCATTGGTAGAAGCAGCGCAAACCGCTCGGCAATTGGTGCTCGGCCATGCGCCTGCCGCTGTCGTAGGCAAAGCGTCGAAGGGTTGTGAATTGTGCGTCCAAGACCTCGGCAAGATCGCCGTTGCTGTCATAGCGGTAACTGACGAGCACATCGCTGCGCGCGTCGAAATGTTCCTGGCGCAGGTAACGCCGTTCGATGTGGCTCACGCGCCGTGGGTGTTCGGCCGAGTAGTTCAGCTCGACGTGCATCAAGTCATGGGGGTCGCGCAGGCGATGCAGCCGGCCCAGAGTGTCGTAGTCGAGAAAGATCCGCCCTTCATTGCGATCACCCAGCAGCTGCAGACGCATCCGCGCGCTGTTCAGCGGGTCGGGCTCGAACAGTCGATACAGGCCGTCGATGCTCTCGATCAATACCGCGCCGTCGGCACTGCGCCTGACCGCAAGGCCTTGGCCCGGGTCGAACGCTCCGCCGGACAACGGGATGTAGCCGATCTCCAGGCGGCGCCCTTGCTCATCGATGTAGACCAGGTTTTCGTCTGCATCTACCTCGATCGACACTTCATACGCAACGCTCCAGCCCGCACCAAAGAGGCCGTCCTGGCGTGTGTCGAGGCTGCTGTAGAAGCGCTGCCAATCTATCGGGAGCAAGCCCGGCAGCACGAAATCCAGCTCTTCATCCCCGCCCAGAATCTTGGCCCCGGTGGCACTGTGAACCGGATTGGGCGAGCCATTCATGGCGCTCTTGAGCGCCGAAGTGACCTTGCTGGTTGCGTATGAGATGGCGCCACCCACCAGCAAACCACCGACCAGGCACGGCAGCTTGGTCCAGAAGCATTTCAGGTTGCCCCGCAATGCCATCACCACGGCAATTGCCAGGCCTACGCCCGGCGTTTTTCCGCTGCGAATTTCCTGCACCACGATGGTCCCGCCGCCGATGCGCACATCCGGCGAGATCAGGCCCGGGGCTGTACCAATCTTGGCGTCGCACGTACTGCGATCGCCACTGCGCGCCGCAGGCTGGCCGTTGATGAACACCGAGCTGGAACCCTCCGCAATGAATTGCAGGGGCATCGGCGGGTGCTTGTTGCATGCCACGGTATCCAGCGGGCAAGGCTCGGTGCCGGGCGCGGGCGAGGCGACGGTCGGGCGCCACATTTGTGAGAAAAACTCCCCGGCCATGTCCAGGAAGCTGGGCGCCGGTGGCTCGCTGGGCGCGACCGGCACGGCCGTCATCTTGCCGGCGGCGCGGGCGGCCTTTTTGCCATTGATGAAGACGTCGTCCGAGCCGCTGGTGATGAAGGCGTCGATCACCGGCGGGAACACCCAGTTGGCGGCTGACTCGCACCAACTGGATATTTTCAGGTCGGCCCCTGTGAGCCCTGCGGTGATCCCAACGACCGCCCCCACTACCAAGACCAATGCAACGCCGCCTGTGGCGATGGTCGCACCGGTCGCGAGGAAAACCGCCCCTGCAACGGCCAGGCAGCCCACGGTAGTGAGTGCGGCATAGGCTGCCACTTCCAGTACACCGCCGAGAATATCGGCCATCACCGAGGTGTGCAGCAGTGCGTCGCCTTCGCGGGCAGCCCACAGGTCTTCACTCATTGCTCAGACTCGACTCAGGGCGTGGCGACGAAGTTGAGCGTGCTCTTGAGCGTCGCCCAATGTGCCGCCTCGGCAGGCCCCAGGGGCTGCGTCTTGACGTAGCTCAAGGCAATCAGGTTGCGTGTGCCGGGTATCTGCATCGCCAGCTGATATTGGTAAATATTGTCGCTGCCTTTGTTGAAACGGTTCTGAACTTCAAAGGCGTCGATGTCCTGCGCCGGTCCTACTTTGACGGCTTGGGCCGGCGAGTAACGAAGGTCCTTGACCTGCTGTTCGAGCTTTTTCAGCTGGCCTTCGAAATTGTCTTGCAAGGTCTCGCCATCGGCCAACGGGCTGCGGCTCACCACCAGCGTGGTGCCCAGCTTGGCGAACTTGAGAATGTTGATCGAGGTGTCCTGTACCTCTGCATCGGGCAGGGTGAATCGGGCTTCGTTGATCAGGTAATTCATGGTGGATAAATCTCGTTATTGACCAGCGCCGGGCTTGCCGGGGAATTTTGATTCGACGGCGGACTTGATCGTGCTTTGCACGCCCTGGGCGCCCGGCACCGTGCCCTTGTCGCTGCCCAGGTTGATGTCCAGTTTGCCCTTCGTCTGGATTTTGCTGCTGCCGGTGGAAAACAGGTTGAACGAGCCACAGGTCAGGTTGATGTCTCCACCGGCCTTGAGCTCAATCACACTGTCGCCGCACACCAGGCGAAGACTGTCGCCAGCCTCGATGGTGTAGGTCGTGGCGGCACTGTCAGACTTGGCCCCGCCCACCAGCACGGTGTCGTTGTTGCGCACGACCCGCAGGCGATTGGAGCCAATGGTCACCGTCTCGTTGTGGCCGATAGTCTTATTGCGGTCATGCCCCACCGAATGGCTTTCATCCACCTCCACCACGATGTCCTGGTTACGCTCGGCATGGATGTACAGCTGCTCCAGCCCCTTCTTGTCCTCCATGCGGATTTCATTGAAGTTGGCCGGCGTACCGCCTTTGCTGGAGCGGCTTTTCATGCCGCTTTGGGTGGCGTTTTCCGGCAAGTCGTAAGGCACGGTCTGCTCGGCGTTGTACACCCTCCCGGTGATGATCGGCCGGTCCGGATCGCCTTCCAGGAAGCTCACTATCACTTCCTGGCCGATCCGTGGAATCTGCATCGAACCCCAGTTTTTCCCGGCCCAGGACTGCGACACGCGAATCCAGCACGAGCTGTTTTCGTTGGACTGGTCGTGGCGGTCCCAATAGAAATGCACCTTCACCCGGCCATATTGGTCGGTCCAGATTTCCTCGCCCTTGGGGCCCACCACCAGTGCGGTTTGCGGGCCTTTGACGATGGGCCGGTAGGTGTTGGCCAGCGGGCGAAAGCTCTGCTGCGCATCGATGCAGGTGAGGGTGCTTTCGAACTGGGCCGAGGACGCACCCGCGCCGCTTTCGAGGCTTTCCTGAGCGATGTAGTAGCGGGCGCCGACGATCAGGTATTCGCGGTTCTGGTCGCGGCGGCTGAAGCCGGTGAGGCTGAACAGATGGCCGGAACCCAGGCCCCGTGCATTGCCGCTGAATTCGACTTGTTCGTGCAGGGTTTGCAGGGCTTCGATGCGGGTGCGTGCGTAGTGTTCGCCGTCTTCGCTTTTGACGTAGGTGCCGGGGTAGTCGTACAGCGGGTAGTCGCCGGCGGTGTGCGGGCGCGGCATGGCCGAGCGCACGTCGATGCTCGCGCTGGGGCGCTGGAAGTCGTAGTCGTTGAGCTCTAGGGAACCGGGCTGTACTTCCTGCGCCAGGTGCCAGTTGTGCATATGGTCGCGTTCGCGCTGCTGCTCGTCCTTGGGGTAGTACGGCACCGAGGCGTAGCCGGGCACGTTGGCGTGGGCGCCGTAGGCGTCGGCCAGCACCAGCACGTGGCGGTCCTGCTCGTGGCGGAAGAAGTAGTAGATGCCTTCCTGTTCCATCAGGCGGCTGACGAAATCGAAGCTGGTCTCGCGGTACTGCACGCAGTATTCCCACTCGCGGTACGGCCGGCTCAAGGCGTCTTCGAAGTCGGAAAAACCCAGGTCGCGGAACACCTGCTTGATGATCTGCGGGATGCTCAGGTTCTGGAAAATCCGGCAGTCGGACGTGCGGCTCAGCAGCCACAACCACGGGCGCAGGGTCACCTGGTAACTGGCGAACTGGCCCTGGTCGATGTTCTGGCTGCAGCGCGCGACGATACCGTGGAAGTGCCGCTCGCCACCATCCGCCAGTTGCAGGTTCAGGCTCATCGGCTTGCCCAGCAACTGGTTGAGGTCGATGTTGGCGTCCAGCGAGGTCAGCTGCAATTCGAAGTTGAACAGCCGGCCCAACTCTTCGCCGCCGCCCATTTCATTGAGCAGCAGCACATCCGGCCCCAGTGGGCTGGTGATCTTGGCCAGGCGTGACGATTGGTTGAATAACATCGGTTAACCCGTAAATTGCGTAATGACTGTAGGAACCGGCTCCAAATGTGGGAGCAAGCCCGCTCCCACAGTTTTGATCGCATTCCGTCAGTTCAATCGTTGAAGTCGTAGTGCAATTCGTTATCCCGTGTGCTGATGCGCACGCCTGCCAGTGCCTTGCCTTCGAGCATGCGGGTGAGGAATTCGCGGCTCATGTCCGGCAGCAGGCTGTTGGTCAGGAGGGTGTCGATCATCCGCCCGCCGCTCTCCGTCTCGGTGCAGCGGGACACGATCAGGTCGACCACATCGTCGTTGTAGTTGAAGTCGACCTTGTGGGTGTTCTCCACGCGCTTTTTGATGCGGTTGAGTTGCAGGCGGGTGATCGCTTTCAGCATCTCGTCGCTCAGCGGGTAGTACGGAATGGTCACCAGGCGGCCGAGCAGCGCCGGCGGGAAAATTTCCAGCAGCGGCTGGCGCAGGGCCTTGGCGATTTCCTCTGGCTCGGGGATGTTTGCCGGGTCCTTGCAGACCCGGGAAATCAGCTCCGTACCGGCGTTGGTGGTCAGCAGGATCAGGGTGTTCTTGAAGTCGATCACCCGGCCTTCGCCGTCTTCCATCACGCCTTTGTCGAACACCTGGAAGAAGATCTCGTGCACGTCCGGGTGGGCTTTTTCCACTTCGTCCAGCAGCACCACGCTGTAGGGTTTGCGCCGCACGGCTTCGGTCAGCACGCCGCCTTCGCCGTAGCCGATGTAACCCGGAGGCGCGCCCTTGAGGGTGGACACGGTGTGGGCTTCCTGGAACTCGCTCATGTTGATGGTGATCACGTTCTGCTCACCGCCGTACATGGCCTCGGCCAGGGCCAAGGCGGTTTCGGTCTTGCCCACGCCGGAGGTGCCGGCGAGCATGAACACGCCAATCGGCTTGCTCGGGTTGTCGAGGCCGGCGCGGGAGGTCTGGATGCGCTTGGCGATCATCTGCAAGGCATGGTCCTGGCCGATGATGCGTTTCTTCAGGTGCTGGTCGAGGTTGAGCACCGTCTCCAGTTCGTTGCGGGCCATACGGCCCACCGGGATGCCGGTCCAGTCGGCGACCACCGAGGCCACGGCCTGGTAATCCACGGTCGGCAGGATCAGCGGGGTTTCACCTTGCAGGGTGCTGAGACGCTGTTGCAGGTCGACCAGCTTGGCACGCAGTTCATCGCTCTCGTCGTTACCCGCATCGCTGTCCACAACACCGGCTTTTTCACGCAACGTCGCACGGGTGGCGAGCAGCTCGTCCACCAGGGTTTTCTCTTCGGCCCAGCGGGTTTCCAGGGTGGCCAGCCGCTCGCGTTCGGCGCTGAGCAGCGCTTCGCTGTTGGTCTGGCGCGCACCGATAGCGATGCCGATCGCATGCTCGCGGGCGATGATTTGCAGCTCGGTCTCCAGCGCCTCGATACGCCGGCGGCTGTCGTCGACCTCCGCCGGCACCGCGTGCAGGCTGATGGCGACGCGGGCGCAGGCAGTGTCCAGCAGGCTGACGGATTTGTCCGGCAACTGGCGTGCCGGGATGTAGCGGTGGGACAGCTTCACCGAGGCTTCCAGGGCTTCATCGAGGATCTGCACCTGATGGTGTTTTTCCATGGTCGAGGCCACGCCGCGCATCATCAGCAGCGCTTTGTCTTCCGACGGCTCGGCCACTTGCACCACCTGGAAACGGCGGGTCAGGGCCGGGTCCTTTTCGATGTGCTTCTTGTACTCGGCCCAGGTGGTGGCGGCCACGGTACGCAAGGTGCCGCGGGCCAGTGCAGGCTTGAGCAGGTTGGCCGCGTCACCGGTGCCGGCGGCGCCACCGGCACCCACCAGGGTGTGGGCTTCGTCGATAAACAGGATGATCGGTTTCGGCGAAGCCTGGACGTCTTCGATGACCTGGCGCAGGCGCTGCTCGAACTCGCCTTTCATGCTGGCGCCGGCTTGCAGCAGGCCCACATCGAGGCTGCGCAGTTCCACATCTTTCAGTGCCGGCGGTACGTCGCCGGCGACGATGCGCAGGGCGAAACCTTCGACCACGGCGGTCTTGCCGACGCCGGCTTCACCGGTCAGGATCGGGTTGTTCTGGCGCCGACGCATCAGGATATCCACCAGTTGGCGGATCTCTTCGTCACGCCCCACGATCGGGTCGAGCTTGCCGCTGCGGGCCTGTTCGGTCAGGTCGACGGTGAAGCGCTTGAGGGCTTCCTGCTTGCCCATGGCGCTGGGGGCCATGGCGCCGCTGGCTTCGCCGGGCACCGCGCCGGCGTTGAAACCGTCGCTGGCACTCAAGGCATTTTCGGGCGAGTCGCCGACGTATTCATCGAAGCGCTCGCTCAGGGCTTCGGTCTTGATCTTGTCGAACTCCCCCGACAATCCCAGCAGCGCGTGGCGCAGGCTCGGCGTCTTGAGAATCCCCAGCACCAGGTAACCGGTGCGCACCTGGCTTTCGCCAAACATCAGGCTGCCGTAGACCCAGCCACGTTCGACGGCTTCTTCCACGTGGGACGACAGGTCGGTGATCGACGTCGAGCCACGGGGCAGGCGGTCCAGCGCTTCGGTCAGGTCGCGGGCGAGGCGTGCCGGCTCGACGTTGAACTGACGAATGATGCGGTGCAGGTCCGAGTCCTGCAGTTGCAGCAACTGGTGAAACCAGTGGGCCAGTTCCACGTACGGGTTGCCCCGCAGCTTGCAGAACACGGTGGCGGCTTCGATGGCCTTGTAGGCCACGCTGTTGAGTTTGCCGAACAGTGCGGCGCGACTGATTTCACCCATGCTCTGGATTCCTTGAGGTGTTGGCGTGTTCGGCGTAATGCCGGGCCAGGATTAGGTCGTTGGCGTCGTGCCCGGGTTGGCCGAGCCAGGTGTTGAAGCCCAGGCGGAACTGGCCGTTGAGTTGCAGCGCCGGCACTTCGGGTTGTTGCAAAACCAGGTTCAGGTCCCAGTCCAGTTCATGGCCCAGGTATTCGGCGACCCATGCCACCAGCTCGTTGAACGGCTGGCTGCCGGGCAACATGCCCATGTAGTCATCGAGCTTCAGTGGGCCGAGGCGGATACGGAATTTGTGCTGGCGGTCCCACACATGGCTGCCCAGGCAAAAGTCCACGCCCAACTGATTGGCACTCACACTCACGCGGCTGCGCTCGGGCAGTTCCAGCCATTGGCCGACGTACTCTTCGATCTCCACCGGCAGGCCGAAGTACTCACCGAGAATCGCCTTGAGGCCATCGGGGTAGCGGGTTTGCGCCGACAGATGGCCGCTGTAATGCAGCTTCGCCGTGTCGGGGATCAGGCCCTGGTTGAGCAGGCTCGGTGTACCGCGACCGCTCAAGGCGGCGAGGCGCGCCGACCAGTAATCATCGTTCGGGCGGTCATGGCTGACGGTGGGCCGCGCCTCGGCCCAGGCCCGATAAAACAGGGTCAGCAGACGGTGATGGAACACATCCAGGAAGCGCTTGCTGGTGCTGTCGGCGTTGTTGCGCTGGCGCTCGCGTACGTACTCGGTGATGTGCAGCGGCAGCGGGCCGTTGGGGCCACCGAGGCCAAAAAAGAACTGCTCCAGCCGTGCCGGTTTGCCTTCAGCGCCGGGTTCGACTGACGCCAGTGTGGCCGGGGCAAAGGTGCAATCGGCCTGCTGCCCGAGGCGCAACGGATCATCCGCCAGGCGCAGGGAATGCCCCAGGCGCGGCAGGTCTGGCGATTCGCACTCGATACGGCGCAGCGCCTGGAAGAAGTCATATTCCCAGGGCTCCTGATGCATCGCATCCAGGGTACTCACAGGGTCGGACGGCGTCCGGGCTTGGCTTTCCATCGCATGATCTCGCCGCGTTCGGTGGTACGGATCACCGTCTCGGTAAAACTGTTGATCGACACGTAGCGTGCCAGGAACCGTTCAAACACTGCACCGAGCAGGAACACGCCGGTGCCGCGGAACGCGTTTTCATCAAATTCCAGGGTGATTTCCAGGCCCCGGCCAAACACGATCGGGCCGGGCATCGGCAGGCGGCGGGTCACCGCTTTGCTGCGGACCTCGCGCAGGCCTTCGATCTGCAATTGCAGGGCGGCGTCGTTGCTGTCGCCATACAGGCGCAGCAGCTCGCGCAGTGCGGCGGCGCCCTGGCCTTGCTCGCTCAACGACAGGTAGTTCAACGACAACTGGCTGATCAGGCGCCAGGCCTTGGCGTCATGGGCATGGCTGGCGCGCGGGCGGCTCGGCCCGGCGACGCAGCGCACCGCCAATACCGGCGCGCTGTCGGCCAATGTGAAGTCGGTTTTGCCATTGCCCACGCTCATGAACAGCGGCAAATCGCGGTTGGTGCACAGCGCAGTCACGCCGAGTTGGCGCAGGTCATGGCGGTATGGCGCTTGCTGGCTGTCCACCAGGCTGACGAAGGTTTCGCTGCCCACGTAGGTGGAGCGCGGCCCGTTACGGCGTTGGTCGCTCGACAACACGCGGGGTTCGCGGCGCACCGTGTAGTAAGCCTGGTCACGACCGTAGCGCGACGGATCGCGCACGGCGTAGAACGGCAAAAATGGCTGCTCAGGGCCGGTGCCGTGGCCCGTGATACCGCTCAGGGAGTGAATCTCGAAATCCATCGGCCGGGTGCGGTCGGCGATCACGTGGTGTTCGTTGACCCGCTCGGACAAGTGAATACGGTCCACGCGCTTGGGAAACAGGTTGATCGCAGGCGTGCAGAACGGCACGAATTGCGCCTTGCCGACGCTGCCTTCCAGGCTCGGATCGTGACGGTCGAACAGCACAATCAGTTCCAGCTCCTGGCCGTCGCAGCGTTTTACCGCGCGGCTCAGTTCCGCGAACTCGACGAACAGAAAACGGTGGGGCAGGGCGAAGTATTCCTGAAGCAGGCGATAGCCCTGAAAGGCGCGCGGCACCACCGGCATCGCGGCATCGGCGTCGTCAAAACCCCGGGAGCGCAGCGCATCCGGCGGCAGGCGTTCCACCCAATCACCGCCGGGCTTGCGCGCGAACACCGCACAGGCATTGCCCAGCAGTTGTTCGTAGAGGCGGAACGGTTGTTCGTCGGCACCGCTAAGGTACAGCGGCAAGTTATCCAGGGCGAGGCTGTTGAACGGTAACTCGGCGCCGGTGCGCAGTGTCAGGCGCAGGCCGGCCTTGGCCTTGGGTTCACTGGCGGCCAGGCGCCCCAGCACTGCGGACGGGTTGCCGAAGTACTCGGCCTGGGCGACCTGCAACGGCCACAACGTTACCGGGTGAGCGGTGCGGTATTCGCAGCAGGTCTGGGTTTCGCGGCCCAATGCGGCGCGCAGTACCGTGTCGCGGGGCAGCGGAAAACCGCTGGCCAGGGAGCCTTCATCGGGATCGGCCTGCAACTGCACCACGGTCATCGACGGGGTCGGTGCCAGGTAGTGCGGGTAGGCGATTTCCAGCAGGTTGTGGGTGAAGGTCGGGTACTCGGCGTCGAGCTTGAGCTGTACACGCGCCGTGAGATAAGCAAAACCTTCGAGCAAGCGTTCGACGTACGGGTCGGCGCAGTCCATGCCGGACAGGGTCAGCCGACTGGCGATCTTCGGGTATTCCTTGGCGAACTCCGCGGCGCTTTCGCGCACGTGGTGCAGTTCCTGGTTGTACAGCTCCAGCAGGCGCGGGTTCATGGGCGCCTCCGCTGGTCGGCGTTCACCACACGCACATGGCCGGACTCCAGGTCCAGGTCGGTTTGCAGCAGCAGGCGCAACGGCACCGGCTGCGCCCACAGGTCGCCCTCGATCTCGAAACTCAGGGCGTTATGGTTCATTTCGCCATGGCCGACGCGTGCCTTGACCCGCAGGGTATGGCGCAGGATACGTGGCTCGAAGGTGGCGATCGCCTGGTGGATCAAGGCTTCCAGGGCGCTGACATCCACGCTGGAGACACTGTTGCCCGCCAGCGCTGGCAGCCCGTAATTGACCACCGACGTACCGGCCGGCGTGTGCAGCGTGGCATCGGCGTTGAGCAATGAAGTGGTGTTGAGCAGCCACGTCAGGTCACGCAGCACCGAGGCTTTTAATTGGCTCAGGGACAGCACGCGTTTGTCGGCGCTTTCCTTGGGATTGGTCGGGTCATCGTCGGTCAACCGGTCCAGCAGGGACGGTTGCAGGCGATCGCGGGAAGCAATTTCAGTTACCACCAAAGCAGCTCCACGGACGGGTTGCGAGAGGAACAGGGGGCTTGCAGCCGCCGCCTGGGGCGGCGGCTACAGGGGCAATCAGCGTTTGGTGTTGGAGCGAATGTTCCAGCCGAACTTGATCGCGCCGCCGTCTTTGGTGCCGTCGGCTTTCTGTGGCTGGTAGTCCACCATCACCTGGGCAAAGTTCAGGGTGACGTTTTCGGTCAGGCGATCATCGCTGCCCGAACCGCCGGTGCTCAGGGAAGTCACCAGCACTTCTTCCAGGTTGATGATCATGTACTCGACCTGGCTTTCACCGCCGGCCTTGCGCACGGTCAGGGTGACCTTGTCGATGTGCTTGCCGCTGGCGCAGTGCATCATCAGGTTCGGCGAGGCCTTGTCGACGTACTTGGTCAGCGACAGGTCCTGGATGTTCACCTTGCCCGCGCCGCCGCCACCGCCCACATGCATGTTGCCGGACTGGGCCATGCCCCAGCTCCAGTTCAACACGTCGATTTCGTCCTTGTGGGCCTTGTCCATGGACTCGCCCTTGATGTCGCCGATCTTGATGAAAATATCAACAGCCATGTTTTCTCCCTGTGTGGTCTCAGCCACGATATTTGGTTAACCCAAGGGCGGTGCTTTTCTGTGGGAGCCGGGCTTGCCCGCGATGGCATCACTGCGGTCTGACTGACAGACCGCGTCGCCTGCATCGCGGGCAAGCCCGGCTCCCACAAAAAGCCCGATCCCGGCGGATCTTTATTACGCGCCTTTCGCCGAAGGCAGTTTCGATACCAGGCGCAGCGACACGGTCAGCCCTTCAAGCTGGTAGTGCGGGCGCAGGTAGAACCTGGAGTTGTAATACCCCGGGTTGCCTTCAACGTCTTCCACGATCACCTCGGCGGCGGCCAATGGATGCTGGGCCTTGGTGGTTTCGGTGGAGTGCGCCGGGTCGCCGTCGACGTAGTTGAGGATCCAGTCCTGCAACCAACGCTGCATCTCGTCCTTCTCTTTGAAGGAGCCGATCTTGTCGCGCACGATGCACTTCAAGTAGTGGGCGAAACGGCAGGTGGCGAACAGGTACGGCAGGCGTGCGGCCAGGTTGGCGTTGGCGGTGGCGTCCGGGTCATCGTATTCGGCCGGTTTTTGCAACGACTGGGCGCCGATGAAGGCAGCGAAGTCGGTGTTTTTCTTGTGCAGCAGCGGCATGAAGCCGTTCTTCGCCAGTTCCGCTTCACGGCGGTCGCTGATGGCGATTTCGGTCGGGCACTTCATGTCCACGCCGCCGTCATCGGTCGGGAAGGTGTGGGCTGGCAGGTTCTCGACTTCACCGCCCGACTCCACGCCACGGATGCGCGAGCACCAGCCGAAGTGTTTGAACGAACGGTTGATGTTCACCGCCATCGCGTAAGCAGCGTTGGCCCAGGTGTACTTGGAGCTGTCGGCGCCGTCGGTGTTTTCTTCGAAGGCGAAGGCTTCCACCGGGTCGGTCTTGGCGCCGTACGGCAGGCGCGCCAGGAAGCGCGGCATGGTCAGGCCGATGTAGCGCGAGTCTTCCGATTCACGCAGGGAGCGCCAGCCGGCGTATTCCGGGGTGGTGAAGATCTTGGTCAGGTCGCGCGGGTTCGACAGTTCCTGCCACGAGCCCATGCCCATGACGGTGGGCGAGGCAGCGGCAATGAACGGCGCATGCATCGCGGCGCAGACTTTCGACAGTTCGCCCAGCAGCTCCACGTCGGGAGGTGACTGGTCGAAGTAGTAATCGCCCACCAGGCAACCGTAAGGTTCGCCGCCGAACTGGCCGTATTCTTCTTCGTACATCTTCTTGAAGATCGGGCTCTGGTCCCACGCGGTGCCCTTAAATTTCTTCAGGGTCTTGTGCAGGTCCGGCTTGGAGATATTGAGCACGCGAATCTTCAGTTGCTCATCGCTCTCGGTGTTGTTCACCAGGTAATGCAGGCCACGCCAGGCGCTTTCCAGTTGCTGGAAATCCTGGTGATGGATGATCTGATTGACCTGGGCGGTGAGCTTGGCGTCGATGGCGGCGATGATCGACTCAATCGACTTGATGGCGTCGTTGGACACCAGGTCCGTCTGGGCCAGCGCCTGCTCGGCCAGGGTGCGCACGGCCGTTTCCACGGCTTCGCGGGCACGCTCGGTCTTGGGTTTGAATTCTTGCAGCAACAGCGAGGCGAACTCGCTGGTTTCTTCGGTAGCGCCGAGGTTCTGGGCGCCTTCGCGGGCGGTATTCTCGGTCATGATTACTGGTCCCCTGCCGGCTTCGGCGCGCTCGCAAGGGCCTGCAGCAATGCCGGGTCCTTGATTGCTTTCATGATGATTTCTTCAGCGCCGGTCTTGCCGTCCATGTAGGTCAGCAGGTTGGCCAGTTGCGTGCGGGCTTCGAGCAGCTTGTTCAGCGAGTCGACCTTGCGCGCCACGGCGGCGGGGCTGAAGTCGTCCATGCTTTCGAAGGTGATGTCCAGGCTCAGGTTGCCTTCGCCGGTCAGCTCGTTGGGCACGTGGAACGCGACGCGTGGCTGCATGGCCTTGAGGCGGGAGTCGAAGTTGTCGACGTCCACTTCAAGGAACTTGCGGTCGGCCACAGGCGCCAGAGGCTCGGCGGGCTTGCCGGCGAGGTCGGCCATCACGCCCATGACGAAGGGCAGCTGGACCTTTTTCTCGGCGCCGTAGAGCTCGACGTCGTACTCGATCTGCACCCGAGGCGCACGGTTGCGCGCGATGAATTTCTGAGAACTTTGCTTCGCCACGTTGCTGCTCCTGGTCGCTTGAGCGACGGTGTTGTAACTGCGCGATCCGTACGCTTACTCGCTGTCCGGCCCACGCAGATTTTCAAATTGGGACATGCCGTCCGGAATCAGGTTGCGCACGATGGCCGCAAAGTCGGCGTGCACCAGATTCTTCGCCCGGTTCAACAACACCGGCAGCGGGCTCGAAGGCTCATGCCGGGTGTAGTACGCAAGGATTTTGTCAAGGCTGCGCAGCACTTCATCGCGGCTGGCGATGTCGCCGCTGGGGCGTGCTGCAACGGGCGCGGCGGCGTATTCAACCGAGGGGGCATTGTCGTCACTGACAACCTCGGGCTCGCTGGCGGCGCCACTGTGCGGGGCGTATTGATTGAGTATCTGCACGGCCTGCTTGAGCAGTTGCTTCAAGGGGCCGAGGTCCACGCCCTGGGCGGAACCGACCTGGTCGCTGACGTGTTGTTCGATGGCTTCGCAGGCCGTACGGGCGGCGTTCAGCGCATCGCGGGTGGCTTGCAGTTGCTCGGCGTCGCTGTCGAGGAAAGCCCCGTTGAGCTGTTCGGCACCGAGGTTTTCGCCGGGGAAAGGTTGCAGCCCGCTGGCATTCAGCGCGGCGCGCAGGCTGACGGGGCCGAAGGTGCGCGAGCGGGTGAGAATGGCTTCGCGCAGCAGGCGGATGTTCGCGTCGCTGGTCACGCCGCTGAGGGCGTTGATGCGCACGGTGGGGTCGTTGTCGTCATCGGCATCCAGGCGCGGATGCAGGTCGGCCCAGTATTCGCGCAGCAGCGCGTTGATCAGTGTGAGCGCGTCGGCAAGCCCCGCAATACCCTGGAGGGCGAGGGCGCTTTGCAACAGGAAATGGGTGATGCGCAGGTCTTTGCTGCGTTGCAGGAGGTCGAGGCTTTGCTGCTGGATGCTGCGCCATTCCGGAGGTTCGGCAGGCAGGATCGAGTCGCCCATGCTGCGCTCGGGTTGACCCTGTGCGGCACGCTCAAGATGCAAATAATCGGCGTCATATTCCAAGTCTTCGCCACAAGGCGAAGTCGCGGAAACGGCGGCGAGCAGCAGAGGCACATCCACTAAATTCGATCTCCCTATCAGCCCGTTAGATGGCGGGCAATTCATGCATTAGTTGCGCGAGGAACTTTGCATGTTTTCTTGGTCATATTAAGCGCTTTGACATCGTGCTGATTTCAAAGTGCCATCATTGGTGTTCAAGAAGTTGTGCATTTTTGGTGTAGTACTTATGCCTTGTCAAGGTAAGCTATTCGCCCTCTATGACAGATGTGCGGTGCTTAACATCTTGTGCGACTGATCAGTCGAAGCAGGTGCCGGGGCAGGATTTTTGTCATAGAGGCCGGTTAAGATCAGCAATTACGCGGGTTGAAGCAGGCTTTCAAGGTATTGGAAGGATCTGTCGTGGATCTCTCGGGAGCCGTTCTCCCTGGAGATGGCCGCGCGCGAAGTATCAGCAAGGAGGCAAGATGTCGCTGTGCTTGACTATCACTAGTTATCACAAGATTACCCCTGGCCAGTGCCCTGAAAAGTCCATGGAACAGGGAGTGATGGCTATTGGCCGTGGTTCCGAAAATGACTGGATACTGCCTGATCCCGAGCGCCTGGTTTCCACGCAACATTGCGTTATTCAGTACAAAGAAGGTCGTTATTATTTAACTGATAACAGCACTAATGGTGTTGAGTTAGTGCATGCCGGTATTCGTTTGCGCCGGGGAAACAGCGAGCCATTACACGACGGCGAACTGATCCGCATCGGTGATTACGAAATCCAGGCGCGCATCGATTTCAACCTGAAAGTGACAGACAACCCGGCGTTTGCCGGCGACTCATCCAACAGCTTCGAAGCCCTGATGGGCGCCGCCGTGAAGGCCCCGACGCCGCAACCGGTCATCGCGCCGCAGTTCCAGGGCGCCTCGTCGATGGACACACTGCCGGACCTGTTCGACTTCCTCGCGCCCACCAGCGTCCCGCCGGCCACCGTGCACGATCACGTGCCGGCCGAGCAACACGACTTCCGCCCACCGACGCCGCTGCCCGTGGCTGAGCCGCCGGCGCCCGTGGTCTCGGGCTCGGTGATTCCCGAAGACTGGGACCTGTTTGGCGATGCCCCGGCACCCAAGCCCGTTGCACCGCCGCCTCCACCGATCATCGAGCCCCCCAAGGTCGAGCAACCGCTCCCGGTGGCCGACGGCAACCCACCCGATTTACTGCAAGCCTTCCTGCGCGGCGCGGGCCTCGACCAATTGCGCCTGGACAAGGCCCAGGCTGAAGCCCAGATGGAAAGTATCGGCCGCAGCTACCGACTGATGGTCGAAGGCCTGATTGACGTGTTGCGCGCGCGCGCCAGCCTCAAGGGCGAGTTCCGCATGCAGCAGACGGTGATTCAACCGGTGGAAAACAACCCGTTGAAATTCGCCCCGAATGCCGATGAAGCGTTACTGCTGCTGCTACGCCACAGCAACCAGGCGTTTATGGCGCCGGACTTGGCCGTGCGCGACAGTTTCGACGATCTGCGTGCTCACCAACTGGCCGTCATGGCCGGGGTCGAAGCCGCCATCAAACACCTGCTGACACGCTTCGAACCGGCGCAGCTCGAAGAGCGCATGGGCAAGCCCGGTGGGCTGTCGAGCCTCTTTAACGGTTCGCGCCAGGCCCAGTACTGGCAGCAGTTCACCGAGCTTTACAGCAATATTTCCCGCGAAGCCCAGGAAGATTTCCAGGACCTGTTCGGGCGTGAATTCAGCCGTGCCTACGAAGAGCACAGCACCCGACAGCGACGCTAAAAACACCGCCGCATCGCAACAATGGAACAACGGATAGTTAAGTACGTCATTGAGGACGCAGGATGATTCCCAGGTTTTTACTCGCAGTCGCCACCGCGCTTCTGCTGACGGCGTGTGCCAAGGATGCAGCCAAACCCGAGGCCCCCGAGGCTGAGGCAGACACCGCCGCCGTCGAGCTGCATTTTCACGCCATCTCCGGGCTCAACCCCGGTTCCAATGGCCAGGCAGCCCCGGTACGGGTGCGGATTTTCGAACTGAAAAATGCCGCCACCTTCAGCCGTTCCGACTACTTCGCCCTGGCCGATCGCGCCCAGTCGACCCTCGGCCTCGACCTGCTCGACCAGGACGAGGTGGTGATCCAGCCCGGCCAGCAACTGAGCGTCCAGCGCGACCTCGACCCGTCCACCCGCCAGATCGGCCTGCTGGTGGGCTATCGCGAACTGGACCGCGCCGAGTGGCGCACCGTACTCAATGTGCCCGCGCGCCAGTACACCGAATACCAGATCAGCCTCGATGTGCATGCGGTGCGTGCCGACGTCGTGGTTCCCCCATCCAGCCCTGCCCAATAAGAATCGGAGCCCCCATGTCCTGGAACAATCGCGTGGTCTGGTCGGAAGGCATGTTCATCGGAACGCAGCACTTCCAGCAGCATGACCGTTACCTGGAAAACCTGATCGATGCGCGCAGCCGCCCGCTGTCGGCCGGGGCCTGGGGCTTCTCCGAATTGCTGATCGACCAGGGCCTGCTGGCCCAGGGCAAGCTGGCGATCGTCTCGGCGCGCGGTCTGTTGCCTGATGGCACGCCGTTCAATATCCCCCAGGATGACGTGGCGCCGAGCCCGCTGAACATCGACGACAACCTGCGCGATGGCCTTGTGTACCTGGCGTTGCCCCTCAAGCGTGCCGGCGCCCGTGACACCGTCGACGAAGGCGAAGCCCTGGAAGCGGCGCGCTATGTCAGCCAGGTACGGGAAGTGCGCGACGACAATGCCCCCTTCGAAAACCGTGCCCCGGTGGCGGTCGGCGCCCGCGCCTTGCGCCTGTTGACCGCCCAGGATGGCATCAGCGATTACGCCGCCATCGGCCTGGTGCGAATCAAGGAAAAACGCGCCGACCGTGCCCTGGTGCTGGATGACAGCTACATCCCGCCGGTACTCGACGTGGCGGCCAGCAAACCACTGACCGCGTTTCGCAGCGAACTGCTGGGCCTGCTGCACCAGCGTGGTGAAGCGTTGGCCGGACGCGTGGTGGCCTCGGGCGCCGGTGGCGCTTCGGAGATTGCCGATTTCATGCTGCTGCAGCTGGTCAACCGCGCCCAGCCGCTGATCCAGCACCTGAGCCAGTTGAGCCCGCTGCACCCGGAGCGCTTTTTCAGCGAACTGGTGAGTCTGGCCGGCGAGTTCTCGACCTTCTCCACCACGGGCCGCCGCCCCCACGAATACCCGCACTACCAGCACGACGACCTGAGCCTGAGCTTCACCCCGGTGATGCAGGCCCTGCGCGAGGCGCTGTCGATGCTGATCGACAGCAAGGCCACGCCGATCCCGATTGTCGAGAAAGCCTACGGCGTGCACGTGGCGATGCTGGCCGACAAAACCCTGATCGACAGCGCCAGTTTCATCCTGGTGGTGCGCGCCGACGTGCCGGGCGAAACCTTGCGCGCGCGCTTCGGCCAGCAAAGCAAAGTCGGCTCGGTGGAGCACATCCGCGACCTGGTCAACCTGCAACTACCGGGCATCGGCCTGCTGCCGCTGCCGGTGGCACCACGGCAGATTCCGTACCACGCAGGTTCCACCTACTACGAGCTGGACCGGGGCAGCGAGCACTGGCAGCAACTGAGTAATTCCGGTGGTTTTGCGTTCCACATCGCCGGCCAGTTCCCGGGGTTGAACCTGGCTTTCTGGGCCATCCGAGGGTAATCCGCGATGCATCCGAATGACGATGACCGCACCCAGTTCATGCCGCGCCCGGGTGGCCGTGCGCCGGAGCCGGTTCGTGCAGAGCCGGCGCCGCTGTCGATGCCAGCTGCGCCGATCCTGACGGGCAAGGCCCAAGGCCTGAACCCGCTGGAAAGCGCCGCCGGCCCGCTGCTGTCGCTGCTGACGCGCCTGCGCAACACGATTGCCCACCCGGCGCCGTCGAGCCTGCGCGCGCAGTTGCTGGCCTACCTGCGCCAGTTCGAAGAGCGTGCCGAGGCCGCCGGCGTGGCGCGCAATGACGTGCTGTTGGCGCGTTACGCGCTGTGCACTGCCCTTGATGAAGCGGTGCTGAGCACGCCGTGGGGCAGCACCAGTGACTGGGGCAAACAGAGCCTGCTGATCACCGTGCATAACGAAGCCTGGGGCGGCGAAAAGGTTTTCCAGCTGCTGGATCACTGCCTGCAAAGCCCGCGCGAACGCCTGTACCTGCTGGAGCTGTTGTACCTGTGCCTGTGCCTGGGGTTCGAAGGCCGCTACCGCGTGATGAATGACGGCCGCAGCCAGTTGGAAGCCCTGCGTGAGCGCACCGCGGCGGCGATTCGCAGTGCCCGTGGTGAGCATGAGCGCGAGCTGTCGCCCCACTGGCGTGGCGTGACCGTGGCCCGCGATCGCCTGGCGCAATTCATGCCGCCGTGGATCGCCGTGGCCATCGGCGTGGCGCTGCTGCTGGCGTTGCTGTTCGGGTTGCGGATGAAACTGGCGTCGGATGCGGAGCCGGTGTTCAAGAATATTCATGCCTTGGGCGAGATCCCGGTACAGGCCATCGACCGTCCGGTAGCCCAGCCGAAAATCATCGAGCGGCCACGCCTGGCGGGCTTCCTGGTGGAAGACATCAAGGCCGGTCGCGTCGCGGTAGAGGATGCCGTCGACCGTTCGGTGGTGACCATCCGTGGCGATGAGCTGTTCGCCTCGGCCAGCTCCAGCATCGTCGATGACTTCCAGCCGCTGATGCTGCGCATCGCCGACGCCATCCGCAAGGTCAAGGGTCAGGTGCGCGTCACCGGCCACAGCGATAACCGTCCGATTGCCACCCTGCGGTTCCCGTCCAACTGGGCGCTGTCCGAGGCGCGGGCCAAGTCGGTGCTGGAGATTCTCGCGGCCAAGACCGGCCAGCCGGAACGCTTCAGCGCCGAAGGCCGCAGCGACACCGAGCCGGTGGCGACCAACGCCACCGCCGAAGGCCGTGCGCGCAATCGCCGGGTAGAAATCACCGTATTGGCGGAGGGGGTCGAGTGAAGGCGTTTTTCAGTGTTGTGATTCGCTGGGTGATCCCGTTGCTGGGCCTGATCGCCCTGAGCCTGATCATCTGGTTTGTGGGGCCGTTGCTCGACGTGCTGGTGCCGGAAGGGCGCCGCTGGGCGCTGATCATCCTGGTGTTCGCGGTGTGGATTGCCTACCGCGTGTTCCGGATCATCCAGGCCCGCCGTCAGGCTGCTGAAGTGATGCGCAGCCTCGCCGCAGAAACCCCGCCGGACCCTGCCCGCGTCGCCACCGCCGAAGAGCTGGCAACCCTGCGCCAGCGCATGGACGAAGCCCTGGCCCTGTTGAAAAAGGCCAAGCTGGGCGGTGACGAGCGCCGCAACCTGTATGAGCTGCCGTGGTACGTGATCATCGGCCCGCCGGGTTCGGGCAAGACCACCGCGCTGGTCAATTCCGGGCTGCATTTTCCGCTGGCTGCGCAACTGGGTGCCGGTGCGGTGCGTGGCGTGGGCGGTACGCGCAATTGCGATTGGTGGTTTACCGACCAGGCCGTATTGCTCGATACCGCTGGCCGCTACACCACCCAGGACAGCAACTCCACGGTGGACAAAGCCGCCTGGCTGGGCTTCCTCGACCTGCTGAAAAAGCAGCGTTCCCGGCGCCCGATTGACGGTGCGTTTATTGCCATCAGCCTCTCGGACCTGCTGCTGGGCAGCGACGCCGAGCGCGCCGCCCATGCCGCCGCGATCCGCCTGCGTATCCAGGAGCTGTACACCCAACTGGGCGTGCGTTTCCCGATCTACCTGATGCTCACCAAGCTCGACCTGGTGCCGGGCTTCATGGAGTTCTTCGACAACCTGAGCAAGGAAGAGCGCGCCCAGGTGTGGGGCATGACGTTCGCCCTGGACGATGGCAAGAACACCGACAGCCCGCTGGCCCACCTGCAAAGCGAATTCGCCGGCCTGGAACAGCGCCTCAACGAGCGCCTGGTGGAACGCCTGCAACAGGAACGCGACCCGGCGCGGCGCGACCTGATCTACGGCTTTCCGCAGCAGTTCGGTGCGCTGAAGGATTGCCTGCAAGGTTTCCTCGAAGGTGTGTTCAAACCCAACGCCTTCGAAGAGCGCGTATTGCTGCGCGGCGTGTACTTCACCAGTGGCACCCAGGAAGGCAGCCCGATCGATCGCTTGATCGGCGCCATGGCCCAGAGCATGAACCTGGACCGCCAGCACCTGGCGCGCCAGACCGGCACCGGGCGCAGCTACTTCATCGAAAAACTGTTCACCGCCGTGGCCTTTGCCGAGCGTGGCCTGGTGGGCGTCAACCCGAAGGTGGAGCGCCGTCGCAAGTGGATTGCCCGTGGTGTGCTGGCCGCAACCGTAGCGTTGGTGCTGGTGGTGAGCACCCTGTGGTGGGTGAGTTATCGCGCCAACCAGGCCTATATCGCCCAGGTCGACCAGAAGGTCGCGCCGTTGGGCCAGACCGTACAGAACCTCAGCCCGGCACAGCGCGAAGTGCTCGCGGTATTGCCGTTGCTCAACGCCGTGAAGCACCTGGCGGGCGACTCGCCGAGCTGGTCCGAAGGCTTGGGCCTGTATCAGGGCGACATGCTCGAAGCCGAATCCGCGAGTGTCTACCGCAAGCTGTTGATCGCCGTGTTCGCGCCCCGTTTGGTGACGCGCATCGAGGAGCAACTGCACGGCGGCGGCAATTCCGATTTCCTCTACGAAGGCTTGAAGGCCTATCTGATGCTCGCGGATAACGAGCATTACGACCCGGACTTCATCAAGGCCTGGATCGCCCTGGACTGGGACCGCAACCTGCCGCGCGACCTGCCGGCGGATCAGCGCCAGGCCTTGATCGGGCACTTGCAGGCCTTGTTCGAACGGCATCCGCCCAGCGCCCGTCTCGACCCGCGCTTGATCGACGACCTGCGCCGGCAACTGCAACAACTGCCGGTGGCCCAGCGTGTGTACGACCGGATCAAGCGCCAGAAACTGCCCGAAGGCGTGCCGGATTTTCGCATCAATGAGGCAGCGGGCCGCGATGCGGCGCTGGTGTTCAGTCGCAAAAGCGGCAAGCCGTTGGGCGAGCCCTTGAGCGGCTTCTTCACCGCCAAGGGCTATCGCCAGGGCTTCCTGCTGACCAGCCTGAACCAGGCCGGTACCCTCGCCGAAGAGCAATGGGTACTGGGCCACGAGCAGGCCGATCAACAGAACGTGGTCAGCCTCGCCGCCGACGTGCGTCGCCTGTATTTCCAGGACTATCAGCGCCAGTGGGACGCCTTGCTGGCGGATATCGACTTTGTGCCGATCACCAGCGTGGCCCAGGCGGCCGACGTGTTGCGGGTGATCTCGGGGCCGACGTCGCCGCTGAAAAAGCTGCTGGTGGCGGTCTCCAAGGAAACCGATTTGCAGGCAGAAGAGCGTCTGCTGGCGGCCAAGGGCGCGCCGGTGGAAGGCGGCGTGGACAAGCTCAAGGAGCGCCTCGGCAGCCTGTTGGGTCAGGACCAGCCGAGCGCCAATGCACCGGCCGCCAGTGAAGACCCGGTGACGGCGCACTTCGCCGAACTCAACAGCATCGTCAGCAAGAACGAAGGCGAACCCGCGGCCATCGACGGCCTGCTGGCGGACATGAACGCGCTGTATGTGCAGGTCAGCGCGATGGTCGGGGCCAGCGGCGATGCATTGCTCGGCGAAGCGAAAAACCAGGCAGCGGCGGCGGCCACGCGGGTCAGCCTGAATGCCGAACGCCAGCCACCGCTGGTACAGGGCATGGTCAAGTCGGTGGTCAACTCCACCACCAACAGCATGATGGGCGGGGTGCGCAACCAACTGAATGCGGCGTGGGTCAGCGAAGTGGTGAACGTGTATCGCCAGTCCCTGGCCGGGCGTTATCCGATGTCGCCAGGCAGTGCGCGGGACGCGACCCTGGATGACTTCGGCCAGTTCTTTGGGGTGGGCGGGGTGATGGACAACTACTTCCGCAAGTACCTGCAACCTTACGTCGACACCTCCACGCAAACCTGGCGCTGGCAGCCGGGTGCGGCGCAGAAGCTCGGCATCGCGCCGGGTGTGCTGCAAACCTTCCAGCGGGCGGCGACCATTCGCGATGCGTTTTTCCGCGCGGGTGGCACTCAGCCGATCGTGCGCTTTGAACTCAAGCCGGTGGCGATGGACGCGACCATCACTCAGTTCCTGCTGGACCTCGACGGCCAACAATTGAGCTACGACCACGGCCCGAGCCGGCCGGTCGCGATGCAGTGGCCCAACCCCGGCAGCATTGGCGTGGTGCGCATTTCCATCCTGCCGCCGTCGGCCAGCGGGCGCTCCGGCGTGACGCTGGACGGGCCGTGGGCGTGGTTCCGGCTGCTTGAGCAGTCCGACCTGACGGCCGGCAATTCGCCGGACCGCTTCAACCTGCGGCTGCGGGTCGATGGCGCGAGCATCTCTTATGAACTGCGGGCCAACAGCGCCTTTAACCCGTTCAAGAGTCGCGTGCTTAACGGCTTCAGCCTGCCGGAGCGGCTATGACCACGCTGGGTTTCTACGGCAAGTTGGCCAGCCGCGGCGACTTTGTCAGCCGCGCGCTGCCCCAGAGTTTTATCGGCCCTTGGGACAGTTGGCTGGCGTCCGGATTGCTCGCCAGCCAGAACCACCTTGGGGCTGGCTGGTTGAACGCTTATCTCGTCAGCCCGCTGTGGCGCTTCGTGTTGGCGCCGGGGGTGTGCGGGCCGGACGCGGCGGTGGGCGTGGTGATGCCGAGCATT
The DNA here is from genome assembly GCF_029269205.1 of Pseudomonas sp. 1912-s. NCBI lineage: Bacteria > Pseudomonadati > Pseudomonadota > Gammaproteobacteria > Pseudomonadales > Pseudomonadaceae > Pseudomonas > Pseudomonas sp. 1912-s. The sequence continues at coordinate 95,274 of NZ_JARIXR010000003.1, read as the reverse complement.
GACCGGGTGGGGCGCTATTTCCCGCTGACCGTCGCTGCGCTGTTGGATCACGATACCGATCCGGCCTCCCTCGTCGCCGGCCCGGACGCCTGGTTTGAGCAGGTGGAAGAGCTGCTGCTGAGCACGCTGGATGCCGGCGCTACGTTCGAAGGGTTCAGCGAGGGCATCGACAGCCTCGGTGCGCCAGCCTGCCAGCCACGCCTGTCGGGCCGCCGTTTCGCCAGTTTGCAGCGTGTCGATGTCACTGACCCGCCAGCGCGGATGACCGCACTCGCCGAGCTGGCCTGCGAAGGCGCGAGCCTGTGGTGGGGCCGTGGTTCGCAACAGATTTCCCCCGGTTTATTGCGGTGTCAGGGCCTGCCTGCCGCCGGCGATTTTGCGCAATTTTTGCTTGGCCAAGAAGGTGTTGTGTAGATGCGGTCCACGTTCAAATCCGCCAGCAAAAGCCACGTCGGCATGGTTCGCCAAGTCAATGAAGACGCCTGCCTCGACCTGCCGGAAAACGGCCTGTGGGTGGTGGCCGACGGCATGGGCGGGCACGCGGCGGGGGACTACGTCAGCAGCCTGATCGTCGACAGCCTGCGCAGCCTTCCCGTGGGCCGTTCCCTTGAGGAATACACGGCGGCGTTGCGCAGCGACCTGTTGCGGGTCAACGGCGCGGTGCGCGAAGAAACCGCCCACCGTGGCGTGACCCTGATGGGCAGCACCGTGGTGTTGCTCGCCACCCGGGGCTTGCGCGGCGTGTGCCTGTGGGCTGGTGACAGCCGCCTGTATCGCCTGCGGGACGGTGTGCTGGAAAGCATCTCCCGCGACCACAGCTACGTGCAGGATTTGCAGGACAGCGGCCTGCTCAGCGAAGCCGATGCCCGGGTGCACCCACGGGCGAATATCGTCACCCGCGCGATTGGCGTGGAAGCGCAGCTGGCGTTGTCGTCGGTCGACCTGTTGATCGCGCCGGGCGACAGTTACCTGCTGTGCAGCGACGGCTTGAACAAGACCGTCGAAGACCACGAGATTCGCGAAGTGCTGAGCCATGACGAGCCGGATGAAATCGTCCGCAGTCTGGTGCACCTGGGGCTCAATCGCGGCGCGCCGGACAACATCACTGCCATCGTCGTGAAGGTGTCGACATGAACATCCTCATTCCCGGCTACGACATCGAAGGCGAGATTGGCGTTGGCGCCATGGCCAGCGTGTACCTGGCAACCCAGCGCTCCCTGGAGCGCAAGGTGGCGTTGAAGATCATGGCGGCGGCGCTGGCAGCCGACCCGAGCTTCTGCGAGCGCTTCCTGCGTGAAGGCAAGACCCTGGCGCGCTTGTCCCACCCGCACACCGTGACCATCCATGACATCGGCAATGTCGGTGAGCTGTACTACATGGCCATGGAATACCTGCCCAACGGCACGCTCAAGGAGCGCATTGCTGCGGGCCTGACGCCGGAGCAGGGGCTGACGTATATCCGCCAGATCGCTTCGGCGCTGGGGTATGCCCACGCCCAGGGTTTGGTACACCGCGATGTGAAACCGGCGAACATTCTGTTCCGTGCGGATGGCACGGCGGTGTTGTCGGACTTTGGTATCGCCAAGTCGCTGGATGATCGCACCCAGTTCACCCAGGCGGGTTTTGCCGTCGGCACACCGAGCTACATGAGCCCGGAACAGGCGCGGGGCCAGGAGATTGATGGCCGGGCCGACCTGTATGCGTTGGGCGTGGTGCTCTACGAAATCCTGGTGGGCAAGCTGCCGTACAACGGCACCGATGCGCTTTCCACGGCGCTGGCGCACCTGACTGAACCGCTGCCGGAATTGCCGGTGCACCACGGGCGTTATCAGGAGGTGTTGCGCAAGCTGCTGGCCAAGGACCCGGCAGAACGCTTCCCGGATGCGGCGGCGTTGCTGACGGCACTGGATCAGTTGCCGAAAGAAACGCCGGTAGAGGCGACGTTGATTCGGCCTTTGCCGATTCCGGTCCCCGTCTCGAATGACCTGGCCGGGCTCACGCCGGTCTCCATCGAAATCCCGACCGACAAGCCGCAGCCGCAGCCGGTGCGCCAACCGGTGGTGACGCCGACGCAACACTCCGCCGTGTCCGAACAAAACCGTGGGCCGGTGCTGGCGTTGGCGGCGGTTGCCGTGGCGGTCGCGCTGGCGATTGGCGGTGCGAGTTACTGGTGGTTGAAAGATGACGCGCCAGCCGCCGCGCCGCCGGTTGTCGAGGCCGCCAAAACCGTTACGCCGCCAACCGCGCAACCTGTGGTCGCGGAGGCCGACGGCGGTCAACGCCCGCTGCTGATGGCCGGCAAGAAAACCCTGTTCCAGCGTGTATTGAGCAAGCCTGGCGCCAAGCTTTCCCACGAAGCGGGCGGGGCGCCGGGCGAAGGCTTGCCGGCGTTTTCGGTGCTCTACGTGTATCAGCGCAAGGACATCGAAGGCAGCCCGTGGCTGCGTGTGGGCGCCGCCACTGACGGGCGCAGCGACGGCTGGTTGCCGGCGGCCCAAGCCAGCGACTGGAAGCAAAGCCTGGTGCTCAAGTTCACTGAGCGTTCGGGCCGGGCGCCGGTGATGTTCCTGCGCCAATCTGCGGAGGTGGAAAAGCTGCTGGCCGATCCGGCAGCCGCAAAAAACCTGCTGCTCAAGGTGCAGAAAAACAGCGAGGACAACCAGCAGGTGCTGGCGCTGGAACCGACCGCCAGCGCGGTCCCGCAGAACCAGTTCTACCTGCTGCCGATTTTTGATTCCAAAGAGAGCTTCGACGAAAACGGCCAGCCGGTGCAGTTGCTCAACGTCGCCTCCATCGACCCTGGCAACACGCCGAGCACCGTGGCCAAGGCCGTTGCGCGCGCCCCTGTGGCGGATGCCGACGCCTTCCGCACTGCCGTGGTGCTGGTGGTCGACACCACCGTCTCGATGCAGCCCTATATCGACCAGGTGCGCGACGTGGTGCACGAACTGCAAACCCGCATCGCCGAACGTGGCGAGCTGGACAGCGTGAGCTTCGGCCTCGTGGGCTTTCGCAACAGCATCAAGAAAACCCCGGGCCTGGAATACGTGGCCAAGACCCTGATCACCCTCGACCAGGGCCGCGACCCGCAACGCTTCCTCGACATGGCGCGGCAGGTGAAGGCGTCCACCGTGTCCAGTCACTCGTTCAACGAAGACGCGTTCGCGGGTGTGATGCAGGCGGTGGAAGGCATGGACTGGTCCGGCTATGGCGGGCGCCTGATCCTGCTGGTGACCGACGCCGGTGCGCTGCGCAAGAACGACCCGTTCGCGACCACCCAGATGAACGAAGCCGAAGTGCGCCAGGCGGCATTGGGCAAGCAGATCAAGATCTACGCCCTGCACCTGCGCACCGACGCCGGCAAGAAAACCCACAGCGGCGCCGAAACCCAATACCGCACCCTGACCGCCGACGCCAACCCGCAGATCGGCGATTTGTACACGCCCGTTCCGGGTGGTGATGTGCGCAGGTTCGGCGAGCGGGTCGACGAGATCGGCACTGTGTTTGCCAACCTGGTGCATCAGGTGCGCAGCAACACGCCGCAACCGGTGCCGCTGCTCAGCGCGGCGCCGACCCTGGCAGACAAGTCCGCCGCCGTCGGTTATGCGATGCACATGGATTTCCTCGGGCGCAAAACCGCGAGCCAGGCGCCGCAACTGGTGAGTGCCTGGACCGCCGACCGCGACCTGACCAACACTGCGCTGCCGGCCTTCCAGGTGTGTGTGATGCTGACCAAGTTGCAGCTCAACGACTTGCAGCAGTCCTTGAAACTGATCGTCGACGCCGCGCGCAAAACCCAGACCTCGCCGAAGGATTTCTTCCAGGAAATCGCCAGCGCCTCGGCCTATATGAGCCGCGATCCACAGGCCTTGAAAAAAGGCGGAAACCTGGCGGACGGCGGCATCCTTGGCGAGTACCTGGAAGGCCTGCCGTACCGCAGCAAGTCGCTGAACATGACTCAGGATTTGTGGCTGTCGTTGAGCGTGGCCGAGCAGGAAGACTTTATCGACGAGCTGGATTCGAAGATCCGCCTCTACGAAACCTTTCACAACGATGTGGCCAACTGGGTCCGTTTCGGCGATGCCGAGCCGGGTGATGCGTTGTACCGCGTGCCGTTGTCGACGTTGCCGTAATGCTGAACTTGAGCGCAGTGCACAAGAGCCGGGGCGTCGGCGCCCAGCGCTACAGCCTGGTGATTCCGGGCCTGCAACTGCGTGCGGGTGAACAGTTGGCAGTGGTTGGGCCGAGTGGCTGTGGCAAGAGCACGTTGCTGGATTTGCTCGCGCTGGTGTTGGTGCCGGATCAGGTCGGGCAGTTCGACTTCAACGGTGTCGACATCGCCGGGCTTTGGCGTGGCGATCAGCAAAGTGAGCTGGCTCGATTGCGCAGCGGGCACCTGGGCTATGTGCTGCAAACCGGTGGCCTGCTGGGTTTTCTCGATGTGCGCGGCAACATTGCGCTGTCGCGGCAACTGCTGGGCTTGAAGGATGACGGCAGCGTGGCGCGGCTGGCTGAGCAGTTGGAGATCACCGATCAGCTGGATAAGAAGCCGGCGGCGTTGTCCGTGGGTCAGCGTCAGCGGGTCAGTTGCGCGAGGGCTCTGGCCCACGGCCCGCAACTGTTGCTGGCGGATGAGCCCACCGCGGCGCTCGACCCGTTGAACGCCGAACGTGTGATGCAGGCTTTGCTGGCCCAGGCGCGGAACAACGGCGCGTGTTGCGTGATCGCCACCCATGACGAGCCCTTGGCCCGGGCCAGCGGCTTGCAGGTGCGGCGCATCAGTTGCCGTCGTGACACCGACGGCGGCGTCACTGCGACCCTTGGGGAGGCGTGCTGATGCGTATCGCGCTGGTGGCTTCCCTGGCCTGGCAGGACTACCGCAACGACGCGTGGCTGTCGGTGTGTTCGGTGCTCGCGTTGGTGGCAGTGATCGCGCCGTTGCTGGTGTTGTTTGGCCTGAAATATGGACTGGTTGGCAGTTTGACCGAACGTTTGGAGAACGACCCGGCCACCCGGGAAATTATTCCGTTGGGTGGTGGTCGATTCAGCAGTGAATTTGTCGAGCAGCTGCGCCAGCGCCGCGACGTGGCGTTTGCCTTGCCGCGTACCCGGCAGATCGCGGCGACGGCGCAGTTGGGTGCAGTGACGGTGGAGATGCTGCCGACCGCCGACAACGATCCGTTGCTGGCCGGTCTGCCAATGCCCAAGGGCCTGGATCAAATCGTTTTGAGCCACACCGCTGCCGAGAAACTCGGGGCAAAGGCCGGGGATTGGCTGGAGGCGAGTTTTGGTCGCCAGGTGGCGGGTCGCGTCGAGTCGCAACACACGCGGGTGCAGGTGCTGCAGGTGTTGCCGCTGGAAGCCTTCGCCCGGGATGGATTGTTTGCGCCCCTGGGGTTGCTGGAAGCGGCGGAAGATTATCGCGATGGCCGCGCCGTGTCGGCGTTTGGCTGGGACGGCGATGCGGTGGGCGTGAGTGAGCAGCGGGTTTACCCGGCGTTCCGTTTGTATGCGCGGCGCCTGGTGGATGTGGAGCCGCTGCGGGTGTATTTCGCCGGGCAGAACGTGTTGGTGTCGACCCAGGCCCAGACCATCGCCCAGGTGCAGTCGTTGAGCCGCAACCTGTCGATCGTGTTCTGGATCATCGCCGGGCTGGCCCTGGCGGGCGCGTTTGCCGCGATCTTTGCCGGTGCGCTGGCGGCGGTTGCACGCAAGCGCCGGGAATTGTCGGTGCTGCGGCTGCTGGGGTTTTCCACGGCTGGGCTGTTGCTGTTCGTGGTGTTGCAGGCGCTGTACAGCGCCGGGTTTGCCGCGGTGTTGAGCGGGCTTTTATACGGGCTGGCAGAGTCAGGCCTGAACCAATTATTCGTGCAGGTCCCGGGCGAGTACGCCAGTCACCTGCTGGCGCGTCATTACGGCCTGGCCCTGGTTGCTGTCCTGGGCGTCAGCGCCGTGGCGGCGGCCTGTGGCGGTTGGCGTGTGGCGCGTATCCAGGCTTCTGAAGGAATCAGAGATGTATAAGTTACTGGGCGCCGCCGTGGCGCTGACCCTGGCTTCGATGGCCTGGGCCGACGAGGGCTCTTCATCAGAAGGGCAGGACAAACTGGACAACCCCAAGCCGCTGCCGGATGACGTCAGCCTGCCGCTGCCCTGCGAAGGCAACATGGTGTTCCGCTATGCCTACGTGCTGGCCCAAGGGACCCTGGACGACCGCGAGATCAGCCTCGGCTACCCGTTCAGCGAAGGCGAGGCGGGCTACCAGCAGTCGTTCATTTCCGGCTACCGCCGGGACTTTATCAACGGCCAGTTCACCCTCAAGGACCTGCCCAAGGACTGGAACAAAGTCATCGCGCCGCTGATGCCCAAGACCGACGCCAAGACCCCGCTCAAGCCGATGCTGTATTTCATCGGCAAGTACGAAGTCACCGCCCGGCAGTACGCGCAGGTCATGTCCCAGGCGCAATCCCTGGCCAGCGGTGAGCCGGCCCCGGCGTGCGACGTACCCACCGGCATGGCCGCGCGCTTGCCCAAGGTCAAGCTGTCGCGCTTTGAAGCCGAGCGTTTCTCGGCGGTGTACAGCGCCTGGCTGATGAAGTACCACCGTGAGCTGTTGCCCGTGAGTGGTCGCGGCGCTTCGGCAGACGACGGCGGCCTGGGCTTTGTGCGCCTGCCGACGGAAGTGGAGTGGGAGTTTGCCGCACGCGGTGGCCAGGCGGTCAGCCGTCAGGACCTGGAAGGCCGGCTGTTCCCACGGCGTGCCGAGGGCAGCGAAAGCGACGGCCCGCTTGCCGATTATGCGGTGTTCAACCAGGTCGCCGGCGGTACCGGCCAGGCTGCACGGTTGATGCCCATCGGCACCAAATTGCCCAACCCGATCGGCATGTTCGATGTGATCGGCAACGCGGCGGAAATGGTCCAGGAGTCGTTCCAGCTGGTGCACGCCGGGCGTCGCCAGGGCACCTACGGCGGCTTTGTGGTCAAGGGCGGCAACTACCTGGAAGGCGAGGGCACGCTGTTCACCGGCATGCGCCGCGAGTACCCCTTGTTCGCCGCTGATGGCACCGAACAAAGCAACGAGACCACCGGCTTTCGCGTGGCGATTGGTGCGTTGTCGGCACCGCGCTCGCGCTACAAGGAGCTGTTCGCCCAATGGCAGAAAGAAGGCCGCCTGGCCTCGCTGACCGACGCCATCGACGACGCCCAGGACCCGACCAAGCGCCTGGACAGCATCATCGCCGCCAGTGTCGACCCGCGCCTGCAAGCCGAACTTGGACTGGTCAACGAAGAGCTCAAGCGCAACGTCTCGCTGATCGCCCAGCAGCGTGAAGAGGCGGCCGGCAACCTGATTCAGTCTGCGGCCCTGGTGGCCGAGACCATCAACAACTACAACATCCGCCTGATCAATTTGCAGAAGAGCCGCCAGCAGGCTATCGACGCGAAGGATGAGGCCAGTGCGCAGTTGTTTGCCACGGCGATCACCAATGGGCGCAGTGCGCTGGACGGCGCGGTGGCGATCTATATCGACAACCTGGCCACCGGTACGCGCTACACCGATGCGGTGATCCAGGCGCAGTTTCAACGGATCAAGGAAGAGTTGGATCGCAAGCCAGTGCTGGGCAAAAGCCTGGTGACGCGCGCGACGTTATTCGTTCGCCATGTGGGCAACTACCGCAAGCAACAGCGGGCCGACCCGGCGACGATTTTGAAGGAATTGCTCGCAGCGAGCGGTCAGCGGTCTTGACCGCTGGTTGTATGGCGAGCTTGGAAGGGACTCAGGCGGCGGTGGGCCGTGCTGGGCAAGTCAAACTTAAAAGAGAACACACCTATGCTTTTTTCCCGTAAGGCGGTTTCCAAGCGTCATCTGCTGTTGATCGCTGCCGGTTTCAGCACCGTGCTGACCGGTTGCGCAACGTCGCCGACCTCCAAGGTCGCCTCGACCACCAAGGTCGAGTACTACCCGAACTGTTATGAGCCGGTACAACACCTGCGCGCCACCGATTCGGACCTGACCAAGTCGGTCGTCACCGGTGCTGCCATCGGCGCGGCCGGTGGTGCACTGCTGGGCGCCTTGACCGGTGACTCCGACAAACGTGGCCGCAATGCCGCCATCGGCGCAGCGGGCGGCGCCCTGGCCGGCGGTGCAGCGGGTTACTACACCGAGCGCCAGAAGCAGATCACCGACGACAACCAGCGCATCGCTTCCTACGCCACTGACGTCAACAAGCGTGCCTCCGACATCGACCGCAGCACCGCATACGCCAAGGCGTCCCAGCAGTGCTACCAGAGCGCGTTCACCAAGCTGGTGGCCGACCGCAAGGCCAAGACCGTCAATGACGTCGAAGGCCGCAAGCGCCTGGCAGAAATCGTTTCCGGCCTGAAAGAGTCCAACGACCTGATCGTCGCGGTCAACGGTAAAGCCAGTGAAGACCTGAACAACTACACCCAGGCGTACGAGCAGGACCTGCAACAAGTCGGCGTACAACGTGCCGACGTGGTGACCGTGGCCACCGCTGACACCACCCCGGTGGTGACGCCCGCCAAAGGCAAGAAGCCGGTAAAAGTGGCGAAAAAGCCGGTGCTGCCAACCGTGCCGAAAGAAGCGGTAGCCACCGAGAAAACCATCCAGACCGCGCAGACCAAGCAAGCTGAAAGCAAGCAGGTCGCCAGCGCCGGTAAAGCGCAGATCGAAGGCACGTGCCGCGATCCAAACCTGGCCGACTGGGCACCGGTTCCTTGCCCTAACGTCTAAGCCAAGTTGTTGCTATAAGCGTTAAACGCCAGCCGATCTCCTGCTAAAACGGGAGATCGGTAGCGTTATTTGCACAAATCGTTAAACTGCTGCGGCCACCCAATAATTACACTGAGGCCGTGTGCATGAAATTTCGTTTTCTTCTCTGGATGCTTGGCCTGTTGATGGGCAAAGCCAGCCGCACCAACCCTGCGTTCCAGCAGCAGTTGGGTGACAAGGACCTGGCGTTCCAGCTGCAGACCCTCGACGGCAAGGTTGCCCGTCACTTCATCGTCAAAGACCAGCGCATCACCAGCCGTTCGGGTGTTCATCCCGCGCCTGCGTTTGCTATTGCCTTCAAGGATGCCGCCTACGGCTTCGCCACGATGCAGGCAAAGAACAAGCAACTGGCGTTCATGACGGGGATTCAGGACAAGTCGATCCAGATCAAGGGCAACCCGGCACTGGTGATCTGGTTCCAGGGGTTGACCAAGTATTTGAAGCCGAAGAAAAAGCCGAAGGCTTAAGACCGAGTTGAATTCATCGCAGGCAAGCCAGCTCCCACATGTACCGCGTTTCTACAGGTAGAACCCGGTCAAATGTGGGAGCTGGCTTGCCTGCGATAGCGGTATCACAGGCGCAGATTTATCCCTGGCTGAACTGCGACGCCAACTCCCGCAGCAACGTTTCCGCATCCAGCACTTTAGCCACCACATCCTCCGCCTTGTCCCGGGTCAGCCCCAGGCGTTCCAGCAGTTCGTCCGGGATGTCTTCATCCGGCCCGGAACCGATGCCGCGGCTGCGCAGCAAGCGCACGGCCAGGCACACCAGGTTCGGGTATTCGGCGTATTGGCCGTCGTAGGTCGGGTCGTGCTGGAAGCGCAGGGCGGTGGACAGTTCGTCCGGCATGTCCCAATAGCGCATCAACCATGCACCAATCTGCTCACGGCTGATGCCCAGCAGGTGCTGCTCGATGTAGCTGTGGCACAGGTGCGGGTTGACCTCCAGGTGCCGGCAGATCAGCGAGAAATGCGGCGGGAACACGTGGGCCAGCAACAGGTAGCCGAAGTTGTGCAGCAGGCCGGCGAGGTACGTCAGGCCGGCTTCCGGGCGCTGGGCGCGGGGCATGGCGCGGGTCAGGCCTTCGATCACGGCGGCGGTGTAGATCGACTGGTGCCAGTACGGCGTAGCCTGTTGCGGCTGGTCCTTGGGCAGGCTCAAGGTCTTGCCCAAGGCCAGGCCCAGCGCGAGGTTGATCACCAAATCAAAGCCCAGTACGCGGACGATGGCGTCTTCCACCGAGCGGATCTTGCCCGGCGAGGCGTAGTAGGGCGACGCCGCCCAGCTCACCACTTGGGCAGCCAGGGCCGGGTCGGTTTCCACCACGCCGGTGATGTCGTCGATGGTGGCGTTGGGGTCGACCCGCAGCTTGATAATTTTTTGTGCCGTGTCGGCCAGCGGTGGAATCTCGATGGTCGCTTCCAGACGCTGCTGGATGCGGCGGGCAGTGAACGCCTGCATCGCCTGGGTGATTTCCTCGCGGTCGTCGTTGGGGCGGTCGAGGTTCGGCCGGATGCTGCTCAACGGCTCGCCGAAATGCGCGGCGCTGGCCTTGGTCAGCATGCTCTTGAAGGCGTCGCTGGAAATCTCCAGCAGCAGCCCGGCCTCGCCCGAGTGAACCAGAACGGTGGGTTCACGCAGCAGGCTTTCTTCGTACAGGCACGGGGAACTGGTCAGCGGCGGCAGGCCGGGCAGCAGGCTCAGGCTGTGCTTGCCGAGCATGCGTTCGAGGCGCTCGGGGGACACGGCTGTGAGGCGCCGGCCGGTCAGTTCGGCCAGGCGATTGAGGTCCAGCAACTGGTTCTGTGGAAACAGCACCATGAGTGCACCCACGGCATCATCGAGCAGTACTGCCTGAACCTTTTGCGCCGGGTTCAGGCCAGGACGTTCGGCAACTTCCGTGTAGCTGATGGCGAGCTTTGCAAGCAGCGTCCGAATCACCGAGGGTGCGGTCGGTGGGGCTGTGGCGAGGGCAACTTCTGACATGGCCTGAATCCAATTTCCTACAGTCATTGGAGTATAACCAGCTTGATACATCTGATGGTCGACTAAGTGAGTCAGCCGTCACACTTGGCCGTATTGCTGCCCGTGTCGAAGCCAGCGGTCCAGCAGTGGGCTGACATGTTCCGGCCAGCGCTCAATCAACGCCTGGGCCGCATCGCGCACGGCGGGCAGCAGGTCGGCGTCGCGCATCAGGTCAGCCACTTTGAATTGCAGCAAGCCGGTCTGACGGGTGCCGAGCATTTCGCCGGGGCCGCGCAGTTCGAGGTCTTTTTCGGCGATCACGAAACCGTCGTTGGTTTCGCGCATGATCCCCAGGCGCTGGCGGCCGATTTGTGACAGCGGCGGGTGGTACAGCAGCACGCAATGACTGGCGGCGCTGCCCCGGCCCACGCGGCCGCGTAACTGGTGCAGTTGCGCCAGGCCCAGGCGCTCGGGGTTTTCGATGATCATCAGGCTGGCGTTCGGTACGTCGACGCCGACTTCGATCACCGTGGTTGCCACCAGCAATTGCAAATTGCCGGCCTTGAACTCGGCCATCACCGCGGCCTTTTCCACCGGCTTCATGCGGCCGTGGATCAGCCCGACCTTGAGCTCGCCCAAGGCGCTGGTGAGGTCTTCGTAGGTGGTTTCGGCGGCCTGGCAGGTCAGCTCTTCCGACTCTTCGATCAGCGTGCACACCCAATACGCCTGGCGGCCTTCGGCGCAGGCGCCGCGTACCCGTTCGATCACTTCTACCCTGCGGGTGTCGGTGACCAGCACGGTGTTGACCGGCGTTCGGCCCGGCGGCAGTTCGTCGAGGATCGAGGTGTCGAGGTCGGCGTAGGCGCTCATGGCCAGGGTGCGCGGGATCGGCGTGGCGGTCATGATCAACTGGTGCGGGCTCATGCGCCCGCCCACGCCTTTCTGGCGCAGGGCCAGGCGCTGTTGCACGCCGAAGCGGTGCTGCTCGTCGATGATCACCAGCGCCAGGTTCTTGAATTTCACTTCGTCCTGGAACAGCGCGTGGGTGCCCACCACCATCGGGGCGCCGGCGGCGATCTGCTCCAGGGCGGCTACGCGATTCTTGCCCTTGAGCTTGCCGGCCAGCCAGGCGACTTCCAGGCCCAGTGGTTCGAGCCAGCGCTTGAAGGTGATGAAGTGTTGTTCGGCGAGAATCTCGGTGGGCGCCATCAGCGCCACCTGATAGCCGGCTTCGAGGGCTTGCAGTGCGGCGAGGGCGGCGACCACGGTTTTACCCGCGCCTACGTCGCCCTGGATCAGCCGCAGCATCGGTTCTTTCTGGCTCAGGTCGTAGGCGATCTCATTGCCGACCCTTTGCTGGGCGCCGGTCGGTGCAAACCCCAGGTTGGCCAGGTATTGCGCAGGCAGGTGCTTGGCCTTGGGCATGGCCGGCGCACGCAGCGAACGCATGCTCTCGCGCAGGCGTTGCTGGGACAGTTGATGGGTCAGCAGTTCTTCGAACGCCAGGCGATGCTGGGCCCAGTGATGACCAAGGGCCAACTCGTCGACGTCGGCGTCGGCCGGTGGGTGATGCAGGTAGCGGATCGCATCATCCAGCGGCGCCAGCTGGTAGTCGCGCGCCAACTCCTGAGGCAGCCAGTCGGGCAGGCTTTTCGGCCCGAGCATCGTCAGGGTTTGCATGCACAGCTGGCGCAGGCGCTGCTGGGTCAGGCCTTCGGTGAGCGGGTAGATCGGTGTGAGGGTGGTGTCGACCGGTGGCGGTTCGTCGCCGGTAATCGCGCGGTATTCCGGGTGGTAGATTTCCAGCCCCGAAGCGCCGGGCCGGGCTTCGCCATAGCAGCGCACGCGGGTGCCTCGCTTGAGGCCTTCCTTCTGAGCGTTGCTGAAATGGTAGAAGCGCAGGCTCAGGCCGCCGGTGCCGTCTTGCAGGCGCACGACCAAGCTGCGGCGCTTGCCCATCACCACGTCGGCGCCGCTGACGGTGCCTTCGACCACCGCGTCCTGCCCGGGGCGCAGCTGGCCGATGGGCACCACGCGGGTGCGGTCCTGATAACGCAGGGGCAGGTGGAACAATACGTCCTGGAGATTTTCCAGGCCGACCTTGGCCAATTTCTCGGCCATGGCCTCCCCGACACCCTTGAGTGCCGTCACCGACACCTGCGACAGCTCAGTCATACCGTTACTTAGCTCGCAGCAGGCGGCTTGGCCACCGAACACAGGCGGATCGAGTCGGCGAGGATTTCAATCGCTTTCGGACGCGGGAAGCTCGCGCGCCAGGCAATCGCCACGGTACGGAACGGCACCGGCGGCGTCAGTGGGCGCACGGCGATCACGCCCGGGGCGTAGTGATGGCTGTCGACCGCCGACAGCGGCAGGATCGAGATGCCCAGGCCGGAAGCGACCATATGGCGAATGGTTTCCAGGGAGCTGGATTCCACGGTGGTGTGCTTGGCGCCGTCGTTGCCCTTGGTCAGGGTCGGGCAGGCTTCCAGCACCTGGTCGCGGAAGCAGTGGCCTTCGCCCAGCAACAGCAGGCTCTTGTCGTTGAGCAGGCCCGCGTCGATGGTGTCTTTCTGGGTCCAGGGGTGGGACGCCGGCATCAGCACGTAGAACGGCTCATCGTAGAGCGGCAGGGTCAGCACGTCGGCCTCATTGAACGGCAGGGCGATGATGATCGCGTCCAGCTCGCCGTTGCGCAGTTTGTCGCGCAGCACGTGGGTGAAGTTTTCTTCGATATACAGCGGCATCTGCGGCGCGACGCGGTGCAGTTGCGGAATCAAGTGCGGGAACAGGTACGGGCCGACGGTGTAGATGGCGCCGACTTTCAGCGGTGCGGTCAGCTGGTTCTTGCCGGCCTGGGCCAGCTCGCGAATGCTTTGGGCCTGTTCCAGGACCTTCTGGGCCTGGGCGACGATGCCTTCGCCGACGGGCGTGAGGCGCACGGCGCTTTTGCTGCGCTCGAAAATCAGCACACCGAGTTCGTCTTCAAGCTTCTTCACACCCACCGACAGCGTCGGCTGGCTGACGTGGCAACGCTCGGCCGCGTGGCCGAAGTGCTGCTCTTGGGCGAGGGTAACGATGTAGCGTAATTCTGTAAGAGTCATAGCGGGCGTCCATGAGGTTGCGGGCCAAGCATACCGGCTGCAATCGATAGACGCACGTTATCAGACAGCATGGGGTTTACGACACCTGGTAATCAGGTGTCGCGTTCATGCTTTCAGCTTTGCGGGTATTTGAAGGTGAAGGTTTTGGTGAAGGGGCCCCACCATTCCGGTACGCCGGTTTCCTTGTCCACATGGTGAAAGAAGCCTTTGATTTGCGGGCTTTCATAGCGCAGTACCACGGTGTAGGTGCCGGGGCCGTCCATTTTCACGTTGTTGGCGTAGTGGGCGCCGTCTTTGGCCACCATCGGCAGCAGCGTGCCGATTTCCTTGTAGTCGGGCGAACCTTGCTTGACCAGGGAGTAGGTGATGGTCAGGTAGGGCACCCACTCGCCATTGGACAGGCCGTACTTGTTGTCGGCGGTGGCATGCACATCCGTCTCGAGGTGCACCGAATCCTTGCTCATCACCATGCCCGGTGGCATGGGGGCCATTTCAATGCCCACCAGGTAGGAGGAGGCGATTTCCATGTCGTTGACCTGGACGGGCCCTCCAATCGGGTACTCGCGGGCTTGGGTCAGGGTGGAAGCGGCCAGGGCGCTGACAAGTACCAGTGCGGTGGCCAAGGGTTTGCGCAGGTGTTTCATGGTGGGGCTCCTTGGGACAGTTAACGTGATTGCGTCGGGCGTGAATGCAGCAAGCGGTTACCCAGCACCAGGAGCGCAAGGGTGACGGACCAGGCGGCCAGTTGGACGCCCAGCGGCCGGTCGGTGTAGCCCACCAGCGCGGTCAGGGCGCGGCCGGTGAGGCTGGCGTCGGAGACCAGCCAGGAGGTGTCCCAGAGTTGGTAGCCCCAGGCGGGGATCAGGTCGATACCGGCGAGGATCGCGGCCGCCCGGCCCGCCATGCCGGCGGCGAGCAAGGCGATCATCCAGCCGGTGATCGAAAACAGGCGCTTGAGGCTGATGGCGACCAGGCCGCGGTACATCAGCCAGGACAGCGCGGCGCCGGCGGCGATGCCGAGCACGCCACCCGCCAGCATCGACAGTGGGTCTGCCTGGCTCGACGCGGCGATGCCATAGAGGAACAGCACGATTTCCGAGCCTTCACGCAGCACCGCCACGGTGATCACCACAGCCAGCGCCCAGAGTGATTTTTCGCCGTTGAGTACCGCATTGCCGGCGCTGCGCAGTTGGGTGGCCAGTTCGCGTCCGTGGCTGGCCATCCATAGGTTGTGCCAGCCCAGCATGACCACGGCGACCACCAGAATGGCCGCGTTGAAAATCTCCTGGCCAAAGCCCTGGAGTGCCTGGGTGATTGCGCCGGTAAAGAGCGCGAGGATTCCGGCACCCAGTACGCCGGCTGCGATCCCGCCGCCGATAAACAGGCCGCGTCGTGCCAGGCCCTGGGTGGCGGCCATCACGATGCCCACCACAATCCCGGCTTCCAGCACTTCTCGAAACACGATCAACAGACAGGCCAGCATGACTTACTCCTTGGCTGCGACGGCAGTGACCGTGCCTTTGGCTTGATCGGGGTGGTAGTCATCGAAGAAGGTGTAGGTGCCGGGATGCAGCGGGCCCGCAAACACCGTGACGGTGTTGCCGGGGACGATGATTTTTTCGAATTTCATGTCATAGCTTTCGAACTCATCGACGCTTTCGTCGTGGCTGGTGAGTTGAATGCGAAAGCGCTCACCGGCCGGCACCTCGAAACTTGAGGGGCTGAAGGTGTGGTTTTGAATGACCAGGGTGACCAGCTGATCCGCCTGTGCAACGACGGGAAAAGCCAGTAGGAGGAGAGCCAGCCGGGCAAGAGTGGGCATGCCGAATGTCCGCTAATGAGAACGATTCGCGGATGATTGGCTTTGTCTTTAAGTGTTACAAGTGAAGATCGAGTTAGATGGCGACCCGTTCAACCCTGGTTCAGGTTGCGGCAATGCGCGAGGGAGGGAGCAGCAGCCGTGGGCACCCGAGAGTGCCCACGGTGAAGGTTACCGGCGACGTTTTTCGATGTTGTAAACGAACGGCGCAACGATCTCGATGCTGCCGCCTTTCAACATGTCGGCCGGCGGCTTGGGCAGCGGCTGGGCACGACGGATCATGTCGAGGGTGGCGCGGTCCAGGTCGGCGTTGCCGGAGCGGCCCACCAGTTCATAGGACAGCACGTTGCCATCGGCATCCACCACGAAACGCAAGCGGTTCAGGCCTTCCTTGCCACGCGCCTGGGCGCCTGGCGGGTACTTCTTGTACTTCTGCAGGTGGCCCAGCAGGGTACTTTCCCAGGTGGCCTTGGCCGCGATCTGCTGCGGTGAAGGGCCCGGCTGTGGCTGGGCGGATTTCTCCGTAGGCGCGTTGTTCTGCGGAGTTTCGCTCGGCGGCTCTTCGGAAGGTTTTTCCTTGGGCGGATCGGGCTTCTTCTCTACAGGCTTGGGCGGCTGTGGTTTTGGCTTGGGCTTGACCGGCTTTGGCACCTGGATCGTCGGCTTGGGTGCCTCAGCCAGTTTCGGCAATGGCAACTCTTCCACCGGCGCTGGCGGCTGTGGCGGCGTGATCACCTTCGGCGGGGCCGGAGGTGGCGGCGCCGGCATCGGTGCCAGGTCGATGACCATGGCGGCCGGTGGCAGTTGGACCATGTGTGGCGCCGACCACTGGAGCGCGATGATGATCGCGACGGCGTGGACGCCCAGCACGACGGCGAGGCTGGTGCCATAACGCGTCAGTTTGTGGCGCGTCGTGATCATTTCTTGGCTGCCGTCTCAAGTCCGACCAGGCCGACCTTGAGGTAGCCGGCTGCCCGCAGGGCATCCATCACGCTCATCAGGTCGCCGTAGTCCACGCCCTTGTCGGCCTGGAAGAAGATCGTCGTGTCTTTCTTGCCCTGGGTCTTGGCGTCGAGCACCGCGCCCAGGGTGTCGGATTTGACTTCTTCTTCGCCCAGGAACAGACGCTGGTCCGCCTTGACGCTGAGGAATATCGGTTTCTCTGGCCGCGGTGCCGGTTTCGCACTGGAAGCGGGCAGGTCGACCTTGATGTCCACAGTGGCCAGGGGTGCAGCCACCATGAAGATGATCAGCAGCACCAGCATCACGTCGATAAACGGCGTGACGTTGATTTCGTGGTTCTCGACGAGCTCGTCGTCGCCTTGATTCAAATGCAGGCCCATGGCCGATTACCCCACTTTCACCATATGCGGTTGCGAGCTGCGCTCGGAAGGCAGGTGATCGAGGTCACGGCTGACCAGCAACAGGACTTCTGCCGAAGCGTCCGACACCTGAGCCTTATAGCCGGCGATCGAACGGGCGAAGACGTTGTAGATGACCACCGCAGGAATCGCGGCAACCAGGCCCAGTGCGGTTGCCAGCAGGGCTTCGGCAATGCCGGGCGCCACGACGGCGAGGTTGGTAGTCTGGGTTTTGGCGATGCCGATGAAGCTGTTCATGATGCCCCATACGGTACCGAACAGGCCGACGAAGGGCGCGGTGGAACCAATGGTCGCCAGCACGCCGGTGCCGTTGCTCATGTTGCGACCGCAGGCTGCAACCAGGCGCTCAAGGCGAAAGCTGACGCGTTCCTTGATGCCTTCTTTTTCACGGCTGTTGGCCGACAGGCGCATTTCTTCAAGGGCGTCGTGGACCAGCAGGTTCGCCAGGGTGCCCTTCTTCGCCGCGCTTTCGCTGGCTTCTTTCAGGGTGGTGGCTTTTTTCAGGTGGACGATTTCAGTGCGCAGGCGACGCTTGGCGCCCAGCAGCTCGAAGCCCTTGGCGATCCAGATGGTCCAGGTGATGATCGAGGCGATGGCCAGGCCGATCATCACGATCTTCACGATGATGTCAGCGTTCTGGTACATGCCCCAGGGCGACAGGTCGTGGGCCATGCCCAGGCTGTTGTCTTCTTCCAGCACCACGCCGGAGTCGTCAGCCGGAGCACCTTCGGCGGCCAGGGCCGGGTCGGTGGCAGCCGGTGCAGCAGCAGCAGGCGCCGCAGCGTTTTGCTCGTGGGCTGGCGCGGTCGCAGCAGGCTGTGTAGCCGGTGCGGTGTTATCGGCGAACGCGGCGGTCGGTGCCAGCAGAACGCTGAACAGCACTGCAGCAATCGCACGCCAGGCGCGGGATGGGCTGTGAGGCTTGGTTGGCGAAGCGGGGGATGTATTGCGTGTCATGCTGGCCGGACCTGAGAGAAAAAATGAGTGATCGTCCTTCCAGACCGTAACGGGTCGAGGACAAATGGGCGGTTATTATTGCAAGTAATTCTTGTTAACAGAAGTAATACAGTTACTTTATTTGTCGTTTTGCTGGCCGCTGGTCATGTGCGGGGGCTAATCTTGACCTTTAAGAACGGAGTTTTGTGATGTCTGCGCCTTCTGTGGTGATTGCCGGTTGCGGCGATGTCGGTAGCCGTCTGGCCACCCAATTGCTGGCCCAGGGCTGGGAGGTTCATGGCCTGCGCCGGGATATCTCGCGCCTTCCCAAGGGTGTTATCGGGATTGCCGGCGACCTGTTCAATGAAGACTGCCCCGACACCTGGCCGGTGGGCGGGGTGGATTACCTGGTGTATTGCGCGGCGGCCACCGATCACGACGAAGCCGGCTATCGCGCAGCGTACGTGCAAGGGTTGCAACATGTACTGGAGTGGTTGAACGACTACGGCCAGGCGCCCAGGCATTTGCTGTTTGTATCCAGCAGCAGTGTGTACGGGCAGCAGAACGGTGAGTGGGTCGACGAAAACTCCGAGACCCAGGCGGGCGGTTATTCCGGACAAGTCATGCTGGAAGCCGAGCAAGTGGCGTTGAACAGCGGCATTCCCGCCAGCGTCGTGCGCCTGACCGGCATCTATGGCCCCGGCCGCGAGTGGCTGCTGAGCCAGGTGCGCCAGGGCTATCGCGTGGCGATTGACCCACCTTTATATGGCAACCGCATTCACGCGGATGACGCTGCGGGTTTGCTGGCATTTTTGCTGCAGCACGTGGAGCAGGGCGGTGTGCTGGATAAATGCTACATCGGCGTCGATGACGCTCCGGCACCGCTGGCCGACGTGGTGGGCTGGTTGCGCGAATACCTTGGCGTGACCGAATGGGCCGAAAACGCCAGCGTACGCCGGGCGGGCAGCAAGCAGTGCAGTAATGCCCGGGCCAAGTCGTTGGGCTGGGTGCCACGTTATCCAAGTTATCGCGAAGGGTATGCGGCCATTCTCGAGGGTTGATGGCGTTACTGTTTTTCCAGCAGCCACTGGCGTGGGCCTGGGGTGAGCTGGGGGATTTCGTCGGGCTGGGACAGGTTGATCGCCTTGAGAATCTCGAGTCGTTTGCCGTAGCGGACGAAAATCCAGCCGCCGCCGACATCGCCCTTGCCCAGGTAGAGGGTGTCATTGCCAGCGCCCTGGGTGGCGCAATCGCCGCCCAGGCACAGCTCGTACCGGTCGTTTTGCGCCAGGCCTGACACGGTGCCATCCGCCGTGAACACTACGATGTTGCCGGTGCCTTGGCCTTCAATGATTTTCCATTGGCCGCCCATATAGGCCGAGTTCAGCGCCTGCCGGAAGGTTGTGCCCCATTTCTCTCCCGAGGGGGGCGGCGGGTCAGGGCGTATAAACACTTGCCCGGCGTAACGTTCTGTGGGGAGCTGGATCAACTGCTTGCCATCCGATCGAAGCTCGTCGGCGCCATGGCCGTTGTAGTCGACGGTCCATGCGCCCGGCGCCTTCGGCAGCAACTGACCTTCGCCCAGCTCGAACGCATTGCTGACTTGTGCCTTGCCGTTGCGGGTGTCGATGTTCCATTCCAGGTTCATGCCGTGAGCATCAAGGGCTCGCAGCAAGGGCCTGCCTTGGGCGGCTGAGTCGATGGCTGCCTGGTTGATCCACAGCCCGCTGATGTCGGGCGTTTGCGGCGGGTGAGTGCAGCCGCCCAGCAGGATCAGGCTAAGGACAAGTAATGTGCGCATGGGGGCAGTCTGCATAAGGTGGAAAGCGAGGCCGCAGACTAAAGAAAAAGGAGCCCGTGGGCTCCTTTGTTCTGTATCACTGTTTTTCCAGCAACCACTGCCGCGGTCCCGGGGTAAACGAGGGCACCTCGTCGGCCTGGGCGGTATTGATCGCCTGGAAGATTTCCAGTTGCTTGCCCTTGCGCGCAAAGATCCACGGGTTGCCCTGGTCGTTCAGTTGCAGCCAGATGCTGTCGTAGCCGCCGCTCATGGAGGCGCAATCACCTGCCAGGCACAGCGAGTACTGATCGGCACCCGGCAGGCCGGTTACCTGGCCATTGGGCTGGAACTGCACCGTCGCGCCTTCGCCATTGCCGCTGCTGATCTTCCAGGTGCCGCCCATATAGGCGGCGTACAGGGTGCGCTCGAAGTTGGCGCCCAGCGGCGCGCCTTCGGGGGCAGGGTCCTTGGCACGGGCGAATAGTTGCTCGGGCTCGTTATCATTGGCCCCTTGCAGCAGTTGTTTGCCTTTACGCTTGAGTTCGGTGGCGGAGCCGCCGTAGAAATCGACGCTCCAGGCGCCGGATTTTTCACCCAGCAACTTGCCTTCAGCGACTTCAAAACCGTTGTAGTAGCGGGCCTGGGACGCTTTGGTGTTCACCTCCCATTCGAGGTTCGGACCATAGCTCTGCAGGGCTTCACGCAAAGGGCCGCCCTTGGCTGCCGCATCGATGGCGGCCTGGTTGATCCAGGTGCCGCTTACATCCAGGTCGGCGGGATTGCTGGCGCAGCCGCCGAGCAGCAGGGCGAGCAACGAAGAGGCAACGAGCGCTTTGCGCATTACGAAATCCTTCCAAGAACCAATTCGGCGCAGCCTTCCCGAGGAAGCGCTGCGCCGGATGTTTTACTCGATGACCAGAATGGCGTCCATCTCAACCTGCGCGCCCTTTGGCAGGGCGGCAACGCCGATGGCGGCGCGGGCTGGGTACGGTTGTTCGAAGTACTTGCCCATGATCTCGTTGACCTTGGCGAAGTGGCTCAGGTCGGTGAGGAAGATGTTCAGTTTGACGATGTCCTTGAACGAACCGCCTGCGGCCTCGGCTACCGACTTCAGGTTTTCGAAGACCTGGATGGTTTGGGCTTCAAAGCCTTCAACCAGCTCCATGGTTTTTGGGTCCAGTGGAATCTGGCCGGACATGTAGACGGTATTGCCCGCCTTGATCGCCTGGGAATAAGTACCGATTGCTGCTGGTGCCTTGTCGCTGGTGATAACAGTCTTGGTCATGAATGACTCCTTGTAATGGATGGGCTAGGCGCGCATGCGGGTGATGCGGATGACCCCGGTCAGGGCGCGCAGTTTCTTGATCACGCGGGCCAGGTGCACGCGGTCGTGCACGCTGACCACCAGTTGGACCACGCTGATGCGGCCATCGCGTTCGTCCATGCTGATTTTCTCGATATTGCCGTCGGCCGCATTGACACTGCTGGCCAGCAGGGCGATCAGGCCGCGCTGGTGTTCCAGCTCGACCCGCAGCTCGACGTTGAATTCGCCGGTGACATCCTTGGCCCACGAAAGCTGGATGCATTTCTCGGGGTTGTGGCGGATTTCACTGATATTGCGGCAGTTGTCCAGGTGCACCACCATGCCCTTGCCCGCAGACAGGTGGCCGACAATCGGGTCGCCGGGGATCGGGGTGCAGCACTTGGCGTAGCTGAGCACCAAACCTTCGGTGCCGCGAATCGCCAGCGGGCCTTCGGGGCTTGGCAATTGTTCGCCTTCGCCCAGCAGGCGGCGGGCGACCACATAGGCCATGCGGTTGCCCAGGCCGATGTCTTCCAGCAAGTCTTCGATCAGTTCCTGGCGGTACTCGTGGAGCATCGCCTGCACGCGTTCGGCCGGGATCTTGTCCAGGGAGCTGTCGAAACCGTTGAGCACCTTGTTCAGCAGGCGTTCGCCCAGGCTGATGGACTCGGAACGGCGTTGCAGCTTCAGGGCGTGGCGGATGTGGGTACGGGCCTTGCCGGTGACCACAAAGTTGAGCCAGGCCGGGTTCGGGCGTGCGCCCGGTGCGCTGACGATCTCCACCGTGGAGCCGCTTTGCAGCGGTTCCGACAGCGGGGCCAGTCGACGATTGATCCGACAGGCTATGCAGCTGTTGCCCACGTCGGTGTGGACCGCGTAGGCAAAGTCGACCGCCGTGGAGCCTTTGGGCAGCTCCATGATCCGACCTTTGGGCGTGAACACGTAAACCTCGTCCGGGAACAGGTCGATCTTCACGCTTTCGATAAATTCGAGGGAGTTGCCGGCACGTTGCTGCATTTCCAGCACGCCCTTGACCCACTGGCGTGCGCGGGCATGGGTGCCTTTTGGCTGCTCGTCGCCGGTGGACTTGTACAGCCAATGGGCGGCGATGCCGTTGTTGGCCATCTCTTCCATTTCGCGGGTGCGGATCTGGATCTCGATCGGCACCCCGTGCATGCCAAACAGCGTGGTATGCAGCGACTGATAGCCGTTGGCCTTGGGAATCGCGATGTAGTCCTTGAAGCGTCCCGGCAGGGGTTTGTACAAATTATGTACAGCGCCCAGCACGCGGTAGCAGGTATCGACCTTGTCGACGATGATCCGGAACGCGTACACGTCCATGATTTCGTTGAAGGCCCGACGCTTGCCGCGCATCTTCTTGTAGATGCCGTAGATGTGTTTCTGCCGGCCGCTGACTTCGCCCTCGATCTCATCGATCGCCAGGCAATGGCTCAGGGACTCTTCGATCTTGTTGACGATTTCCTTGCGATTGCCCCGGGCGCGTTTGACCGCCTGGTAGATGCGTGCGGAACGCATCGGGTGCATGGCTTTGAAACCGAGGTCTTCGAACTCGATACGAATGGCGTGCATGCCCAGCCGGTTGGCGATGGGCGCGTAGATTTCCAGGGTTTCCTTGGCAATGCGCCGGCGTTTTTCGCCGGACAGCACTTCCAGCGTGCGCATGTTGTGCAGCCGGTCGGCCAGCTTGACCAGGATCACCCGGATGTCCCGGGCCATGGCCATGGCCATCTTCTGGAAGTTTTCCGCCTGGGCTTCGGCCTTGGTTTCGAAGTTCATCTGGGTCAGTTTGCTGACCCCGTCGACCAGTTCGGCCACGGTTTCGCCAAATTGCGCACTGAGCGCTTCCTTGGCGATGCCGGTGTCTTCGATCACGTCATGCAGCATCGCAGCCATCAGGCTCTGATGGTCCATGTGCATGTCGGCAAGAATATTGGCCACCGCAAGAGGATGGGTGACATACGCCTCGCCACTGCGGCGGCGTTGGCCGTCGTGGGCTTGTTCGGCGTAGAAATACGCTCGGCGGACCAGGTTGACCTGGTCTGGACCGAGGTAGGTCGATAAGCGATCGGCGAGGGCGTCTATGCTCGGCAAAGTGTTAACTCCTGCCGTTGGCTGTGACCCCGCGCCGTGCTACGTCGACCAGGCATAGGCTTAGACGGCCTCGTTGGACTCGTCCTCGAACGCTGCAAACAGCGGTTCGTCTTCAACGATTTCGGCGTTGGCGATGAACTCGTAGCTCATCAGGCCTTCAGCGATTTCACGCAGGGCTACAACGGTAGGCTTGTCGTTTTCCCACTGGACCAGGGGCTCTTTGCCGCCAGTGGCCAGTTGACGGGCACGCTTGGTAGAGAGCATGACCAGCTCAAAGCGGTTATCCACGTGTTCTAGGCAGTCTTCAACGGTTACGCGGGCCATGGTATTCCTCGGAGCGAATGCAATATGCGCGCTGCCCGGTTGGGCGAGCGGACTGAACAGTTTAAAAAATCACCAGCGTTTAGGGAAGCGCTGATTTTTCGCAGGCCATCGCAAACGCGCTACAAGTGCCAATGTAAAGCCCTTGCAGCGGTTTTGGGAAGAGCCAATCAGCCGAGCAGTTCGGCCAATAATTTACCGAAACGCTGCTGCTGACGCTTTTGCTGGAGCTGATTGGTGCGGAAAATCGCTTTCAAATCGTCCAGGGCGTGGGCGAAATCGTCGTTGATGATCAGGTAGTCGTAGTCGACGTAGTGGCTCATTTCACTGACGGCCTCGCGCATGCGGCCTTCGATGATCTCGTCGCTGTCCTGCCCACGGTTGGTCAGGCGCTGGTGCAACGCTTCCAGCGACGGCGGCAGGATGAAGATCGAGCGGGCTTTGGGCATCAGCTGGCGCACTTGCTCGGCGCCCTGCCAGTCGATTTCCAGGATCAGGTCGTGGCCTTCGTCCAGGGTCTGCTGCAGATGGCTTTGGGAAGTGCCGTAGAGGTTGCCGAACACTTCGGCGCGCTCGAGGAAATCACCGTGCTCGATCATCTTCACGAACTCGGTGCGCTCGACGAAGTGGTAGTGCACGCCGTTCACTTCACCCGGGCGCATGGCGCGAGTGGTGTGCGACACCGAGATGCGGATCTGCTCGTCAGCGTCGGTCAGGGCTTTGACCAGGCTGCTTTTGCCCGCGCCCGATGGGGCGGAAATGATGTAGAGGGTGCCGGTGCTGTGGGTCATGTCAGGGTGCCTTACTCGATATTCTGTACTTGTTCGCGCATTTGCTCGATCAACACTTTGAGGTTGACCGCAGCCTGTGTGCTGCGCGGATCAAAGGCTTTGGAGCCCAGTGTATTGGCTTCGCGGTTGAGTTCCTGCATCAGGAAGTCCAGGCGCCGACCAGCGGCACCGGCCGACTTGAGCACGCGGCGCACTTCCAGGATGTGGGTGCTCAGGCGGTCGAGTTCTTCGGCGACGTCGCTCTTTTGGGCCAGCAGGACCATCTCTTGCTCAAGGCGCACCGGATCCAGCTCGGCCTGCATGTCGGTGAAGCGGTCCAGGACCTTCTGGCGCTGGGTGGCAAGCATCTGCGGCACCAGTTCGCGCAGGGTCACCACGTCTTCTTCGATGGACGTCAGGCGGTCGCTGATCAGGCGGGCCAGTTCGGCGCCTTCGCGCTCACGGCCGGCCTTGAGTTCCTTCAGGCCCTGGTTGAACAGCGCCAGGGCTTCGGCATTCAGGGCTTGCGGGTCGGTGGCGTCGGCCACCAGCACGCCGGGCCAGGCCAGCACTTCCAGGGGGTTGATGGCGGCAGGCTGCTTGATCAGGCCGGCGATGGTTTCGGCGGCGGCGACCAGTTGAGCGGCGCGCTCGCGATCGACCTGCAGCGGCTTGCCGGTGGTTTCCTCGGTAAAGCGCAGGGTGCATTCCAGCTTGCCGCGGGAGATGCCCTGGCGCAGCGCTTCACGGACCGCGCCTTCAAGGTCGCGAAACGACTCCGGCAGGCGCAGGTGCGGCTCCAGGTAGCGGCTGTTGACCGAGCGCAATTCCCAGCTCAGGGTGCCTTGGACGCCGGCTTTTTCGACGCGGGCGAAGGCGGTCATGCTGTGCACCATGGAGGTACCTCGCGATGCAGTCCCGCAAACGGGCGGGCTGATGGGTAGATTGAAGCCGACAGGCTGCGAAGGCGCAGGATTGTAGCTCAACGGGAAGGGTGGCCCCAAACAGTGGCTTCGCTGCCCGGGTTTGTAACAGGATTTTTTAGCCGTGCCGATCAGGGCTGGCGGCTCTATAATGCTCGGCAGTTTTTCGTCCTCCGTACAGGTATCCCCTATGAAACGTCCAAGTGGTCGCGCTGCCGATCAGCTCCGCTCGATCCGCATCACCCGCAACTACACCAAACACGCCGAGGGATCTGTACTGGTCGAGTTTGGCGATACCAAGGTTATCTGCACCGTCAGCGTCGAAAACGGCGTGCCGCGTTTCCTTAAAGGCCAGGGCCAGGGTTGGTTGACCGCCGAGTACGGCATGCTGCCGCGGGCCACCGGCGAGCGTAACCAGCGTGAAGCCAGCCGTGGCAAGCAAGGCGGCCGCACCCTCGAAATCCAGCGCCTGATCGGCCGTTCCCTGCGCGCTGCGCTGGACATGTCCAAGCTGGGCGACGTGACCCTGTACGTCGACTGCGACGTGATCCAGGCCGACGGCGGCACCCGCACCGCGTCCATCACCGGCGCCATGGTTGCCCTGGTCGATGCGCTCAAGGTCATCAAGAAACGTGGCGGCCTGAAAGGCGGCGATCCGCTCAAGCAGATGATCGCTGCGGTGTCGGTTGGCATGTATCAGGGCGAGCCTGTGCTGGATCTGGACTATCTTGAAGATTCGGCTGCCGAGACCGACCTGAACGTGGTGATGACCAGCACCGGTGGTTTCATCGAAGTGCAGGGCACCGCCGAAGGCGCGCCATTCCAGCCGGCGGACCTGAACGCCATGCTGGCATTGGCCCAGAAAGGCATGACCGAGATCTTCGAACTGCAGAACGCCGCATTGGCCGACTGATTCAACCCCAAGGAGCTACGCCATGAGTGACAGTCAACTTCCACTGCCGACACCGTCCAAGGAAGTTCGCCAGTGGGCGATGCTCTGTCACTTCGCGGCGTTCTTCGGGTTGATGTTCCCGTTCGGCAGCCTGCTGGGGCCTTTGATCCTGTGGCAGGTGAAGAAGGACGCGGACCCGTTCATCGATGACCAGGGCAAGGAAGCGCTGAACTTCCAGATCACCGTGGGCATTGCCTGGGCGGTCTGCTTCCTGCTGGGCTTCATTGTGATCGGCTTCGTGTTGATGACCGTCCTGGTGATCGGCGCGGTGGTGATGACGATCATTGCGGGCATCAAGGCCAACAAAGGCGTGGCTTATCGTTATCCGTGGACGTTGCGGTTGATCAAATAACCACCGCCCACAAAAAAACCGACAGCAATGTCGGTTTTTTTGTGCCTGGAAAAAGACCTTAGATGGTCAGTGTCCAGTCGTAGTCCACGATCAGCGGCGCGTGCTGCGAGAAGCGCGGCTGGCGTGGCAGGCGTGCACTGCGCACAAAGCGGCGCAGGCCCGGGGTCAGCAGCTGGTAGTCAAAACGCCAGCCCAGGTTGAGCATCTCGGCCTGTTCGTTATCCGGCCACCAGCTGTACTGGTCGCCTTCGCGGCTGACTTCCCGCAGGGCATCGACATAGCCCATGTTGCCGACAATCTCGTCCATCCAGGCCCGTTCCGGCGCCAGGAAACCCGGAGATTGCTGGCTGTCGCGCCAGTTCTTGATATCGAGCTTCTGTTGCGCCACGTACAGCGAGCCACAGTAAATGTACTCGCGACGTTTGCGCCGCTGTTTATCCAGATAACGGGCGAAATCGTCCATTAGCTTGAACTTCTGGTTCAAGTCTTCATCGCCATTCTGCCCTGATGGAAGCAGCAAGGTCGCGATGCTGACCTTATCGAAATCGGCTTGCAGGTAGCGCCCGTAGCGGTCGGCTGTCTCGAAGCCGAGGCCGCTGATGACCGCCTTGGGTTGCAACCGCGAATACAAAGCCACGCCACCTTGGGTGGGAACTTCGGCATCACAGGCATAAAGGAAGTAGCCATCCAGTTGGAAGGCTGGGTCGTCCAGTTCAAAGGCGGAGGCGCGGGTGTCCTGCAGGCAGATGACGTCGGCATTCTGGGCTTGCAGCCAACTGAGCAAACCACGCTCGACTGCAGCCTGAATACCATTGACGTTCACACTGATGATCCGCATAAATGGCCCCAAAAATCGCGTGCGTGTATGATACACGCCGTCTACCTAATTAGCTAAATCCGTGGTATCTGAGGCTTTTTTCATGCAGGCGTATCAACGCGATTTCATTCGTTTTGCCATCGATCGCGGCGTATTGCGCTTCGGTGAGTTCACCCTGAAGTCCGGGCGCACCAGCCCTTACTTCTTCAATGCCGGCCTTTTCAACTCCGGTTCCGCCCTGGCGCAGCTGGGTCGTTTCTATGCGGCCGCCATCGTTGAAAGCGGTATTTCCTTCGACGTGCTGTTCGGCCCGGCCTACAAGGGCATTCCCCTGGCCGCCGCGACTGCCGTGGCGTTGGCTGAACATCACGGGCAGGATCTGCCATGGTGTTTCAACCGCAAGGAAGCCAAGGCCCACGGCGAAGGCGGCAGCCTCGTGGGCGCACCGCTCAAGGGCGACGTGCTGATCATCGACGACGTCATCACCGCCGGCACGGCGATTCGTGAAGTGATGCAAATCATCGCTTCCCAGGACGGCGCCAAGGCAGCCGGCGTGTTGATCGCGCTGAACCGTCAGGAGCGCGGCAACGGTGAATTGTCGGCGATCCAGGAAGTGGAACGTGATTTTGGCATTCCTGTCGTGAGCATCGTGTCCCTGAACCAGGTGCTGCAGTTCCTGGAAGATGACCCGCAGCTCAAGCGGCATCTGCCGGCGGTCAAGGCGTATCGCGAGCAGTTCGGCGTTTGATCTGAAAGCCAGGCAATAAAAAAGCCCCCACTCAACCAGGTTGAGCGGGGGCTTTTTGTTTTCAGCGCTTTACGGGCGCTTGCGATTGCTGATCAGGGTACCCACACCGGTGTCGGTGAAGATTTCCAGCAGGATCGCATTCGGAACCCGGCCGTCCAGGATCAACGAACTGCCGACGCCGCCTTGTACTGCTTCCAGTGCGCAGCGGATCTTCGGCAGCATGCCGCCGTAGATCGTGCCGTCGGCGATCAGGTCGTCCACTTGCTGGGTCGTCAGGCCGGTCAATACCTTGCCTTCCTTGTCCATCAAGCCGGCGATGTTGGTGAGCAGCATCAGCTTCTCGGCCTTCAGCGCCTCGGCCACCTTGCCGGCCACCAGGTCGGCGTTGATGTTGTAGGACTCGCCGTTGGCACCGACGCCGATTGGCGCAATCACCGGAATGAAATCGCCTTTCACCAGCAGGTTCAGCAGATCGGTGTTGATGCCGATCACTTCGCCCACTTGGCCGATGTCGATGATTTCCGGCTGGGTCATCTCCGGGGTCTTGCGGGTTACGGTGAGTTTCTTCGCCCGGATCAGCTCGGCGTCCTTGCCGGTCAGGCCGATGGCGCTGCCGCCGTGGCGGTTGATCAGGTTGACGATGTCTTTGTTCACCTGGCCGCCGAGGACCATCTCCACCACGTCCATGGTCTGGGCGTCGGTCACACGCATGCCGTCGATGAAGTGACTCTCGATGGACAGGCGCTTGAGCAGGTCACCGATTTGCGGGCCGCCACCGTGCACCACCACCGGGTTGATCCCGACGGCTTTCATCAACACGATGTCGCGGGCAAAGCCGGTTTTCAGCTCGTCGCTTTCCATGGCATTGCCGCCGTACTTGATCACCAGCGTCTTGCCGACGTAGCGTCGAATGTAAGGCAACGCTTCGGAAAGGACCTTGGCGGTGTTGGCGGCGGCTTCGCGTTCGAGGGTCATTCAGGGCTCCGGTACAAAAAATCAGAACGGTAATTGGAGATCAGGGGCAACACGTTTCAGCTGGGCGTGGAACACGTCCTTGATGCGCTGCAACTCAGCCTCGGAATCCGCCTCGAAACGCAGCACCAGCACCGGTGTGGTGTTGGATGCGCGAACCAGGCCCCAGCCTTTGGCGTAATCGACCCGCACGCCGTCAATGGTGGTCAGGTTGGCGCCTTCGCCCCATTGCGCATCGTGCAGTGCGTCAATGATGCTGAATTTGCTCTCTTCGGTCACATGGATATTGATCTCAGGCGTAGAAATATCATCCGGGAAGGTTGCAAACAGGTCTTCCGCGGTGGATTTTTCCTTGCTGAGGATCTCCAGCAGACGGGCGGCGCTGTAAATGCCGTCGTCAAAACCGAACCAGCGTTCCTTGAAGAACACGTGGCCGCTCATTTCGCCGGCCAACAGCGCGCCGGTTTCCTTCATTTTCTTTTTGATCAACGAGTGACCGGTCTTCCACATTAGCGGGCGACCACCGTATTCCTTGATCAGCGGCGTCAGGCGGCGGGTGCATTTGACGTCGAAGATGATCTCGGCGCCCGGGTTGCGCGCCACGACGTCGCGGGCAAACAGCATCAGCAGGCGGTCAGGGAACACGATATTGCCGGTGTTGGTCACCACGCCGACGCGGTCGCCGTCGCCGTCGAACGCCAGGCCCAGGTCGGCGCCGGTTTCCTTGACCTTGGCGATCAGGTCTACCAGGTTTTCAGGCTTGCCCGGGTCCGGGTGGTGGTTGGGGAAGTTGCCGTCGACCTCGCAAAACAGCGGGATCACTTCGCAATTCAGCGCTTCGATCAGTTGCGGGGCGATCACGCCGGCCGCGCCGTTGCCGCAATCCACCACCACTTTCAGGCGGCGGGCGAGTTTGACGTCGCGGGTGATCTCGTCCGAATAACGATCGAGAATTTCAACCTTGGTGATGGTGCCGGCACCGCTGGTCAGGTCGTTGGTCTTCAGGCGCGTGTGCAGGGCCTGGATCTGTTCGTTGGCGAGGGTATCGCCGGCGATGACGATCTTGAAACCGTTGTAGTCCGACGGGTTGTGGCTGCCGGTGAGCATCACGCCCGACTTGCCGGCCAGTACGTTGGCCGCGTAGTACAGCGCAGGCGTCGGCACCAGGCCCACGTCGCTGACATGGCAGCCGCTGTCGGCCAGGCCCTGAATCAGTTGCTCGACCAGCTCGGGGCCGGACAGGCGGCCGTCACGGCCCACGGAAACGTCAGGCTCGCCCTGCGCCAGGCTCTGGGAGCCAATGGCGCGGCCGATCCAGTAGGCGGTCTCGGCGGTCAGGGTCTTGGGGACCACGCCACGGATGTCATAGGCGCGGAAAATGCTGTCGGGAAATGTCGGGGCGACTCGGGCTGCATTGCTCATTGCGGGGGGAACTCCATCTGAAAAGGGCGGGGCTGGCCTCAAGGGTGCTGACCGGCAGGCTCAAACTGAAGGGTAAGACGGCGTTTTTGGCATAGAGTTCGTGGTGCAAAAGTGCCATCGGCGCCGAAGCACCGCTCTTTCGCCCGCTTAATGCCCTGATTTCACTGGGGAAATCTTGCTGATAAGTTCCGCGCATTCTTCATCCTGAAAGGCCATGCGTTGGCGTCAGGCCGGGTGAGGCACCCGGCTTGGTTCTGCTAAGTCAGTTCAGCTTAGTCAGTGGCTGCCGGAATGCCCGAAGCCACCTGCACCGCGCTGGGTTTCGTCGAACTCTTCGACCAGTTCGAAGTGCGCCTGCACCACCGGCACAAGCACCAGTTGGGCAATGCGCTCGCCGACGGCGATGTTGAACGCGGTCTGGCCACGGTTCCAGCACGACACCATCAACTCGCCTTGATAATCCGAGTCGATCAGGCCGACCAGGTTGCCGAGGACGATGCCGTGTTTGTGACCCAGGCCGGAGCGCGGCAGGATCAGCGCCGCCAGGCCAGGGTCGCCCACGTAGATCGACAGGCCGGTGGGAATCAGAATGGTCTGGCCCGGCTCAAGCACGGTGTCCTGCTTGAGCATGGCGCGCAGGTCGAGGCCGGCGGAGCCCGGAGTGGCGTAGGCCGGCAGCGGGAATTCGTTGCCGATGCGTGGGTCGAGGATCTTGGCTTGCAAAGCGTGCATGGAAATTAAACCTGGTTCAGCCGTAGGGCGATAAATGAGATCAGTTGGCGGGCAATCTTGCCCTTGCTGGTCTGGGCGAAAACGGTGGCGTGCAACTCGCGGTCGATCACGCTGATGGCGTTTTCCTCGCTGTTGAAGCCGATGCTCGGGTTGGCGACATCGTTGGCGACAATCAGGTCGAGGTTTTTGTCTTTCAATTTGCGTGCGGCGTAGTCCAGCAAATGCTCGGTTTCGGCGGCGAAACCAACGCTGAACGGACGGTCCTCACGGGTGGCGATGGTGGCCAGAATGTCCGGGTTGCGGACCATTTGCAGGAGCAGGCCGTCACCGCTTGTAGGGTCTTTCTTGAGTTTCTGCGGCGCAACCACTTCGGGGCGGTAGTCCGCTACCGCTGCCGAGGCGATAAACAGGTCGCAGGGAATCGCCGCTTCACAGGCCGCCAGCATGTCTCGGGCGCTGACTACGTCGATTCGGGTGACGCGATCCGGCGTTGGCAGATGCACCGGGCCGGTGATCAGGGTTACCCGGGCGCCTGCCTCGACCGCCGCTTCAGCCAGGGCAAAGCCCATTTTTCCTGAGCTATGGTTGGTGATGTAGCGCACCGGGTCGATGTTTTCCTGGGTCGGGCCGGCGGTGATCAGCACGTGCTTGCCGGTCAGCGCCAGGTGCTGGAAGCAGTCGGCGGCGCATTGGGCGAGGTCGGTGGCTTCGAGCATGCGGCCCATGCCCACGTCGCCGCAGGCCTGGCTGCCGGAGGCCGGGCCGAAGACCTTGAGGCCGCGGCTTTGCAGGAGCTGGGTGTTGGCCTGGGTGGCCGGGTCGCGCCACATGGCCTGGTTCATGGCCGGGGCGATGGCGACGGTGGCGTCGGTGGCCAGCACCAGGGTCGTCAGCAGGTCGTCGGCAATGCCTTGGGCCAGGCGGGCGATCAGGTCGGCGGTGGCCGGGGCGATCAGCACCAGGTCGGCCCACTTGGCCAGCTCGATGTGGCCCATGGCGGCTTCGGCCGCAGGGTCCAGCAAGTCGAGGTGAACCGGGTGGCCGGACAGGGCTTGCATGGTCAGCGGGGTAATGAATTCACTGCCGCCACGGGTCATGACCACGCGCACTTCGGCGCCTTGGTCCAGGAGCCTGCGAACCAGCTCTGCGCTCTTGTAGGCGGCAATGCCGCCGCCGACGCCGAGAACGATGCGTTTCCGATACAGACGCTGCATTGGCTTGCCTTTCCAGTTCAGTGATGGCGTTGCGATGCCCCCTCCCCAGGTGAAATCGCACGCAAAAAGATGGCCTAAGATACCACAGCGTCCGCCATGCAACAGCGGCGCACATGCACACGGAGGTGCCATGAGTATTCGTGATTGGCCTGCGGCCGAGCGCCCGCGGGAGAAGCTGTTGGAGCTGGGGGCGGCGAGTCTTTCCGATGCCGAATTGCTGGCGATTTTCCTGCGCACCGGGGTGGCCGGTAAAAGTGCCGTCGACCTGGCGCGGCACCTGCTGGCGCAATTTGGCAGCCTGCGGGCACTGATGGAGGCACGGCAGTTGGTGTTCAGTCAGCACCTGGGGTTGGGGCCGGCGAAGTTCGCCCAGCTCCAGGCTGTGCTGGAAATGGCCCGTCGCCATCTGGCTGAGCGCCTGCGCTGCGATTCGGTGCTGGAAAGCCCGGAGGCCGTGCGCGACTACCTGAAGGCGCTGTTACGCCATGAGCCTCACGAGATATTTGGCTGCCTGTTCCTCGACTCCAAACATCGGGTGCTGGGGTTCGAGAAGTTGTTTCAAGGCACCATCGACACCGCCACGGTCTACCCCCGGCAAGTGGTCAAGCGCGCCCTGGACTACAACGCCGCCGCCCTGATCCTGTGCCACAACCATCCTTCCGGCAGCGCCGAGCCCAGCATCGCTGATCGAAAAATGACCAGGGTGCTGCAAAAGGCTCTGGAGATGGTGGACGTGCGCGTGCTGGACCACATCATCGTGGGGGAGGGTGACCCGCTGTCGATGGCGGAATATGGGTGGATGTAGGGCCTGTAGGAGCGAGTTTGCTCGCGAAAAACCTGAGGTCACCGTTGGGTCTCGGGTTTCCCGCGTTATCGTTGACGACCTTCGCGAGCAAGCTCGCTCCTACAGGGGGCCAGGATTATGGCTTGACGCTGACTTTCGAGTAATCCTGACGCCCGAACGGGCTCACCTGGTACCCCTCGACATTCTTGCGAGTCAGGGCGAACGCGGTCGGATGCGCCAGTGGCAGCCACAGTGCCTGTTGCTGGATCTGCGCCTGGGCCTGCTGATACAGCTTGCTGCGCACCCCCTGTTCGCTGGTGGTCTTGCCGGCGCTGATCAGCTTGTCCAGCGCCGGGTCGCAGTAGCGGGCGAAGTTGGTGCCGGACTTCACTGCCGCGCAGGAGAACTGCGGCGTGAGGAAGTTATCCGGGTCGCCGTTGTCGCCGGCCCAGCCCATGAACAGCAGATCGTGCTCACCCGCCTTGGCGCGGCGGATCAGTTCGCCCCACTCGATCACGCGAATTTCAGCCTGGATGCCGACCTTGGCCAGGTCCGCTTGCAGCAACTGCGCGCCGAGGCTCGGGTTGGGGTTCAGCAGGCTGCCCGACGGCCGGGTCCAGATGGTCGTCTTGAAGCCGTCCTTGAGTCCGGCGCGGTCCAGTAGCTGCTTGGCCTTGGCGATGTCTTGCGGGTAGCCCGGCAAGTCCTTGGCGTAGCTCCAGGTGTTGGGCGGATAGGGGCCGTTGGCGGCTTCGGCGGTACCTTCAAATACGGCCTTGAGGTAGCTGGCCTTGTCGAAGGCGAGGTTGATCGCCTGGCGAACTTCCGGCTTGTCCAGCGGCGGGTGCTGGCTGTTGATGGCGACAAACGCAGTCATGAAGGCCGCGGTTTTCTCGATCTTCAGGTCAGCGTCTTTCTTGGCGGCGTCGATGTCCAGTGGCTTGGGCGACAAGGCGATCTGGCACTCGTCGCGACGTAATCTCTGCAGGCGCACGTTGGCGTCCGGGGTGATCGCGAAGATCAGGTTATCCACCGCAGGTTTGCCGGCGAAGTAGTCCGGGTTGGCCTTGTAGCGAATCGACGCGTCCTTCTGGAAGCGCCCGAAAATGAACGGCCCGGTGCCGATAGGCTGGCTGTTGAGCTTCTCGGGTGTGCCGGCCTTGAGCAGTTTGTCGGCGTATTCCGCCGGGTAGATCGAGGCAAAGCCCATGCTCAAGGCGGCGAGGAAGGTCGAATCGGCGTGGTCCAGGGTAAAACGCACGGTCAGCGGGTCGAGAGCGTCAATCTTCTTGATCAGCGTCGGCAGTTGCAGGGATTGGGCGTGTGGGAAGCCGCTCTGGGCGACCTTGTGCCACGGGTTGGCCGGGTCGAGCATGCGTTCGAAGCTGAAGCGCACGTCTTCGGCGGTCAGGCTGCGGCTTGGGGTGAAGTAGTCGGTGCGATGGAATTTAACGTCCGGGTGCAGCTTGAAGGTGTACGTCAGGCCGTCCGGCGACACTTCCCAGCTGTCCGCCAGGCTGGGGACCAGCTTGCCACTGGTGGCGTCGAAGTCCACCAGGCGGTTCATCAATACGTCTGCCGAGGCGTTGGTGGTGGTCAGCGAGTTGTATTGCACCACGTCGAAGCCTTCGGGGCTGGCTTCGGTGCAGACGCTCAAGGTGGTAGCCGCCTGGGCGTGTGCAGCAATAAAAAGAGGGGCTAGCAATAGCGGTAGGGCAGCGAGGCGCATATTCGGTTTCCTTTGCAGATCGAAGGCCCATCTGCGAGTGCAGTCTGGAAAAGTCCTACCGTAGTGGGCTGATTGACAAATGACTAGCCCATTTTTGCCTGTGCTTTTGCCTCAAATACTGTTTTGATGGCGCCTCAGGTCGTTTTGCCGGGCACTTTGCAGTGCGCGCAGGCGCTGTAAATCATTCTGTGCGACGAGCGGTTAGCTTCTATAGCGGCCCACCCTGGCAACGGTTCAGGCGTCCATGGCCTGGATTTACGCGTGGAAAAACACACGGCCTGTTGTTGCACTGGGGTCTTTCTGGTATAAAGCAGCGCTCTTTTCTAGGGGCCCGGTTCCTTCGCTAGTAGGTGTAGCCGGTAAGACCCTAAAGAAACGCGGCGCCTGGCGCCAAATGACTGAGAGATTAAGCGGCCAACCCATGCCGGGTTGGGCATGTGGTTTTAGAGGGCTGAGGCATGTCGAGAGTCTGTCAAGTTACCGGTAAGGGTCCGGTGACTGGGAATAACATTTCCCACGCAAACAACAAAACCCGTCGTCGTTTCCTGCCAAACCTGCAGCATCACCGCTTTTGGGTTGAAGAAGAGAAACGTTTTGTCCGTCTGCGCGTATCTGCCAAAGGCATGCGTGTTATCGACAAGCGTGGCATCACTGTCGTGCTGGCCGAACTGCGCCGCGACGGCAAAATCTAAGGAGCTAAATCATGCGTGAATTGATTCGAATGATCTCTAGCGCCGGTACTGGTCACTTCTACACTACCGACAAGAACAAGCGTACTACCCCGGACAAGCTCGAAAAGAAAATGTTCGACCCGCGCGTTCGCAAGCACGTGATCTACAAAGAAGGCAAAATCAAGTAATTGGTTTTCTTTCTTGTGAAAAAAAGCCCGTATCTCACGATGCGGGCTTTTTTTTGTGCCTGAAGAATTGATCAGGCCTTTTCTTCGAACACCACGTAGATCTTGCGGCAGGGTTCCAGCACTTCCCAGGTGCCAGTGAAACCGGCCGGGATGACGAAGCGGTCACCGGCCCGCAAGGTCTTGGCGTTGCCGTCGGCGTCACGCAATACGGAGACGCCCTGCACGATCTCGCAGTATTCATGCTCGGTGTAGTTGACCTTCCACTGCCCGACTTCACCTTCCCAGACTCCGGCGCTCATTTGGCCGCACGGACTGTTGTAGTGGTTGTAGACGGTTTGCTCGGGGTCGCCCTTGAGGATTTTCTCCGCGGCCGGACGGTAGCGGTCAGGTTCGGTCCTGGCCTGGCTGAAGTCGACGATATTCTGGATGTTCATGGGCGTGTCCCGTCTGGCCTGCGGTTGGAGAGCCCAAAGTCTATGTTTATTAAAATGAACATCG
This sequence comes from Pseudomonas sp. 1912-s, assembly GCF_029269205.1. Lineage (NCBI taxonomy): Bacteria > Pseudomonadati > Pseudomonadota > Gammaproteobacteria > Pseudomonadales > Pseudomonadaceae > Pseudomonas > Pseudomonas sp. 1912-s. Next base: position 58,992 of record NZ_JARIXR010000003.1, on the reverse strand, counting down.
CAAGGGCGTTTGCTGGCGTTATGTCAAATATATTGAAACATCCATCGTCGCTGGTTTAGGGTGGCAGGTGCCTTGAGCCGAACAGCTGGCTGGCCGGGCAAGAATTCTTCGAAGGTGCCTGGGTACATCGCCCGGCCCTTGTATTCAATAAGAGGAGGACACTCGCATGACCACCCTGACCCGTGCCGACTGGGAACAACGCGCCAAGGATCTGAAGATCGAAGGCCGTGCCTACATCAATGGCGAATACACCGCCGCCGTTTCCGGCGACACGTTCGAATGCCTCAGCCCGGTCGATGGCCGCCTGCTGACAACCGTTGCCAGCTGTGACGTCGCCGACGCCCAGCGCGCTGTTGAAAACGCCCGCGCCACCTTCAATTCCGGTGCGTGGTCGCGCCTGGCACCAGCCAAGCGCAAAGCCACCATGATCCGTTTTGCCGGCTTGCTCAAGGCCAACGCCGAAGAGCTGGCCCTGCTTGAAACCCTGGACATGGGCAAGCCGATCAGCGATTCCCTGTACATCGACGTTCCCGGCGCGGCGCAAGCCCTGAGCTGGAGCGGCGAGGCCATCGACAAGATCTACGACGAAGTCGCCGCCACCCCCCACGACCAACTGGGCCTGGTGACCCGCGAGCCCGTCGGCGTTGTCGCGGCCATCGTGCCGTGGAACTTCCCGTTGATGATGGCCTGCTGGAAACTCGGGCCGGCGCTGTCCACCGGTAACGCGGTGATCCTCAAGCCGTCTGAAAAGTCGCCGCTGACTGCCATCCGCATCGCGGCCCTGGCCGTTGAAGCCGGGATCCCGAAAGGCGTGTTCAACGTGCTGCCGGGTTATGGTCACACTGTGGGCAACGCCTTGGCGCTGCACATGGACGTCGACACCCTCGTGTTCACCGGTTCCACCAAGATCGCCAAGCAACTGCTGATTCGCTCCGGCGAGTCGAACATGAAGCGCGTCTGGCTGGAAGCCGGCGGCAAGAGCCCGAACATCGTGTTCGCCGATGCCCCGGACCTGCAAGCCGCCGCTGAATCCGCCGCCAGCGCCATCGCCTTCAACCAGGGCGAAGTGTGCACCGCCGGTTCGCGCCTGCTGGTAGAGCGCTCCATCAAGGATAAATTCCTGCCGCTGGTGATCGAGGCCCTCAAGGCCTGGAAGCCGGGCAACCCGCTGGACCCGGCCACCACGGTCGGCGCGCTGGTGGATACCCAGCAGATGAACACCGTGCTGTCGTACATCGAGGCCGGGCATGCCGATGGCGCCAAGCTGGTGGCCGGTGGCAAGCGCACGTTGCAGGAAAGCGGCGGCACCTATGTCGAACCGACGATTTTCGACGGCGTGACCAACGCCATGAAGATCGCCCAGGAAGAAATCTTCGGCCCGGTGCTGTCGGTGATTGCCTTCGACAGCGTGGAAGAAGCCATTGCGATCGCCAACGACACCCAATACGGCCTGGCTGCTGCGGTGTGGACGTCGAATATCTCCAAGGCACACCTCACCGCCAAGGCACTGCGTGCCGGCAGCGTGTGGGTCAACCAGTACGATGGCGGCGACATGACCGCACCGTTTGGTGGTTTCAAGCAGTCGGGTAACGGCCGCGACAAGTCGCTGCACGCGTTCGACAAGTACACCGAGCTGAAGGCGACCTGGATCAAGTTGTAAGCTTCCAGAAACACCGCTGTAAAAAATGTGGGAGCGGGCTTGCTCGCGAATGCGGTATCACAGTCGCTGATGTATTGACTGGTACACCGCATTCGCGAGCAAGTCCGCTCCCACACTGTTTTGTGTGATCTCCAAATAATCCACAGGAGCGTGGAAATGCGTTGGGCGACCTATTTCGCCGTGTTGGCGTCGGTCTTGAGCGTGGGCCTGGCACTGGGCGTGAGCATGCCGCTGGTGTCCCTGCGCCTGGAAAGCTGGGGTTACGGCAGCTTCGCCATCGGCGTAATGGCCGCCATGCCGGCCTTCGGTGTACTGCTCGGGGCCAAGGTTTCCAGCGGCCTGGCCTCGCGCCTGGGCACGGCGAACCTGATGCGCCTGTGCCTGTGGGGCGGGGCGATTTCCATCGGATTGCTGGCGGTTCTGCCCAGCTACCCGGTGTGGCTGGTGCTGCGGCTGATGATCGGGGTGATCCTGACCATCGTGTTTATCCTCGGCGAAAGCTGGATCAACCAACTGGTGATCGAGCGCTGGCGCGGCCGGCTCGTGGCGCTGTATGGCTGCAGTTATGCCTTGAGCCAACTGTCGGGCCCGTTGCTGCTGGGCGCGCTGGGTACGGATAACGACATCGGCTTCTGGGTAGGCGTTGGCCTGCTGACGTTCTCGCCGATCCTGCTGCTGGGCCGATCCGGCGCGCCGACTGCCGAGTCCTTCAGCGTGACCTTCGGCGACTTGCTGCGTTTCTGCCGGGGCTTGCCGGCGATTGCCTGGGCGGTGGCGTTATTCGCCGCATTCGAGGCGATGATTCTTACGCTGCTGCCGGTGTATTGCCTGCAGCAGGGCTTCACCGCCGAGATCGCCCTGGCGATGGTCAGCACCGTGGTGGTCGGTGACGCGTTGCTGCAACTGCCGATTGGTGCACTGGCGGACTACCTGCCGCGGCGCACGCTGTTTCTCGGCTGTGTACTGATGCTGCTGGCGACGAGTCTGGCGATCCCGCTGTTGCTGGATACGCTGATGATCTGGCCCGTATGGGTGCTGTTTGGCGCCAGTGCCGGTGGCTTGTTCACCCTGTCGCTGATCCTGATTGGCGAGCGCTACCGTGACGACGCGCTGGTGCGCGCCAATGCGCACATCGCGCAGCTGTGGGGCATTGGCTGCCTGATCGGGCCGTTGGTGGCCGGTGCTGGCAGCCAGTGGATCAGCGGGCATGCCTTGCCGCTGTTGATGGCGGCGGGGGCGTTGGGGTTGGTGGTTCTGCTGCTCCGCCAAGGTGCATTCGGCGCTGCACAGCCGGCCTAGAGCATGCGCTCCAGGCCCACGCTGGTGGCGAACCAGGCATTGAACCGGCGCCACCAACTGCCCGGTTCGCGGGTCAGGGTGTGCAGTTGGCCGTTGTCTTCAGTGACCCAGACCACCTGGCCATCCTGCAGTTTCGCCTGATAGCTCAATGGCGGCGCCATGCCTTCCAGGGCAAGGTTGCGCACGTGCTCTGCCAGCTCCGGGCTGTCTACCAGTACCCCGACTTCGGTGTTCCACAGCACCGAGCGCGGGTCGAAGTTGAAGGAGCCGATGAAGGATTTCTCCCGGTCAAAGATGATCGCCTTGCTGTGCAGGCTGGAATCCGAGCCATGGAAGGTGCCTTTGCGGAACAGATGAGGGCCACTGCCGCCTCCGTCTCCCGGCTGGCGGCGCAATTCGTACAGCTTTACCCCGTGTTCCAGCAACGCCTTGCGATAGGGCGCATAACCGCCGTGCACCGCTGGCACGTCGGTGGCTTCCAGGGAATTGGTCAGCAGGCTCACCGAGACGCCGGCGTCCGCACGGCCGGTCAGGTACACGAGGCCAGGTTGCCCCGGTACGAAGTACGCCGAAATCATCATCAGCTCATGGCTGACCCCTTCCAGCTCCGGTGCCAGCTGGGTGGTGAGCAGCAGCCGGGGATCCGGATCGGCCTTGGCCAGCACTTTGCTCGGCGCATCCCACAGCGCCTGGTTCCAGGCCCAGATCAGCTCACGGCGCCAGATGTCCATGCGCGGCTGGGTCTTGTAGGTGCGCAGGCGGTTGTACAGGGCATGGTTTTGTTGGCGCGATTCGGCCAGGGAGTCTTCCAGGCGTACGCGGGCGCTGGCCAGGTCGCCTTTGGAGGCGCTGCTGACGAAGTCACCGATGGGTTTGCTCAGGGCACTGTTCCAGTACTGATCGAAACTGTGGCCCAGTTGCTCGGCCACCGGGCCCACGCTGAGCATGTCGATATCGGTGAAGTTGAGGTTGGGTTCGGCGTCGAAATACTCATCCCCCAGGTTGCGCCCGCCAACGATGGCCACGCTGTTGTCTGCCAGCCACAGCTTGTTGTGCATGCGCCGGTGTTGCAGCGAGAGGTCGAACAGCCGTGCCATGGCCCGCGTTACGCCGGTGCTGCGGCCCAGGTGCAGCGGGTTGAACAGGCGGATCTGGATGTGCGGGTGGGCGGCGAGGGTGGCTATGATCTGGTCCAGGCCGTCGCTGGTGGTGTCGTCCAGCAGGATGCGCACGCGCACGCCACGGTCGGCGGCCTTGAGCAGCTCATCCACGAGCATCCGCGTGCTGATGCCGTCGTGGACGATGTAGTACTGCAGGTCGAGGCTGGTCTGGGCGTTGCGGATCAGTTCGGCGCGGGCCATGAAGGCTTCGCTGCTGTTGGGCAGCAGGCGGAACCCGGAGCGGCCTTTGTAGGGCGCGGCCTGGGCCTGGATCGAGCGGCCGAATGACGACTCACTTGCCGGCAGCGCCTCGCTGGGCGTACGCGGCGAGTCGAGGGTGGCGCAGCCGCCCAGGGCCAGGATGCCCAGCAGGAAAAACGGTAATAGCCGTTGGGTCATCAATGACATGGGTTCCGAATCAGGGCGGTTGTCGGCATATGACGGCTATTTCCCGGGAAAGGTCAGTCCGCTGCTTCGGCCAGCAACTTGATGGCGGTGGCGCCGACCTTGCGCACGGCCTCTTCAATCTGCGGCGTTGGTTTGGCAGCGTAGTTCATGCGCAGGCAGTTCCTGTACTTGCCGGAGGCGGAAAAGATACTTCCCACAGCAATCTGTACACCTTCATCCACCAGCAGCCGGTTGAGCTTCAACGTGTCGAAGCCTTCCGGCAGTTCCACCCACAGCATGAAGCTGCCCTGTGGGCGGCTGGCGCGGGTGCCTGCGGGGAAATAACGGCTGACCCAATCGAGCATCAAGTCGCGATTGCGCTGGTATTGGGTACGCATCCGGCGCAAATGCGGTTCGAAATGACCGTTTTTCAGAAATTCGGCAATCGCGATCTGTGGCTGGGTCGCGGTGGCGCCGGTACTGATGTATTTCATGTGCAGCACACGTTCCAGGTAACGGCCGGGTGCAACCCAGCCGATCCGCAGGCCGGGCGCCAGGGTTTTCGAGAAAGAGCTGCACAGTACGACGCGGCCATCTTCGTCGAAGGATTTTATGGTGCGTGGACGCGGGTAGCTGTAGGCCAATTCTCCATACACATCGTCTTCGATGATTGCCACGTCGAAGCGCTGTGCCAGGGTCAGCAGTGCGCGTTTGCGCGATTCCGGCATGATGTAGCCGAGCGGGTTGTTGCAGTTGGGGGTCAGCTGGATGACCTTGATCGGCCACTGTTCCAGCGCCAGCTCCAGCGCTTCCAGGCTGATGCCGGTGAGTGGGTCGGTGGGGATTTCCAGGGCCTTCATGCCCAGGCCCTTCAGGGTTTGCATGGCGCCGTGAAAGCTTGGCGAGTCGACGGCAACGATGTCGCCCGGCTCACAAATGGCGTGGATGCTCGCGGACAGCGCTTCGTGGCAGCCGGTGGTGATCACCAGGTCCTGGGGCGTCAGTTGGCAGCCGGAGTCGAGCATCTGGCGGGCAATCTGTTCGCGCAGGTCCAGGTTGCCGTGGATGGTGTCGTAATACAGCCCCGGCATGTCCTGGCGTCGACTGATCCGCGCCAGGCTGCGCAGCAAGGGTTTCATGGTTGGCGACAATACATCCGGCATGCCCCGGCCCAACTGTATGGTGTCTTTGCGTGGCACCGCGCGGATCAGCTCCAGTACCTGGTCCCACTGGGAAATTTCCACCGGGCGCTGGGCCGGGCGGCCTATGGCGGGCAGCGCCGGCAAGTCGCGGCTCACCGGCACGAAGTAGCCGGATTTTGGCTTGGGCATCGCCAGACCGTTGTCTTCCAGCACGCGATAGGCCTGCTGCACGGTGCTCAGGCTGACCCCATGCTCCACGCTCAAGGCCCGCACTGACGGCAATCGATCGCCCGGGCGGTAGAAGCCCTGCTCGATGCGCGTGCCCAACAGTTCGGCGAGGTTGACGTATAGCGTCATGGCGAGGCTTCCCGATTACCAGTACAGATCAGCCGAAAATACAGGATTCAGCGGCAGATAGGCAGTATCTGTATGGATTTAATACCGGGCGGTTGAATCTGTCATGGTTTCGCGTGCCGGCTCATCCTGTGTACTCATGGCAATACGTAAATGAGGGGCAGGAAAATGAGCGGTCTGAGCGATGTGCGGTTGGCGTTACACAGTCAGGAACTCGAAGCTGGGCAGGAGCGGCGCATGGCGACGCGTACCACGGCCCCGGCACTCAGTGCATGGGCGTTGTTCTGGCACCGTGTGCACACGCGCAAGACCTTGCTGGAGCTGACCCCGGAGCAACTGCGTGACGTGGGCCTGAGCGCCGAGCAGGCGCGCCGGGAAGGCTTGAAACCCTTCTGGCGCGGTTGATTCAGACCAGTTCTTTTAACCGGTGCCAGAGCATTCCCAGCGCCAATAGCGGCGAGCGCAAGTGCTTGCCGCCCGGGAAGGTGATGTGCGGCACCTTGGCAAACAGATCAAATCGCCCGCTTTGCTGGCCGCTGATGGCTTCGCCCAGCAGTTTGCCTGCCAGGTGAGTGGCATTGAGACCGTGACCCGCGTAGGCCTGGGCGAAATACACATTGGGGTGGTCGGCCAGGCGGCCAATCTGCGGCAGGCGGTTGGCGCCGATGCCGATCATGCCGCCCCACTGGTAATCGATGTTCACGTCGGCCAGTTGCGGGAACACCTGCAGCATTTTCGGACGCATATAGGCGCCGATGTCCTTCGGATCCCGTCCGGAATAATGGCAGGCTCCCCCGAACAACAAGCGTCGGTCGGCTGACAGCCGGAAGTAGTCCACGGTCACCCGCTGGTCACACACTGCCATGTTTTGCGGCAGCAGCTCGGCTGCCTGGGCTTCGCTCAAGGGCTCGGTGGCGATGATGTAGCTGCCGGCGGGCAGCACCTTGCCACTCAAATGCGGGTTAAGGCCGTTCAGATAGGCGTTGCAGCCCAGTACCAGGGTCTTGGCGCGCACGTTGCCTTGGGCGGTGTGCACGTTGACCTCCGGGCCGTAGTCGATGCGCACCGCTTCGGAATGCTCGAACAATTGCACGCCCAACTGCTGTGCGGCAGCCGCCTCGCCGAGGGCCAGGTTCAGCGGGTGCAGGTGGCCGGAACCCATGTCGATCATGCCGCCCACATAGCGGTGGGAGCCGATCACGCTGGGCATTTCGCTGGCTTGCAGCAGGCGCACTTCGTGGCGATAACCGAGGCTTCGCAGTTCTTCGGCGTCGGCGGCCAGGTGTTCCAGGTCGCGGGGTTTGTTGGCCAGGTCGCAGTAGCCCCAGGTCAGGTCGCAGGCGATCTGCGAACGTTCGACCCGCTGGCGCACGATTTCCACGGCTTCCAGGCCCATCAGTTTCATCTGGCGCACGCCATCGGCGCCGATGACGTGGGTGAACTGATCCAGGCCATGACCGACGCCGCGAATCAACTGCCCGCCGTTGCGCCCGCTGGCGCCCCAGGCGATTTTGCGGGCCTCCAGCAGGACCACGCTGAAACCACGCTCGGCCAGTTCCAGGGCGGTATTCAGCCCCGAAAAGCCGCCGCCGACCACGCACACATCGGCCACGACTTCACCTGTCAGCACCGGATAATCGGGCTGCGGGAAACTGCTGGCGGCGTAGTAGGAATTGGCGTGCCGGGCGCTGGCGGTCATGGGGGGCCTCCCTGTTTGGAAAATTTGACGCAGGATACAGCGGTCGGGCGAAGCTGTCTCACCGGGGGCTTTTAGGGCAAAATCCACGTCTATTCGCCGTTTGGTCCCTGTGTCGATGAGTTGCAACAGCCAGAAAGTCAACGCGCTGCGCCGGCAGATTCCCTCGTTCGAGTGCGTCCCGGGTTGCCATGACTGCTGTGGGCCGGTGACCACCTCCACCGAGGAAATGTCGCGCCTGCCGCGCAAGACCGCTGCCGAGCAGGAAGCGGCGATGGACGAACTCAATTGCGTGCACCTGGGCCCCAACGGCTGCACGGTGTACGACGAGCGCCCGCTGATTTGCCGCCTGTTCGGCACCACGCCGACCTTGCCATGCCCCAACGGCCGCCGCCCGGTGGAGTTGATCCATCCGCGGGTGGAAAAGCAGATTCACGAGTACATGGCGAGCACGCGGCAGGTGTTGGTCTAGCGCTTAGTCCGGGATGGGCAGGTTCAAACTCTCCTTCACCTCTTCCATCACGATGTAGCTCTTGGACTCCCGTACGTGGGGCAGCTTGAGCAGGATATCGCCGAGTAACTTTCGGTACGACGCCATCTCCGAGATGCGTGCCTTCACCAGGTAGTCGAAATCCCCGGAGACCAAGTGGCACTCCAGCACGTGGGGCAGTTTCAGCACAGCGCGTCGGAATTCTTCAAAGGTGTCGCCGGACTTGTAGTCGAGGCTGATCTCGACAAACACCAGCAAACTGCCCTTCAAATGCTGCGGATTGAGCCGGGCGTTGTAGCCCATGATGATCCCTTCGCGCTCCAGGCGCCGGACCCTTTCGGTGCACGGCGTGGTCGACAGGCCAACCTTTTCCCCCAGCTCAGTAAACGAAATTCGTCCGTCTGCCTGCAGGATGCGCAGGATGTTGCGGTCGATCTTGTCCAGTTCCCGCTTGGTCTGAGTGTTGGTCCGCATAGGGGATGCTCCTCCGTGAAAAGGGTTTTTGCCGAGAATTGTCGCCAAATATAGGCAGTTATATAGTGAAATGCACTGGCGATTGCTTTTTATACTGCCCACATCTTTGTGCTGAACAACAAACGTCAGCGGTCAAGCCGTGATGAGGGAATAAAAATGCGCGTTCTGGTCTTGGGTAGCGGTGTCATTGGCGTGGCCAGTGCCTACTATTTGGCACGAGCTGGTTTTGAAGTGGTCGTGGTCGACCGTCAACCGGCTGTGGCCATGGAGACCAGTTTTGCCAACGCCGGGCAGATCTCGCCGGGCTACGCCTCGCCATGGGCCGCACCGGGTGTGCCGCTCAAGGCTATCAAGTGGCTGCTGGAGCGCCATGCGCCTCTGGCGATCAAGGCCACCGCCGACATCGACCAATACCTGTGGATGGCGCAGATGCTACGCAACTGCACCGCCAGCCGGTATGCGGTGAACAAGGAGCGCATGGTGCGCCTGTCCGAGTACAGCCGCGACTGCATCGACGAACTGCGCGCCGAGACCGGTATTGCCTACGAAGGCCGCACCCTTGGGACTACGCAACTGTTCCGCACCCAGGCCCAGTTGGATGGTGCTGCCAAGGACATCGCGGTATTGAAAGAGTCTGGCGTGCCTTACGAGCTGCTGGATCGCGCCGGCATTGCCCGCGTCGAGCCGGCCCTGGCCAGCGTTACCGATATCCTCGCCGGTGCCCTGCGTCTGCCGAATGACCAGACCGGCGACTGTCAGATGTTTACCACCCGCCTTGCCGACATGTGCAGGCAACTGGGTGTCGAATTCCGCTTTGAGCAAGATATCCAGCGCCTGGACTACGCCGGTGACCGGGTTAACGGCGTGTGGATCGACGGCAAGCTGGAAACCGCCGACCGCTACGTGCTGGCCCTCGGCAGCTACTCGCCGAAACTGCTCAAGCCGCTGGGGATCAAGGCGCCGGTGTACCCGCTCAAGGGCTACTCGATGACCGTGCCGATCACCAACCCGGCGATGGCCCCGACCTCGACCATTCTCGACGAGACCTACAAGGTCGCGATCACCCGTTTCGACAACCGCATTCGCGTCGGTGGCATGGCTGAAATAGCCGGTTTTGACCTGTCGCTGAACCCGCGTCGGCGGGAAACCCTGGAGATGATCGTCAACGACCTTTATCCTCAGGGCGGTGATTTGAGCCAGGCCAGTTTCTGGACCGGCCTGCGTCCGACCACCCCGGACGGCACACCGATTGTCGGTGCTACCCCGTTCAAAAACCTGTTCCTGAACACCGGCCACGGCACCCTCGGCTGGACCATGGCCTGTGGCTCTGGTCGTTTGCTGGCGGACCTGATGGCGAAGAAAACCCCGCAGATCAGTGCCGAAGGCCTCGATATTTCCCGTTACGGCAACCACCAGGAGTCCGCAAAACATGTCAATCCAGCGCCAGCTCACCAATGAGCGCATGAGCCAGATCGTTGTTCACAGCGGTACCGTGTATCTGGCAGGGCAAGTCGGCGACGACATGAGCGCTGGGATTGAACAGCAGACCCGTGAAACCCTCGTCAATATCGAGCGTTTGCTGGACCTGGCCGGCACCGACAAGACCAAGCTGCTGTCGGTGACCATTTACCTGAAAGACATCGACGCGGACTTCGCCGGGATGAACGCGGTATGGGACAAGTGGCTGCCAAAAGGTGTCGCACCGGCCCGTGCCACGGTTGAAGCGAAGCTCTGCGAACCGGAAATCCTGGTTGAGCTGTCGGTTGTGGCCGCTCTGCCTTAAGCCAAACTCCTCTCCCGGCGCCTGCGTTGTCAGCGGGTGCCGGTTTTTTCTTCTCACTGCCGCCTAGAAGCCTGCCGCCATGCGTCCTGCCCGTGCCCTGATCGACCTTCAAGCCCTGCGCCATAACTACCAACTGGCCCGTGAAGTCACGGCTGGAGCGAAAGCCCTTGCCGTGATCAAGGCGGATGCCTACGGCCACGGTGCCGTGCGCGTAGCCCAGGCGCTGGAAGCCGAGGCGGACGGGTTTGCGGTGGCGTGCATCGAAGAAGCGCTGGAACTGCGGGCCGCCGGGATTCGCGGGCCGGTGCTGTTGCTCGAAGGGTTTTTCGAGGCCGACGAACTGCCGCTGATCATCGAGCATGATTTGTGGTGCGTGGTGCATTCGCTGTGGCAGCTGGACGCGATTGAACAGGCGCAGCTCAGCAAACCGCTGACCGTCTGGCTCAAGCTCGACTCGGGCATGCACCGTGTTGGCTTGCACCCCAAGGATTATCACGACGCCTACCAGCGCCTGCTGGCCTGCGGCAAGGTCGCGAAGATCGTGCTGATGAGCCACTTCGCCCGTGCCGATGAGCTGGACAGCACCAGCAGCGAAGAGCAAGTGGCGGTGTTTGAAGCAGCGCGCCAGGGCTTGTCGGCCCAGGTCAGCCTGCGCAATTCGCCGTCGGTGCTGGGCTGGCCGAATGTGTCCAGCGACTGGGTGCGCCCGGGCATCATGCTGTACGGCGCCACGCCGTTTGGCGAAGACCAGGCCATCGCCGCGCGTTTGCAGCCGGTGATGACCCTCGAATCGAAAGTCATCTGCGTACGTGAACTGCCGGCCGGCGAGCCGGTGGGTTACGGCGCGAAATTCATCACCCCGAAACCGATGCGCGTCGGCGTGGTGGCCATGGGTTATGCCGACGGTTACCCGCGTCACGCACCCACCGGCACGCCAGTGCTGGTGGCCGGTCAGCGCAGCCAGTTGCTGGGCCGGGTGTCGATGGACATGCTGTGTATCGACTTGACGGACGTGCCACAGGCCGGGCTCGGCTCCACGGTCGAATTGTGGGGCAAAAACATCCTCGCCAGTGACGTCGCCACCGCTGCCGACACCATTCCCTACCAGATCTTTTGCAACCTGCGCCGGGTGCCACGGCTCTATTCCGGCGCTTGAGCGGCACCCACGAATGGCAGATCCCGGGATTTAGGCCAAAGTGTTGTAAATACTGAACGCTGTCGCCATGATAACGCTCAATTACAACAACGCCTGAATCCTAGGAGGCTCCTGCATTGGACGTCGGCGAACGACTGCAATCCATCCGTAAACTGAAAGGTCTTTCCCAGCGTGAGCTTGCCAAGCGCGCGGGCGTCACCAACAGCACCATTTCGATGATCGAAAAAAACAGTGTCAGCCCCTCCATCAGCTCCTTGCGCAAGGTGCTGGGCGGCATCCCCATGTCGATGGTGGAGTTTTTTTCCGAGGAGATCCTCCAGGAAAAACCGACCCAGATCGTCTATAAAGCCAATGAGCTGATCGACATCTCCGACGGCGCCGTCACCATGAAACTGGTGGGCCGCGCGCACCCGAGCCGGGCGATTGCGTTCCTCAACGAGATCTACCCGCCAGGTGCTGATACCGGCGAAGAGATGCTCACCCATGAGGGCGAGGAAACCGGGATCCTGGTGGAAGGCCGCCTGGAACTGGTAGTGGGCCTTGAAACTTTTGTGCTCGAAGCCGGCGATAGCTACTACTTTGAAAGCACCAAGCCGCACCGTTTTCGCAATCCGTTCGAAGTGCCGGCGCGACTAATCAGCGCAGCCACACCCGCGAACTTTTAAGAAAAGAGGCGTCCTGCCTATGTCGCAGAGACGCCCGTAGCAGTATTCCGCCCTGCTGAATCTCCCCTTGGTTAATAGGGTTGTTTCGGCGGGGCGGGCTAACCGTTATACTTTCGCCGCCTGCGAAACCGTGGCCGCAGGCGTGAATAGCCACCATTGAGGGTGAACGCGTGAACCTAATTATGAAAATGCTGGCTGCACCAGCAACCGTACTGGCCCTATGGGCTGTCAGCGCTCAAGCTGCGACCAATGATGAGATTGCCAAGCGCCTGGAGCCGGTCGGCCAGGTGTGTGTCCAGGGGCAAGAGTGCAAGGGGATGGAAGTCGCCGTGGCTGCGGGCGGCGGCGGTGGCGCGAAATCGCCGGATGACGTGATCGCCAAACACTGCAACGCTTGCCACGGTACCGGCCTGTTGGGCGCACCGAAAATCGGTGACACCGCCGCCTGGAAAGACCGCGCGGATCACCAGGGCGGCCTCGACGGCCTGCTGGCCAAGGCCATCACCGGCCTGAACGCCATGCCGCCCAAAGGCACCTGCGCCGATTGCTCGGATGCCGAGCTTAAAGGTGCGATCGAGAAGATGTCGGGGCTTAAATAAACCGATCTTCGTCAAAAAAGCCGCTGACCAGCGGCTTTTTTGTGCCCGCGATTTACCTTTTGAGGCTGTTCTTTGCAGCAAAGACCCGGCAAGCTCGGTCCAACCCCAATTCATGGAATGTTCGGGAGAAGTCGGATGGTGCAGTTGTGTTCAATCGAGCAAGCGGTCGACGACGTACTGGCACGGTTGCCGGCGCATATTCATATGGGCATGCCCCTGGGCCTGGGCAAACCCAACCTGTTCGTCAATGCGCTGTACCGGCGCATCGCCAAGCTGCCGGACCGGGCGCTGACCATCTATACCGCGCTGGCTTTGGGTCGCCCGACCTTGGGCGATGGTTTGCAGAAGCGCTTTCTGGAACCCTTTATCGAGCGGGTTTTTGGTGATTATCCCGAGCTGGAGTTCCTCGCCGCCTTGCGCAAGGACAACCTGCCATCCAACATTCACGTGCAGCAGTTTTTCATGCAGCCCGGCAGTTTGCTCCACAGCCTTTCGGCCCAGCAGGATTACGTCAGCAGCAACTACAGCCACGCCGCCCGTGATATCAACGCCGCCGGCCTGAACCTTGTGGCGCAACTGGTGGCCAGCAGCGCCGAACACCCGGACCGCCTGAGCCTCAGCTGCAACCCCGACATCACCCTCGACCTGTTGCCGATGATCGCCAAGCGCCGCGAGGCCGGTGAGACCATTTTGGTGGTGGGCCAGGTCCACAGTGATTTGCCCTACATGCCCGGCGACGCCGAATTGGGCATGGACGCATTCGACTTCCTGATCGACGAGAAGGACAGCACCACGCTGTTCTCCACCCCGAATATGCCGGTGGGCTTCCAGGACCACTTTATCGGTTTGCACGCCAGCACCCTGGTACGCGACGGCGGCACCCTGCAGATCGGCATCGGCTCCATGGGCGACGCACTGACCGCCGCCTTGCTGGCGCGCCAGGCGGACAACGAGGCGTATCGCCTGTTGCTGACCGACCTGGATGTGTACCAATGGGCGCCGCTGATCAGCCATGAAGGCGGCGTCGCGCCCTTTGCCCGTGGCCTGTACGGTTGCAGTGAAATGTTCGTCAACGGCCTGCTGGTGCTGGCCGATGCCGGGATTGTGCGGCGCAAGGTGTACCCGGATGTCGCGACCCAGCAGCGAGCCAACGCCGGCACCCTGGACGAAGCGGCGCAGACCGACGGGATCTCGGTGCATGGTGGGTTCTTCCTCGGGCCGCGCAGTTTCTACGAGCGCCTGCGTGATTTGCCACAGAGCAAGCGCCTGGAATTCAACATGACCCGCATCAGCTACATCAACGAGCTGTACGGGCAAGAAGAGCTCAAGCGTTTGCAGCGTGTGGATGCGCGTTTTATCAACAGCGCGTTTACCGTGACCCTGATGGGCGCGGGCGTGGCCGACCAGTTGGAAGACGGTCGGGTGCTCAGCGGTGTTGGCGGGCAATACAACTTCGTTGCCCAGGGTCATGCGCTGGAAGGCGCGCGCTCGATCCTGATCCTGCGCAGCTGGCGCGAATCGGGTGGTGACGTCAGCTCCAATATCGTCTGGGAGTACGGTCACTGCACCATTCCCCGGCACCTGCGAGACATCGTCATCACCGAGTACGGCATCGCGGATTTGCGCGGGCAGACCGATGCCAAGGTGATTGAAAGGCTGCTGAACATCACCGACTCGCGCTTCCAGGACGACTTGATCGAACAGGCGCAAAAGGCCGGGAAGTTGCCGAAGGATTTCCAGCTGGATCCGCGTTTTGCCGATAACACGCCGGAGCGTTTGCAGGGGATTCAGGCGCGGCATCCGCGGTTGTTCCCGGAGTATCCGCTGGGGAGTGATTTCACCGAGGAAGAGCGGGATTTGTTGCGGGCGTTGAACTGGCTCAAGAGCAAATTCAAGCTGACGGAGATTCTGGAGCTGGGCAAAGCGGCGCTGGATGCACCGGAACCGGAGGCGTTTCCCGAGCACCTGGTGCGGATGCGGCTGGATAAGCCGGAGGGGTTGAAGGAAGACTTGTATCAGCGATTGTTACTTGCAGGGCTTCAAGAAACCGCCCACTAACGGGTCGGCATCGGCCTTTGTGGTGAGCGGGCTTGCCCCGCGCGAGGCAAGCTCGCTCACCACAAAAAGTCGGCGAGTGCGGGTTACTCGATGAAGGTCACCACGCCACCCGCCAACGACTGCACCCGCGCCAGCGACTCAACCCGGTAACCCTGCGCATCCAGCTCCGCACGGCCGCCCTGGAACGACTTCTCGATCACGATCCCCAAGCCGGCAACGGTCGCGCCGGCCTGTTTGATGATCGAGATCAGCGCCTGGGACGCCTTACCATTGGCCAGGAAGTCATCGATGATCAGCACGCGGTCGCTGCTGGTCAGGTGGCGCGGGGAAATGGCCACGGTGCTTTCGGTTTTCTTGGTGAAGGAATACACCGTCGCCGACAGCAGGTTTTCGGTCAGGGTCAGGGACTGCTGCTTGCGCGCGAAAATCACCGGCACGCCCAGGTTCAGGCCGGTCATGATCGCCGGCGCAATGCCCGAGGCTTCGATGGTGACGATCTTGGTGATCCCCGAATCCTTGAACAACGCAGCGAATTCGTCACCGATCAGTTTCATCAGCGCCGGGTCGATCTGGTGGTTCAGAAAGGCGTCGACCTTGAGTACCTGATCGGAAAGCACGATGCCTTCTTCGCGAATTTTCTTGTGCAGTGCTTCCACGAAAGCTTCCTCTGTTGGCGCAACACGCGCCGAAAGTAGATTAAAAAGTAGTCGATTCTAGCGCTTTAACATCGCGCGTATATCCGCCAGGGCGGTGTTGCCGCGAACGGCTTTGACTTCGGTCGGTGTGTCGTCGTTGCCTTCCCACGCCAGGTCGTCCGGCGGCAGTTCGTCGAGGAACCGGCTCGGGGCACAATCGATGATCTCGCCGTACTGCTTGCGCTTGGCGGCAAAGGTAAAGGCCAGTGTCTGACGCGCGCGGGTAATGCCCACGTAGGCCAGGCGCCGTTCTTCCTCGATGGTGTCGGCTTCGATGCTGGAGCGGTGCGGGAGGATTTCCTCTTCCATGCCCATGATGAACACGTAGGGGAATTCCAGGCCCTTGGACGCGTGCAAGGTCATCATCTGCACGCCCTCGGCACCGTCTTCTTCTTCCTGCTGGCGTTCAAGCATGTCCCGCAGGACCAGCTTGCCGATGGCGTCTTCGACGGTCATCTCGCCTTCTTCGTCCTTCTCCAGGGTGTTTTTCAACGCCTCGATCAGGAACCACACGTTGCCCATGCGGTAATCGGCGGCCTTGTCGCTGGAGCTGTTGGTGCGCAGCCAGTTCTCGTAGTCGATGTCCATGACCATGCTGCGCAGGGCGCTGATCGGGTCTTCGCCGGCGCACTGCTCGCGCACCTTGTCCATGAAGCGCTTGAATCGCGCCAGGCGATCGGTGAAGCGGGTGTCCAGGTGCTCGCCCAGGCCGATTTCGTCGGTGGCGGCGTACATCGAGATCTTGCGTTCGGTGGCGTAGTTGCCGAGCTTTTCCAGGGTGGTCGAACCGATTTCCCGGCGTGGGACGTTGATCACCCGCAGGAAGGCGTTGTCGTCGTCCGGGTTCACGATCAGCCGGAAGTAGGCCATCAGGTCTTTCACTTCCTGGCGTCCGAAGAAGCTGTTGCCGCCCGACAGACGATAGGGAATCTGGTGGTGCTGCAGCTTCAGCTCGATCAGCTTGGCCTGGTAGTTGCCGCGGTACAGGATCGCAAAGTCGCTGTAGGGCCGGTCGGTGCGCAGGTGCAGCGTGAGCAGTTCGACGGCCACGCGCTCGGCTTCGGCGTCTTCGTTGCGGCAGCGAATCACGCGGATCTCGTCGCCGTGGCCCATCTCGCTCCACAGTTGTTTTTCAAACTCGTGGGGGTTGTTGGAGATCAGCACGTTGGCACACCGCAGGATGCGGCTGGTGGAGCGGTAGTTCTGCTCCAGCATCACCACTTTCAGGGACGGATAATCGTCCTTGAGCAGCATCAGGTTTTCCGGGCGGGCGCCGCGCCAGGCGTAGATCGACTGGTCATCGTCGCCGACCACGGTGAACTGGTTGCGCTTGCCGATCAGCAGCTTCACCAGCAGGTATTGGCTGGCGTTGGTGTCCTGGTATTCGTCCACCAGCAGGTAGCGGACCTTGTTCTGCCACTTTTCGAGGATGTCGGCGTGTTCCTGGAACAGCTTCACCGGCAGCAGGATCAGGTCGTCGAAGTCCACCGCGTTGAACGCCTTGAGCGTGCGCTGGTAGTGGGTGTAGACGATGGCGGCAGTCTGTTCCTTGGGGTTGCGCGCGGCTTCCAGGGCTTCGGCGGGCAGGATCAGGTCGTTTTTCCACGAGCCGATCATGTTCTTGATCTCGTCGACGCCGTCGTCGCCCGCGTATTCCTTCTGCATGATGTCGGTCATCAGCGCCTTGACGTCAGTTTCGTCAAAGATCGAGAAGCCCGGCTTGTAGCCCAACCGCACATGCTCCTTGCGGATGATGTTCAGCCCCAGGTTGTGGAAGGTACACACGGTGAGGCCACGGCCTTCGCCACCCTTGAGCAGGGTGCCGACACGCTCTTTCATTTCCCGCGCCGCCTTGTTGGTAAAGGTCATGGCGACGATGTACTGGGCACGGATGCCACAGCTCTGGATCAGGTGCGCGATCTTGCGGGTGATCACGCTGGTCTTGCCGGAACCGGCACCGGCGAGCACCAATAGAGGGCCGCCGACGTAGTTCACGGCTTCTTGCTGCCGGGGATTGAGTCGGGACATACGAAATTCAGGAGGTCATTGATCAAAAGGGCGGGCATTTTAACAGGCTGGCAAGATTCTGCTGCCTCTGAACGACAGTGTGACGTACCACTCGATCTAAATTTGCCGGTTTTGTTACTTTGCCGCAGGATGTGCAGGGTATTTAGGACTATTGTTCGGTCTAGAGCTGCACAGTGCGCATTTGATAACCCATATCATTGGTCATTATCGGGGCGCACGTCATAATGCCCGCCGCCAACGAAATTTTGCAGAGTCTAGGGAGCTAGCTTGTCTACGCCTGTCGAACCCTTGCGTTTGCTGCTACTGGCCGATGAGCCAGCGTGGGCAGCGTTATTGCGCGAGTGCCTGGCGCCGATGGGCGATGGGGCTGTGCTGATCAGCGCACCAAACTGGGAGTCTGTGAGCAATCTGTTCGACGACGATCACAGTGCAGTGTTACTGACCACGGCCAACCTTCAGCCCGGCCCCGGTCGTTGCAGCTTGCCAACGGTACTGTTGTTGGAAGAGGAACCTCTGGTTTCGCCCCTCGGCGTCAGCGACTGGCTGATCCTGAATGCATTGGATGTCGATACATTGCGCCGTTGCCTGCGGCATGTGCGCGAGCGCGGTGTGCTGGAAAATACCCTGCAACGCCTGGCCGAGCAGGACCCGCTGACCGGCATCGCCAACCGCCAGGGTTTCCAGACCCTGCTGACCGCCCGCCTGGCGGAAAATGAAGGCCGTGGCGTCGCCCTCGGTCACCTCGACCTCGACAACTTTCGCCACGCCAACGACGCCCTCGGCCATCAGGCCGGCGACCGGCTGATCCTGCAAGTGGTCTCGCGGCTCAAGAGCCAGCTGGAGGCCGGCGATCAACTGGCGCGCCTGGGCAGCGATGAATTCGCCCTGCTGATCGACACCCGCCGTGCGCCCCAGCGCGCCGAATGGATGGCCGAGCGCATCATCGAAGCCATGGCCGAGCCGTATTGGGTGGATGGCGAAAGCCTGCTGATCGGCTGCAGCCTCGGTGTGGCCCATGCCCGCGCCAAGGCTGGCGCCGACCCGCTGATGTGGCACGCCCACATCGCCATGCAGCAAGCCAAGAGCACCCAGGGCTGCACCTTTCATATCTTCAACGAACGCATCAACCGCAACGCCCGCAGCCTCGCCGACCTCGAAAGCGAACTGCGCCGGGCGTTGCGCCGTGACGAGCTGGAACTGCATTACCAACCCCGCCTGGACCTCGACGACGGGCATATCGTCGGCCTCGAAGCGCTGGTGCGCTGGCGCCACGGTGAGCGCGGCCTGCTGCCGCCGAGCGAGTTCGTGCCGCTGGCCGAGCAAAGCGGCCTGATCGTGCCGCTGGGTTACTGGGTGATCTCCCGGGCCCTGCGCGACATGCAAGACCTGCGCGAACGCGGGATTGCGCCGTTGCACATGGCGGTCAACCTGTCGTTCCGCCAGTTCCAGGACAGCCAATTGCTCAGCACCCTCAGCCGGCTGATTGCCGAGCGTGGCGTGGAGGCCCAGTGGCTGGAGTTTGAGCTGACGGAAACCGCCGTGATGCGCCGCAGTGACCTGGTCAAGCAGACCATGGACGCCCTCGGCCGGCTGGGCGTGCGCTTTTCCCTGGATGACTTTGGCACTGGTTTTTCGTCGTTCGTGCACCTCAACAGCCTGCCGATTGCCTTGCTCAAGATCGACAAGAGCTTTGTCGGCGGCATGGAAGAGCGCGAAGAGAACCGCAAGCTGGTCCACGCCATGATCAACCTGGCCCACAACCTGAATCTGGAAGTGGTGGCCGAGGGCGTGGAAACGGCAGAACAACTGGCGTTGCTGCGGTTGTTCGGCTGCGACCAGGCCCAGGGTTACCTGATCAGCAAGCCGCTACCGTTGGCGGAACTGGTGGACTACCTGACGTTTGGTGACAGCCAGGAGTTGGTGGGCGGCGTGATCTAATGCTGTGAACCCGATCAAAAATGTGGGAGCGGGCTTGCTCCCACAGTTGACCGAGTACAGTCGTTACTCAGGCTGTGCGGCTTGAAACCCGCGGTGGGTTTCAGGCTCCTGGCGAATCATCCGCTTCATCTTCCGTTCAAACGCCCAGGTCAGGCTCACAGCCGCGCACGCCAGGCCCAAGGCCAGGCCCCACCACACGCCCGTCGGCCCCCAGCCGAGGTTAAACGCCATCAGCCACGCGGCCGGTGCGCCGATCAGCCAGTAGCAACCCAGCCCGACGAGGAACGTGGTCTTGGCATCCTTGAGCCCGCGAATGCAGCCCATGGCGATGGTCTGCACACCGTCGAACAGTTCAAACCACGCGGCCACGGCCAGCAGGCTGACGGCGAGGTTGATCACATCGCGAAAGGCCGGGTCGTTCTGGTCGAGGAACAGGCTGATCAGTTGTTGCGAGAACAGCCACAGCACTGCTGCAAAGCCCAGCATCACCAGCGCGCCAAAGCCGATACCGACCCGCCCGGCGAGCCGCGCTTCCAGCAACTGCCCGGCACCGTAATGCTGGCCGATGCGCATGGTGATTGCGTAGGACATGCCTGCCGGCACCATGAACGCCACCGACACAATCTGCAGGGCAATCTGGTGCGCAGCCAATTGCGTGCTGCCCATGGTGCCCATGCACAGCGCCGCGAAGGCAAACAGCCCGACTTCCACCGCGTAGGTGCCGCCAATCGGCAGGCCCAGGCGCCACAGTTCCCGCAGGTAATGCAGGTTGGGCCGCAGCAGGCCCTTGCGCAGCGGATAAGCGTCGTAGGCGCGGTTGTATTTGATGTACCAGACCAGCGCCAGGGCCATGCAGTTGGCAACGATGGCCGTGACCAGGCCAATGCCCACCAGCCCGAGTTTCGGCAGGCCGAACATGCCTTCGATCAAGGCATGGTTGAGCAGGTAGTTGATCACCGTGCCGCCCAGGCTGATGACCATCACCGGCGTGGCCTTGCCGATGGCGCTGGTGAAGCCGCGCAACGCCATGAACGTCAGGTAGCCGGGCAGGGCGAATGGCAGGATGGTCAGGAACTGGCCGGCGGACGCGACGTTGGTTTCGGTCTGGCCGAACATCAGCAGCACTGGCTTGAGGTTCCACAGCAGCAAGCCGGCCACCAGCGCCATCAACCAGGCCAGCCATAGCCCGGCCTGGGTCAGCCGGGTGGCGCCTTCGATGTCGCCCGCGCCCTGGCGGATGGCGACCAGCGTGCCCACGGCCGCGATCACGCCGATGCAGAAAATCGACACGAACGAGTAGCTCGCCGCGCCCAGGCCGCCGCCGGCCAGGGCCTCGGGGCTCAGGCGGGCCATCATCAGGGTGTCGGTCAGCACCATCAGCATGTGGGCCAACTGTGAGGCAATCAACGGCCCTGACAGCCGCAGAATGGCCCAGAGTTCGGTACGCGCCGGATGCTGCATGATCATCACGCTCAAAAAGTCAGGTAAGAGTGGAAGGGTTGATTCTCGGCGCTCTCAGCGCATTGCACAAAGGGATAAATCCGATGGTTCGCATGATTAAAACTCATGCCTGAATGATTCTGGTAGGGTTTCGATATTGCGCCGTCGGAGCTTTCCCCATGTCTCGTCGTCTCCCTCCTCTTTACGCGTTACGCGCCTTTGAAGCGGCGTCCCGTTACAACTCGTTCACCCGGGCGGCGGAGGAGTTGTCGATCACCCAAAGTGCGGTGAGCCGGCACATTCGTACGCTGGAGGAACATTTCGCCTGCCGCCTGTTCCAGCGCAGCGGCCGTACCTTGCAACTCACCGAGGCCGCGCGCCTGCTGCTGCCGGGCGTGCGCGAAGGCTTTGCGGCCCTGGAACGCGCCTGCCATACGTTGAACGCGGAGGACGACATCCTGCGCATGAAGGCACCGTCCACCCTGACCATGCGCTGGCTGCTGGCGCGCCTCAGTCGCTTCCGGCACTTGCAGCCGGGCAATGAAGTGCAACTGACCAGCGCCTGGATGAGCGTCGATGAGGTGGACTTCAACCAGGAGCCGTTTGATTGCGCCGTGTTGCTGAGCAATGGCCATTTCCCGCCGGACTGGGAGGCCAGCTACCTGTTTCCTGAACTGCTGATTCCGGTGGGTGCGCCGAATCTGTTGAGCGACGGGCCCTGGGATGTCACGCGGCTGGCCACTGCCGAATTGCTGCACCCGACGCCCGACCGGCGCGACTGGCGCTACTGGCTGGAGCGCATGGGGCTGTCATCCCAGGTGTCGCTCAAGGGCGGGCAAGTGTTCGACACCCTGGAGTTGGGCATGATCGCCGCCGCCCGGGGTTATGGCGTGTCCATGGGTGACTTGCTGATGGTGGCCGAAGACGTCGCCCAGGGCCGCTTGAGTTTGCCGTGGCCCACCGCCGTGGCCAGCGGGGAAAATTACTATTTGGTGTGGCCGAAAACCCGGCCCGGTGGCGAGCGTTTGCGACGGTTGGCGGACTTTCTGCAGGGCGAGGTCCAGGCGATGGAATTGCCCCGGGTGGAGCGCCTCGATTGAGCTGATTGTGCGCCTGGGAGCAATCGTTTGCGTGATACCCCTGCGAATTGCTCAAGTATTGAGCTTGCCCGCCGAAGTAGGGTTGTTGGAACCACCGTTCTACAACGTTTCCCCTATTAGAATTTTGCCGAGCAGCGCTAAGAGATCAGGATGATCCTGGCCTCGGCCAGGAGCCTTCATGTCTCAACCTCGCGCCCGGATCGCCTCCCAACTGGGTCTTGCACTCGCTGTGATACTGGCTGTCGTCATCAGCGGCAGCACGGTGTTCGCCTTGCGTTCGCTGGACTCCGCCAACCTCGACACCCGCGAGGAACACCTGGCCAGCGAGGCCCGGTTGCTGGCTGACCAACTCAATACGTTCCACAGCACCTTGCGCGAAAGTACCCAGCGCTTGAGCGGGCTGTTTGAAAAGCGCTTCAGCGCGGGCCTGAGTGTGCGTCCAGGGCAACCGGTGACGGTGGCGGGTGTGCAGACCCCGGGCCTGTACCTGGGCGAGGAAGTGCTGAACAACAACTTCTCTGAAGTCGACGAGTTCAAGCAGATGTCCGGCGGCGTGGCGACCTTGTTCGTACGCAGTGGCGAGGACTTTATCCGCGTCAGCACCTCCCTGACCAAACAGGACGGCAGCCGCGCCATCGGCACGGCGCTGGATCACCAGCACCCGGCCTATCAACGTTTGCTCGGCGGGCAGGGTTACGTGGGCCGTGCGGTGTTGTTCGATCGCTCCTACATGACCCAATACAGCCCGGTGCGGGACGCCAGCGGCAAAGTGATTGCGGTGCTGTTCGTTGGCTTCGATTACACCGATGCGCAGAACGCCCAGTTCGAGAACCTCAAACGCTTCCGCATCGGCCAGACCGGTTCCCTGGCGTTGCTGGATGAACAGAAGCACTGGCTGGTGCCGCCGGCGGGCGTGCAGGCGTTGGATCAGGCGATTCCGGTGATGCTCGATTTGGCCGCCAAACCTGGCAAGGGCCGCTTCTGGAACGACAAGAACGAAGACTTCTACAGCGTCGCAGTGCCGTTTGAAGGCGGCCCGTGGTCGGTGGTGGCGAGCATGCCGAAAGCCGAAATTCGTGCGGTGACCTGGTCGGTGGGTATTCGCCTGGTGATCGGCAGCGTGCTGGCGATGTTGCTGGCGGTAGGCGCGGCGGTCTGGTTGCTGCGCAGCAAGTTGCAGCCATTGGGCGACCTGGTGCGTCAGGCCGAAGCCCTGGGCGCGGGCGATTTGAGTGCGCGGCTGAACGTTTCCAGCCATGACGAGATTGGCCAGTTGGCCCGCAGTTTCAACCAGATGGGCGAAGCGCTGTCGACCATGGTGTCGCACATCCGCAAGGCGGCTGAAGACGTGAACAGCCGCGCGCAAGCGCTGTCGGGGTTGTCTGGCGGTGCCTACGAAGGCATGGAGCAACAGTCCGGAGAAATCACCAGCATGGCCGGCGCGGTGGAAGAGTTCAGCGCCACCTCGCTGAACATCGCCGACAACATGGGCAACACCGAGCGCCTGGCCCAGGACAACGCCCAGCAGACCAAGATCGGCCGCACCTCGATGCAAGAGGCGTCATCTTCCCTGGAACACATCGCCACCGCGCTGAACAGCACGGCCACAGTGATCAACACCCTTGGCCAGCGCTCCCAGGAAATCGGCGGGATTGTCGGGGTGATCACCGCGATTGCCGAACAGACCAACCTGCTGGCGCTCAACGCAGCCATCGAAGCGGCGCGGGCCGGTGAGCAGGGGCGCGGGTTTGCGGTGGTCGCTGATGAAGTGCGTAACCTTGCGTCGCGCACGCGTCAGGCCACGGACGAGATTTCCGGGATGATTCAGAGCATCCAGCAGGAAACCGGCAACGCCATCAGCACCATGGAGCAAGGCAACGTGCTCATGCAGGAAGGCCTGGCGCGCAATGCTGACGTGGCATCGGCCCTGGCGCGGATCGACGAGCAAAGCCGCTCGGCCGGTCAGCAGTTTGCGGCGATTACCACCGCGACCCAGGAGCAGAGCAGCACGGCGACCCTGTTGAGCAGCAACTTGCAAAGCATTGCCCTGGCCAACAGCGAGCAGCGTGAAGTGGTGTCGAACCTGGCGATCACCGCCAAGGAACTGGAGACCCTGGCGGCTGGCTTGCGGCATGAGGTTGACCGGTTTCGTTGATTGACTGTTCGGGCCCCATCGCGGGCAAGCCCCGCTCCCACAGTTGACCGTGTTGTTCTGGAGTACGCGGTCCACTGTGGGAGCGGGGCTTGCCCGCGATGACAGCCGACCCGACGCCTCAAACGTCGGATCGGTCGCCCAATCCAGGGTCCACACGCTTGCCAATGTCCTTGAGCCGCGCCAGTTGATCGACCATCCCTGGCGCTTCATCCAGGCTGCTGACAAAGGTCCACAGGTAAGTCATCACCGCATACACGTGGCCGGCCTTGACCGCTGGCGACAGCGCCAATTGGCTGATGGCGACCACAAACAGCAGCGCCGCCAGCGTGCCGATAAACAGGAACGCTGCGGCCTCGCGGTCCGACAGCCAGATGCGCAGGCGTGACAGCACCTGATAGTGGCGCTGCAAGGTCTGCGCGCCGACCTTTTCCACCAGGCCGATTTCCTTTTCCAGGCGGTCATTCAGGCGCTCATGCAGCGCCTGATTGCGCCGGGCAAAGCGTGGCAGCAGGGTGGTGCACAGCACCAGCGCGGTCAGGCACGCCAGGCCGATCCACGGCTCAATCACCAACAACATCACTGCCGCACCGACGATCGACACCAGCGCCGTCGCGATGATCGGCACGTGCTTTTCGAAGAAGTCGACAAAGTCCCGCGCCAACACCACCCGTGCCGCCGCCCGGGAGGTGCTGTGGTTTTGCAGGCGCTGGTTGAGAATCACCGGCACCGCGAGGTCCGCGTAAATGCGGGTAAACGTGCGCGTATCCAACGCCCGTCGCGCCGCGCCGACCACCCAGAACGCCAGCACCACGGCGGCGTAGAACAGCGCGCTGCCAGCGTCGCCGCGGATGATCGAGTCCACCGCAAACCCGGCAAACAGTGGGTAGGCCAGCAGCAATGCGTTCTCCAGCGCCACCAGCGACAAGGTGCAGAACAGCTTGCCGGGATAAGCCTTCGCGATCGCCTTGAGCGTTTGGCTGGCAGATTGTTGCCCGATCTTTTTGCTTTCTTCGATCAGGATCTGGGGTGTTACGGATGACATGGGGTGCACCGAGAGTGAGATAAACGCTATTATTGAGCGACTGCTCAAGTATCCTTGAGCGACCGCTCAAAAAGCAAGCGCCGTCGATCTGCCGGTGCCTGAAGGAAAAGCCTCATGTCGCGTATCGACCGTAAAGACCAGATCATCGCCGCCGCCCTGGAGCTGTTTCGCAGCAAGGGCTTCGCCGATGTTTCCACCCGCGACCTGGCGGAGCATGCCGGGCTGTCCCGCAGCCACGTCTATCACTACTTCAGCGACTGGAAAGACCTGCGCCGCGAAGCGTTTGTGCGATTCGCCAACGAGCAACTGGACGAGGTGCGGGCGCCACTGGACGGCCTGCCACCGCTGCAAGCCCTCGAAGGTTTCCTGCGTGACTGCCTGCCCTCCACGGCAGAGGCCGGGTGGGCGTTGTGGCTGGATGCCTGGGACGAAGCCATGCACGACGAGCCACTGGCCCAGGCTTACCTGGTGATCAACGCCCAGTGGCAAGCCATGCTCGCGCAGATCATCGAGCAAGGTGTGGCGGCCAAGGTGTTTCGCTGTGAGTCGCCCAAACGCGCGGCGCGACAGCTTTTCGCCGTGGCCATGGGTTATGCCGATGACTTGATGCTCAAGCCCTCCGTTGAGTCGGCTGAAGCGGTGATGGATGAGGTGATGGAAGTGGCGGCCTTGCTCCTGGCGTTGCCTAAGAAACGCTAGCGGGCCGGTATTGCAAGGCTTCCGCCAGATGATGGCGGGCGATGGCCTCCACCTGTTCCAGGTCGGCGAGGGTACGGGCAACCTTGAGCAAGCGATGAGCCGCCCGCAGCGACAGCGTCAGCCGTTCGCACGCGCTCTCCAGCCAGCCTTCATCGGCCTTTTTCAGTTTGCAGTGCTGGCGTAGCCCCGGCAGGTCGAGAAAGGCGTTGGCGCAGCCCTGGCGCCGTTGCTGGCGCTCCCGGGCCTCGGCGACGAGCACGGACGCGCTGGCGGTGTCATCGCCGGACTGTGTGCCCGGGCTCAGCGCGGTGCTTTCCCGGGCGACGGTCACGTGCAAGTCAATCTGGTCCAGCAGCGGCCCCGAGAGTTTGTTGCGATAGCGCTGGATCTGCTCCGGCGTGCAGCGGCAGCGTCCGCTCGGCTCGCCCACGTAGCCGCAAGGGCAGGGGTTCATCGCCGCTACCAACTGAAAGCGCGCCGGGAAACTTACCCGATCGCGGGCGCGGGAAATCACGATATGCCCGGATTCCAGTGGTTCACGCAGCACTTCCAAAACCTTGCGATCAAACTCCGGCAGCTCATCCAGAAACAGCACGCCGTGATGAGCCAGGGTAATTTCCCCCGGCTGCGGTTTCGAGCCACCGCCCACCAGCGCCGGGCCGGATGCCGAATGGTGCGGCTGACGAAACGGCCGGTGCGGCCAATGGCTCAGCGGCGCCAGGCTGACCACCGACTGAATCGCCGCCACCTCCAGCGCTTCCTGTTCGCTCAAGGGCGGTAACAACCCCGGCAGACGGCTGGCGAGCAAGGTCTTGCCGGTGCCCGGCGGCCCGCTGAGCAACAGGTTGTGGGCGCCCGCCGCAGCGATCAACAGCGCACGCTTGGCCGCCAGTTGGCCCTGCACTTCACTCAGGTCGGGGTAGGGTTTGTTCAAATACATCAGGCCACTGGAAACAAAGGGCTCGATCGGCACGTGACCGTTCAAGTGCGCTACCACTTGCAGCAGATGGTCCACGGCAATTACCTTCAACCCCGAGGCAAGGCAGGCTTCCTCTGCATTGGCCCGGGGCACGATCAAGGTGCGCCCGGCCTTGCGCGCCGCCAGGGCTGCCGGCAACACACCTTTCACCGCCCGCACCTCGCCGGACAGCGCCAGCTCGCCCAGGCATTCCACGTTATCGAGGGTCAGCGTCGGCACCTGCACGCTGGCGGCGAGAATCCCCAGGGCAATCGCCAAATCAAAACGCCCGCCGTCCTTGGGCAGGTCGGCGGGCGCGAGGTTGAGGGTGATGCGGCGGGACGGGTATTGCAGCGCAGAATTGAGAATGGCGCTGCGCACGCGGTCCTTGCTTTCCTTGACCGCGGTTTCCGGCAGGCCCACCAGCGTCAGCGATGGCAAGCCGTTGGCCATGTGCACCTCGACAGTGACGGCGGGGGCTTCGACGCCAATCTGGGCGCGGCTGTGGACGATGGCGAGGGACATGCTCGATCCTTGAAATGGGTGGCCGCTTCCTGCGGTTTTTCAAGGGTAGTTCAGCGCTGGCGGAGCGCGGCGGGGAGGTTTTACAGAACGTATCGGGCTACTGGTCCGTCGGCGGCACACACAGAAACTCTTTCGCCAACGTCAGCCACGCCTGCGCCGCAAACGACAGCTTGCACTGCCGACGCCACGCCAGCATCAGCCTCCAGTTCAGGGCCGGCGACTGTATTTCCGCGATGCTGAACTGGCTGGCGTCGAGGGTTTCGCAGAACGCCCGGGGCAGCAGGGTGATGCCCACGCCCAGCCGTACCAGGGAGGCGATAAAGTCCCATTGGCTGCTGCGGCCGCTGATGCGCGGCTCAAAACCGGCCTGGGCACAGGCATCGAGTACAAACTGGTTCAGGGTGAAGGTGTCATCGTAAAAGATGAATTCGCAGGCGTGCAGCTCGCTGAGTTCCACCGAGCTGCGGCCTTGCCAGGGCGAGTCGTGGGGCGCGAGCAGGCACAGCGGTGATTCGAACAAGGGCATGGATTCGAATTCGGACCAGATATCCGCCACGCGCGGTGAGTCCAAAATGGTGCCGAACTCCAGGGTGCCTTGGCGCAGGTCCTGAATGGTGATGTTGCCGCCGCTCTCGAACAGCTTCAGTTCGATCTTCGGGTAGCGGGCGTGGTATTCCGCAAAGATCGGCGCCAGGGCGAGGTGGGTGGAAGGCGAAAGCCCCATGCGCAGAGCGCCGCGCCCGACCTGCTGCAGGTCTTGCAGCTCCACGGTCATCTCATCGTGCAGCGCGATCATTTCCTTGGCGCGCTTGAGCACAATCTCCCCGGCGTCCGTCAGGGTGAAGCGTTTGCCCATACGGTCCAGCAGTTTCAGGCCAAGGCTCGACTCCAGTTGCTGCACCATTTTGCTGACCGTTGGCTGGGTCAGGTGCAGTTTGGTAGCGGCCTTGGTGAAGCTCTGCTGGTCCACGACTTCTACAAAATAACGGAGCGCCCGGATGTCCATCTTGCATTCCAATTTTGCATGGTTTTCATAATATTAATTCATTATATCTTTAAAAATTGGCTGGATAAGATTTGTTACATCTGTTCCCAGCCAGCGTTCCCGGTGAGGCCCGAAGGGCCTTTCCAGACGCTTCCATGGCCAGATTTCTCGCAGTGTATGAATCAAAGGCAACGCTATTTCTGGAGAGCAATTGTGCTTAACAAAACGCGTCATTCTTTTTCCGGTTCTGATGAGATGTCTCAGGGAGCGCGCTTCGTTAAGGAGTTGCTGGCGCAGGCGCAGATCGAGGTCAACGGACCGTCGGCTGCGGATATGCAGCTGCACCACAGTGCCACGTTCGACCTGGCCCTGGCCAAGGGAAACCTGGGTCTTGGCGAAGATTATATGGACGGCGGCTGGGACGCCGAGGCACTGGATGAGTTTTTCTACCGGCTCATGCGCTCCGGCGTGATTGACCAGGCCAACCCGGCCACCTTGTTGTTTCACGCGTTCAGCTCCCGATGGCTGAACCTGCAAAACAAGAAGCGTGCCTGGCAAGTCGGCGAAGCGCACTACGACCTCGGCAATGACTTTTACGCGCGCATGCTCGACTCGCGCATGACCTACACCTGCGGCTACTGGAAAGACGCCACCACCCTGGAGCAGGCGCAGTTCGCCAAGCTGGACCTGATCTGTAGAAAGCTGGGGCTCAAGCCGGGCATGCGCGTGCTGGATATCGGCTGTGGCTGGGGCAGTTTCATGAGCCATGCCGCCGAGCACTACGGTGTGGAGTGTGTCGGTGTGACCATCTCCAAGGAGCAGGCGGAGTGGGGCCGCGCCAAGTACGCCCATCTGCCGATCGAGTTTCGGCTCCAGGATTATCGGGATATCGACGAGCAATTCGACCATATCGCCAGCGTCGGCATGTTTGAACATGTGGGCCGCAAGAATCATCGGGCGTATATGGAGGTTGCCAACCGCTGCCTGAAAGACGAGGGGCTGTTCCTGTTGCACACCATCGGCAAGAACCAGCGCAACAGCACGCCGGACCCGTGGATCGACAAATACATCTTTCCAAACGGTGATTTGCCCTCGATCGGGCAGATCGGCGACGCCATGGACGGGTTATTTGTTGCCGAGGATTTGCACAACTTTGGCGCCGACTACGACAAGACGCTGATGGCCTGGTGCGAAAACTTCGAACTGGCGTGGCCGGATTTCGCCGACACCTTTGGCCAGCGCTTCTACCGGATGTGGCGCTATTACCTGCTGTCGTGTGCAGGAGCGTTTCGCGCGCGGGACATCCAGCTGTGGCAGTGGGTGTTGTCGAAGAAGGGGGTTGTTGGCGGGTATCAGCGGGTGAGCTGATGGCTGCAACGGTTTAACGGGGACAGGCGAAACCTGCCCCGGTTGGGCCGGTTTATTCGGCGGCCGGTGCCAATCGCGCTTCCAGCTCCGCCACCTTGGCCTCAAGGCTTTCCAACCGCGCCCGAGTGCGCGCCAGCACCACCATCTGGCTATCAAACTCTTCCCGGCTTACCAGGTCCAGCTTGCTGAAACCGCTCTGCAGCAGCGCCTTGAACTGGCTTTCAATTTCGTTGCGCGGCAGCGGTGTGTCGCTGCTGAACAGGCGGGAGGCGTGGCCGCTCAGGGCGTCGAGGAGGTCTTTGGGCGCGAGCATGGGAAATAGTCCGGAAAATCTGTTGGCCGGCAGTGTATCACGCAGCGTCTATAGTCTTTTTCGCCACCACAGGCGCACGCTTTTCGCGCATGGGGCCGGGCGGTCGCGCACCGTTTTCGTGCGTATCTTCGCGGCAACGGCGCC
The DNA here is from genome assembly GCF_029269205.1 of Pseudomonas sp. 1912-s. Lineage (NCBI taxonomy): Bacteria > Pseudomonadati > Pseudomonadota > Gammaproteobacteria > Pseudomonadales > Pseudomonadaceae > Pseudomonas > Pseudomonas sp. 1912-s. The sequence goes on along the minus strand of NZ_JARIXR010000003.1, from coordinate 28,679 downwards.
CGGTGGGTGGCCGCAAGCGAACAAAGGACTGATTTCAGTGATTTTTACGGAGCTGGCAAGCTTTCTGCTTAGACGTTCATGACCCATGCACTGATGCAGTCGCTGTGACGATGCAGTGCGCCGACGGACCAGCGGTACATGTTTCGTCACCAGTGGTTAGCGAGCGTCGCAATGGCAAATGCCAAGGCGACGAAGCGTTACAAAGCCAGGCACTGCGCTTAGACTTGAGACGGGTTTGTTTTCCTGGGGCAAGTCCACCAATTCGGGAGAGAGTTTTCATGAAGCTAGTCACTGCCATCATCAAGCCGTTCAAGTTGGACGATGTACGCGAGTCACTGTCCGAGATCGGCGTGCAGGGCATTACCGTCACTGAGGTCAAAGGCTTCGGTCGGCAGAAGGGTCACACCGAGCTGTATCGCGGCGCGGAATACGTGGTCGATTTCCTGCCAAAGGTGAAGATTGATGTCGCCATTGACGACAAGGATCTTGACCGGGTTATCGAGGCGATAACCAAGGCCGCCAACACCGGCAAAATCGGTGACGGCAAGATCTTCGTGGTCAATCTGGAACAGGCTATTCGCATCCGTACCGGCGAAACCGATACCGACGCAATCTAAGCCGCCAAACCCCAACGCCCCAGGAGAAAACAATATGACTCTGCGTAAATTCGCAGGGCTAGGAGCCCTGTTGTCCCTCGTAATGCCGGCCCTGGCCATGGCGGCGGACCCAGCACCTGCTCCAGTCCTCAATTCCGGCGACACCGCGTGGATGCTCACGTCCACCGCGCTGGTGCTGTTCATGACCATTCCAGGTCTCGCGCTGTTCTACGGCGGCATGGTTCGCTCCAAAAACATTCTTTCCGTGATGATGCAGTGCTTTGCCATCACCGGCCTGATCACCATCCTGTGGTTCGTCTACGGCTACAGCATGGCGTTCGACACCACCGGTATGGAAGCAGGCGTCGTCAACCTCAACTCGTTTGTGGGTGGCTTGTCCAAACTGTTCCTCTCGGGTGTGACCCCGGCCAGCATCACCGGCCCGGCGGCGTTGTTCCCTGAGGCGGTGTTTGTGACCTTCCAGATGACCTTCGCGATCATCACCCCGGCGCTGATCGTCGGTGCGTTCGCCGAGCGTATGAAGTTCTCCGCGATGCTGATCTTCATGGGCGTCTGGTTCACCCTGGTCTACGCACCGATTGCCCACATGGTGTGGGGCGGTCCGGGTTCGTTGCTGGGCGACTGGGGCGTACTGGACTTCGCAGGCGGCACCGTGGTGCACATCAACGCCGGTGTGGCCGGCCTGGTAGCGTGCCTGGTACTCGGCAAGCGTAAAGGCTTCCCAACCACTCCAATGGCACCGCACAACCTCGGTTACACCCTGGTGGGCGCGGCCATGCTGTGGGTCGGCTGGTTCGGCTTCAACGCCGGTTCCGCAGCTGCGGCCAACGGCACTGCCGGCATGGCGATGCTGGTGACCCAGATCGCTACCGCTGCGGCGGCGCTGGGCTGGATGTTCGCCGAGTGGGTCACCCACGGTAAGCCAAGCGCTCTGGGCATCGCCTCGGGTGTGGTTGCGGGCCTGGTGGCAATCACTCCAGCCGCTGGCACCGTGGGCCCGATGGGCGCCCTGGTGATCGGCCTGGCTGCCGGTGTGGTGTGCTTCTTCTGCGCCACTACCCTGAAACGCAAACTGGGCTACGACGACTCCCTGGACGCCTTCGGCGTGCACGGTATCGGCGGTATCCTCGGCGCGATCCTGACTGGCGTGTTCGCTGCACCGTCGATGGGTGGCTTCAACGCCGCGACCACCGATATCGCTGCACAGGTCTGGGTTCAGGCCAAAGGCGTCGGCTTCACCGTCATCTACACCGCTATCGTGACGTACATCATCCTCAAGGTGCTGGACGTGGTGATGGGCCTGCGGGTGACCGAAGAGGAAGAGGCTGTCGGCCTCGACCTGGCGCAACACAACGAACGCGGCTACAACTTGTAAGTACGCGAAAAAAAGATGCCCGGCTTGCCGGGCATTTTTTTGCCTGGGGTTTGTCTGTGGCTAAAGGTGTATGGGTTTTTTGGCGACTTTGTGATGGGATCCACACCGCACTTTTCAGTGTGCGAATGTCTTACAGGCATGTAGGCGTATTCGGCACTTTGTTTTTTCCCTGAGCGCGCTAGAATGCGCGCCGATGGGCGGAGAACTGTATGTGGCAACAGACCCTGATAACCCTGCGGGCCAAGCCCCGGGGCTTTCATCTGGTAACGGACGAGTTGCTCGCCGGCCTGCCTGAATTGAAGGCCTGTCGGGTGGGCCTGTTGCATTTGTGGCTGCAGCACACCTCGGCCTCGTTGACGGTCAACGAGAATGCCGACCCGGCGGGTCGCCGTGACTTCGAGCGTTTTTTCAATGCGCTGGTGCCGCAAGGCACGGCGGGATATGAACACAACGACGAAGGTCCGGATGATCTGCCGGCGCACTTCAAGGCCAGTCTCCTGGGCTGCCAGCTGAGTTTGCCGGTAAGGGCCGGCCGCTTGGCGATGGGAACCTGGCAAGGTGTTTATCTGGGCGAGCACCGTGATCATGGCGGTGCTCGTAAAGTCCTCGCCACCTTGCATGGTGATGGGGCATAAGCCACTGGTTAACCGGTGGATGTTGATTTTTTTCCGGCCGCCGTCGACAGGTGGCGAAGCTGGGCTATAACTAATCTGCTTTTCGCAAGTCATGAGGTAGAACATGAGCGACGATGATCTGGAAAACGACGACCTCGAAGTAGGCGACGACGAAACCGAAGAAGGTCTTGAGGCGGCTGCCGAAGACGTGGCTGACGACGACGGTGGCGACGATGCACCGGTCCCGGCAGCCAAGGGCAAGGCCAAGGCTGCGGTGTCGGTTGACGAACTGCCGAGCGTAGAAGCCAAGAACAAAGAGCGCGATGCGCTGGCCCGTGCGATGGAAGAGTTCCTCGCTAAAGGCGGCAAAGTGCAGGAAGTCGAGGCTAACGTGGTGGCAGATCCACCGAAGAAGCCGGATAACAAGTACGGCAGCCGGCCTATCTAAGGCCTGCTGTTAGCTTGCTGAAAAAGCCCGCCGTCGCTGCGGGCTTTTTCATGGGTGAAACAACAGCGTTGGGGCTGATACTGAAGAGTGTGTGTGGCGAGGGAGCTTGCTCCCGTTGGGGCGCGAAGCGCCTCCTGGTTGGGTCGACGCGGTCTTTCAGAAAGGCCGTCGTGGCTGGTTCAGGGGCCGCTTCGCAGCCCAACGGGAGCAAGCTCCCTCGCCACAAAAGCCCTTCATCATCAGGTTATGCGTTCCAGCGGGCGAGGAGAGCTGGCAATTCAGTCAGGCTGCGAATCTCGGCATCCGGGCGTTTTTCGGCCTCCCAGGCCTTGCCCGCCGGGTTGAACCACACCGCCCGCAGGCCCGCCTGCTGCGCACCGGCAATGTCATCCCCGGGATGATCCCCGACGTGCACTGCCGCGCCCGGCTCTACGCCACCGCGCTGCAACGCTTCCTGGAACAATCGCGCATCCGGCTTGGCGATACCGATGTCTTCAGCCCGCAGGGCGAAGTGGAAGTAATCCGCCAGCCCCACACGCTGCACATCGGCGTTGCCGTTGGTGATCACGCCCAGCAGATAGTCGCGGCGCAACGCTTGCAACATCGGCTCGGCCTCGGGAAACACCGTGAGCTGGTGGCGCGCGTGGATGAACGCTTCAAAGCATACATCCGCCATCTGCGCTGCTTCCGGCAACGGGTATCCGGCCTCCTCGAAGGCGTGCTGCAGCACCTTGTGGCGCAACACGCTGATGCGGTATTTGAGTTCGGGATGCCGCTCCAGCACCTGCTGGCGAAGGCTGGCGAACTTCTCCAGGGGCAAGTCGCCCACCTTGGTGGCATGGGTCGCCAGCCACTCGCGCATCGACGCCTCGGCGCTGATGATGACCGGTACGTTATCCCAGAGCGTGTCGTCCAGGTCGAAGGTGATCAGCTTGATGCTCATGAGTCGCTGCCCTTAATGCGTTTGGCCCGTGGATGGGCGCTGTCGTACACCGTTGCCAGATGCTGGAAGTCCAGGTGGGTGTAGATCTGAGTGGTCTTGATGTCAGAGTGGCCCAGCAACTCCTGCACCGCGCGCAGGTCCTGGGACGACTCCAGCAAGTGGCTGGCAAAAGAGTGTCGCAGCATGTGCGGGTGCAGGTTTTGCCCCAGTTCGCGCTCGCCGGCGGCCTTGACCCGCACCTGAATGGCCCGTGGCCCGAGGCGGCGGCCTTGCTGGCTGATAAACACGGCGTCATCCGCCGGGTTGGCCAGGGCGCGCAGGGGCAGCCACAGCAGCAGGGCTTCGCGGGCCTTTCTGCCCACCGGTAACACGCGGGTCTTGCTGCCTTTGCCGAGCACCTGCACCAGGCCATCCGCCAGGTCCAGTTGATCGAGGTTAAGCCCGGTCAGCTCCGACAGGCGCAGGCCCGAGGAATAGAACAGTTCGAGGATCGCCTGGTCGCGATGGGCAAGGAAATCATCTTCCACGGCGCCGTCGAGCAATTGCAGGGCGCGATCCGTGTCGAGGGTCTTGGGCAGGCGGCGTTCGCCCTTGGGCGGCGCCAGGCCGTTGGCCGGGTCGTGGTCGCACAGGCCTTCGCGGTTCAGGTAGTGATAGAGGCCGCGCACCGCCGACAGCAGGCGCGCAAGGCTGCGGGAGGATTGGCCTTGCTGGTGCAGTCGGGCGATCAGGCTGCGCAAACCCTGGATGTCCAGGGCCTTCCAGCTGCTGATGTGATGTTTCTCGCAGAACGCCAGGACCTTGTTCAAGTCCCGTCGGTAGGCTTCCAGGGTATGCGGCGACACCTGGCGCTCGCTGCGCAGGTGAGCGCAGTAGGCGTCCAGTTGTCGTTCCATGGCTAGCGCACCGCGCGCAGGGCGGTGGTGAAGCGTGGCAGGACGCGGCCCAGCACTTCGGCGATATAGCTCAGGAACAGCGTGCCCACCGAGCTCTTGTAGTGCTGTGGATCGCGGCTGGCGATGGCCAACACGCCATGCAAGCCTTGATGACTGAGGGCGACCACGGCGGTAGAGCCGATCTGCTGGCGCTGCTCGGCGCCAAACAGGAAGTCCAGCTCGTGCTCACGCAGGGTGCCGCTGATGGTCTTGCCTTCGGACAGCAGCCCGCCAATGGCGGTCTGGGCGTCGCTGCCACTGACCCAGCGACCCACCGGCATCGGGTTGTCGCTGAACAGGATCAGGCTGACAAAGGGCACCTGGAAGTCCTGGCGCAGGCTGTCTTCGACGGCAATCACCGCTTCTTCCAGGCTGGCGGCGTCCATCAGGGTCAGGACCAGGCGGCGGGTCTTGTCGAACAGGCGGTCATTGTCGCGGGCCACGTCCATCAGCTGCGAGAGCCGATGGCGCATTTCGATATTGCGCTCGCGCAGGATCTTCATCTGGCGCTCCACCAGCGACACGGTGTCGCCGCGCTGGTGGGGAATGCGCAGGGCCGGCAGCAGTTCTTCGTGTTCGACGAAGAAGTCCGGATTAGCCTCCAGATACGCCGCAACGGCTGCGGCCTCCAGACTTTCGCTTGGGGATGCTTTCGCGGGTACTTGAGGCTTATCAGTCATTAGATTTGCTCACTCATAGACGGACCTGTCCTTCGTAGACGCGGGTGGCCGGGCCGGTCATTTTCACCGGTTGGCCGGGGCCTGCCCATTCGATGGACAAACGTCCGCCGGGCAGGTCGATCAGCAGCGGCGAATCCATCCACCCCTGGCTGATCGCGGCTACGGCAGCGGCGCAAGCACCGGTGCCGCAGGCCTGGGTTTCACCGGCACCGCGTTCCCAGACGCGCAACTGCGCACGGGAACGGTCGATGACCTGCAGGAAACCCACATTAACCCGCGCCGGAAAGCGCGGGTGGTTTTCGATCTTCGGCCCCAGTTCATGAACCGGTGCGCTGTTGATGTCATCCACCCGCAGCACGGCGTGGGGGTTGCCCATGGACACGGCGGCCAGGTTGACGGTCTTGCCGTCCACGTCCACCGGGTAGCTCAGCGCCTGCTCGGTGGCCTGGAACGGAATGTCCGCCGGCACCAGCCGTGGGGCGCCCATGTTGACGCCGATCTGGCCGTCGCTGCGAATATCCAGCTCGATGATGCCGCTTTTGGTCTCGACGCGAATCTGCCGCTTGGCGGTCAGGCGCTTGTCCAGCACAAAGCGGGCGAAACAGCGGGCACCGTTGCCGCACTGTTCCACTTCGGAGCCGTCGGAGTTGAAGATCCGGTAACGGAAGTCCACTTCCGGGTTGCTCGGTGCTTCCACCAGCAGCAACTGGTCGAAGCCGACGCCGGTGTGACGGTCGCCCCACAGCTTGGCGTGCTTGGGCAGGATGTGCGCGTGCTGGCTGACCAGGTCGAGGACCATGAAGTCGTTGCCCAGCCCGTGCATCTTGGTAAAACGCAGCAGCATGGCCTTACTCCGGCAGCAGGCTTTCGCCAGCAAACAACTCGGCTACCGTCTCGCGGCGACGCACTTCAAACGCTTGATCACCGTCCACCAGCACCTCGGCGGTACGCCCGCGGGTGTTGTAGTTGGAACTCATGACAAACCCGTAGGCACCGGCCGAGTGCACGGCCAGCAGGTCGCCTTCTTCCAGGGCCAACTGACGCTCCTTGGCCAGGAAGTCGCCGGTCTCGCAGATCGGGCCGACGACGTCGTACGTGCGGCCTTCACCAGTACGTGGCTTGACGGCCGTCACGTCCATCCAGGCCTGGTACAGCGCCGGGCGGATCAGGTCGTTCATCGCCGCGTCGACGATGGCGAAATCCTTGTGCTCGGTGTGCTTGAGGTACTCGACCTGGGTCAGCAACAGGCCGGCGTTGGCGACGATGTAGCGACCCGGCTCGAACATCAGCGTCAGGTCGCGGCCTTCGGTACGCTCGCGCACGGCCTTGATGTAGTCGCTCACCAGCGGTGGCTCTTCATCGCGATAGCGCACGCCCACGCCGCCACCGAGGTCGATGTGGTGCAGGTAGATGCCGCACTCGCCGAGGCGGTCGATCAGCGCCAGCAGGCGGTCGAGGGCATCGAGGAAAGGTGGCAGGCTGGTGAGTTGCGAGCCGATATGGCAGTCGACGCCCAAGACTTCCAGGTTCGGCAACTGGGCGGCGCGGATGTACACGTCCTCGGCGTCGGCAATGGCGATGCCGAACTTGTTCTCTTTGAGACCGGTGGAAATGTACGGGTGAGTGCCGGCGTCCACGTCCGGGTTGACCCGCAGGGAGATCGGCGCGCGAACGCCCATCTCGGCGGCCACCACTTGCAGGCGCTCCAGCTCGTCGGTGGATTCGACGTTGAAGCAGTGCACGCCCACTTCCAGGGCGCGGCGCATGTCTTCGCGGCTCTTGCCGACGCCGGAGAACACGATCTTGTCAGCCTTGCCGCCGGCGGCCAGTACACGCTCCAGCTCGCCCCGGGACACAATGTCGAAACCGGCGCCAAGGCGCGCCAGGACATTGAGCACGCCCAGGTTGGAGTTGGCTTTTACGGCGAAGCACACCAGGCTCGGCGTGCCTTCCAGCGCATCCGCAAAGGAGCGGTACTGCGCTTCGATGTGGGCACGGGAATACACGTAGGTCGGGGTACCAAAGCGCTCGGCAATGGCGGACAGCGCGACACCTTCCGCGAACAGCTCGCCGTCCCGGTAGTTAAAAGCGTCCATGGTGTTCCCTTAGTAAGTGTCGTGCTTGTGCGCTTTGGTCTGCGACGATTGCGCCTGTTCATTCGGGTCTTTGCTGTCATCGGGCAGGTACAGCGGGCCTTTTTGACCACAGGCACTAACGAGGCAAGCGACCGCGACGAGCGCAGCAAGGGAAGAGATCAGGCGCTTCATGGCGAAATCCTTGAATATGCATTAATTGCGCCCGAGTATACCGACGACCCACCAGATTGCCTATGCGCCGCAATACCCGTCCGGCGGGGCTTTGCCGAGTGTGTCGCGATTGCGCTTACATCAATCGAGGATAATTCACACGGCTTCGGGTAATGAAATCGGTATCCTTTGCAATCATGATGGTGCGTCCGTATTGTGCGGCGCTTGAGCGAGACCAGACACTTTTCGAGGTTCCCACAATGAGTTTGACCGAAGCCCGTTTTCACGACCTGGTGGATTCGACCCAGCAAGCGCTGGAGGATATTTTCGACGACAGCGGTCTGGATGTGGACCTGGAGAACTCGGCCGGTGTGCTGACCGTCAAGTTTGAAAATGGCACCCAGCTGATTTTCAGCCGCCAGGAGCCTCTGCGTCAGCTCTGGCTGGCGGCGCGTTCCGGTGGTTTTCACTTCGATTACGATGAAGAAGAAAATCGCTGGACCCACGACACCACCGATGAGCTGCTGAGCGAAATGCTCGCGCGCCTCACCCAGGAACAAGCCGGCGTCGAGCTGGACTTCGACGAGATCTGATCGTGACGCAGCCCGCACCCGTACGCCCGCCCAAGCCGCTGTTCAGCAATGTCAGCCCTGCGGTGCCGTCACCTTGTATCAGTTTATGTCGGCTGGATGAGCACAAAGTCTGCCTCGGTTGCTTCCGCCACGTGGAAGACATCCGTGAATGGCGCTCTGCCGATGATGCGCGGCGCCGCGTGATCGTCGCCCAGGCCGAGCAGCGCAAGGCCTGCGCCTGAGGCCGTCTTGTTTATTTATTGTGCTGTGGTAGTGTCCGGGTACACCTCAACTCATCGAGGTCCGTGAGAACCCCGCCTTTTCCTGGCGGGGTTTTGCTTTTTTGTGCAGAAAAAAGGAGTCTGCCTGAATCATGACCGCACCTTCCATCATCCTCACCCGTCTTGACGTGCAGCGTCTTGAGCAACTGATCGACCGTGTAGGCGAGGCGTCGCCGGGCGTTGAAGCCCTGCAACACGAACTCGATCGCGCCGAAGAAGTGGTTGGCCACGATGAAGTGCCTGCAACTGTCGTGACCATGAACTCCAGCGTGCATTGCCGTGAGCAAGGCAGCGGCAAGGACTACCACCTGACCTTGGTCTACCCCAAGGACGCGAACGCCGACGAAGGCAAAATCTCGATCCTGGCGCCGGTGGGCAGCGCGTTGCTGGGCCTGCAAGTCGGTCAGCACATCGACTGGCCCGCACCAGGTGGCAAGACCCTCAAGCTTGAATTGCTCAGTGTGGAAGGTCAGCCAAAAGACGGCGGCGCGTTTTCTCTTTAAGCCGGGCCGCTTTAAACCTGGTTCAGCGCCTCATTGAGCGCCAGTTCCAGATCAGCCTTGTAGCGCAGGTACAGATTGCTCGGGCTTTGAACATCACCGAGCAGGCCGGACAGGTCCAGATCGGTGATGTAGCAGCGGTAGCGCTCGGCCTCCTGGCGCTGCCCGACGATTTCCTGGGCGACCACCGCAAACAGTTGGTCGCCAAATTCCAGCTCGGAAAACTCCCGTTGATTGCAGTACAAGGTGATGCCCACCTGGCCCGGTGCTGCCTTGCCGATAATCGCCTGCACGTCGTAGAACGGCTTGTTGGCCGGGGTTTGCGGCGCAGGGCGCGGTTCGGCCCGGCGTGCGCGGCCGCTGCCGGACGGCAATAGCTGGTAATACAGGATTTGCACCGCGCCGAGCGGCTGGTGCGGGTCCAGCGGCAGCAGCGCGTCGCGGCGATAAATGATCGATTGCAGGAAACGCTGCAAAGGCACCAACAGGCTTTGCTCGTCGTGAAACGGCAGGCGCTGTTGCCAGAGCGCGTTGAACTCATCCAGCACGTACAGCTCGGCAACCCCGTCGTTGATCCGGTAGAACACCTGCACGCAATCGGGCAGGCCCATGGGCAGCAGCAGCGCCAGGTCATGGTCTTCCAGGGCCATGCTGTCCAGGTGCAGCGGGCTGTAGCTGACCTGTTCTTCGCTGAGGTAGGCGATCAGCGCGTCCTGGGTCGCCAACGACACGTGGTTGGCTTGGCCGGGCGTCAGCTCCATCACGTGGTAGTGCTGTTGCACCTGTACCAGATAGCGGTGGTTCTCCTGGCCCAACAGCAGGTTTTGCGCGGTGTCGAAGATTTCTTCCACGCGCTGGGCAATGAATTGCGCGCGGTTGTGGCAGAAGCAGCGCACCCGCAACCGCGGCAAGTGGTCGACCGGCAATTGATTGAGGTAATCCCGCAGGCAGTCGAGCAGCGCGTGGGGGCCGTCGTAGCGGCTGACCATCACCTCGTTCCAGCTGTTGACGGTGACCTGGTCCAGGGTCAGCACCAGGTTCTCCCGCACGCCCGCGTAACTCAGGGAGTCGGTGCGCTCGGTGGTCATCAGGATGTTCAGGTCGCGGTGGTGCTTGAGCGGGTCGACGCCGACGTTGATCAGCAGCAGCACCTCCTCGGGCACCGCTGAGCGCAGCAGGCGATCTTCATCGACGCTGGCCAGGGGCAGGACGACTGTCTGTTGCAGGCTGCCCAGCAGGTTGAACAGCTCGAACTCGGTCATGTCGCTGGTGCCGGGGTGCAGAGCCAGGCGGGTGCTGCTGTCGATCACGCCGTTGCGGTGGCACCAGGTGAGCATCTCCAGCAGGTCGCGGCTGCGCTTGATCGGCGCAAAGTGCTCCCATTCCAGCGCGGTGAGGCTGCCGTTGTACAGGCCCCAATGGTGCTGGCCGGGCTCTTTGCGGTTGGGCGACTGCACCAGGGTCAGGGTGTCTTCGGCCAGGTCCGGGGCAATGCCGGGGTTGATGAACTCGACCTTGCCGGCCTTGCGCTCGAACGCGGCATAGAGCCGTCGGCCGAGCACATTGAGGTCGCGCTTGTTGATCAGGCTGACGGTCTGTTCGGTGCGCGCAAACTGAGTCAGGAAGCGGTAGCTGTAGTTCAGTTCGTTGACCAGCGCCCGGCGCTCGGAGGCCACCTGGCGGACTTTCCATTGGCTGCGGCTGTCCAGCAGAGCCAGTTGGCGCTGGTCCCAGCCCCACTCATTGGCCAGCCGTTCCAGCAGCAAACGCTGCCAGCGGTCGGTGCGTTGGCCCGCCGTGAGCTTGCGGTTGACCTTCAGGTACAGGGCGCGGCGCACCAGTTCCAGGCGTTCCGGCTCGTTGCGGGCCTTGAGGTATTCCTCGATCCGGCGGTAGACCACGATGTACGGGTCCAGCTCGTCCAGGTCCATCTGGTTGGCAAACACGGCACGCTTGAAGCGCAGGCTCAGGCATTGCACCTTCGGGTGCTCGCTGGCGTAGACCTCGGTCAGCAGGAGTTTGAGTACCGACTTGTAGGGCGATTCGATGCCTTTGAACAATTGCCACAGGCCGGCGCCGATAAATTCACCGGGCGGGATGTGGGCGAGGTGGCCCAGGTCGAGGGTTTCATCGGCGCGGATGAAGCGCTTGGAGATCAGCGCATGGGTGAACTCGGTGTAGCGGGTTTCTTCATACACCGGCACCAGCCACCAGATCGGCGTGCGCCCGGCCAGCCAGATGGCGGTGCGGTAGAACTCGTCCAGCAACAGGTAATGCTGGCTGGTGCCGCAGTCTTCGGAGCTCAGTTGAGTGTCACGCTCGCCCTGCATGAACCGCGTCGGCTCGATCAGGAAGAAGTGCGCCTCGGCGCCCATGCTCAGGGCCCAGGTTTCCAGCAATTGGCATTTTTTGCGCAGCTCGGCCAGCTCGTTTTCGCTGAGGTCGGCGGCGTGGCAGACCCACACGTCCATGTCACTTTGATCGGCCTGGGCCAGCGTACCCAGGCTGCCCATCAGGAACAGGCCGTGAATCGGGCGCGGCGGGTTGCCGTGCCGAGGCTTGTAGGAAAACGTGCGAGTCAGGCGCTGGGCCTCGGCCAGGGCTTGCGCATCGGGTTCAAAATTCGACAGGCCAGCTGGCGTACTACCCGACACATAGCCCGGCAGCAGCGGATGATTGACGTGAAAAAACAGTGGCAGCAGCGTCAATACGCTTTGCTGGCGCGGCGTCAGCCCTTCAACGGCCCGGGCCATGCGGCCTTCGTTCAGGGCCAGAAATCGCGCGCGTAACTGGGCCAGCACCTTGCGGTCGATGCCTTCGTCCAGGTCGGGGCGGATTTCGTGGGTGCGGGTCATGTCGAACTCGGTGGCTCGCAGGGCCCGACGTGGGCGGCCGTTGGGGAGTTTACAGCCAGTAGCGTAGGAGGTTTAGAGGGATTTTGTTTTTGACGCCGGAATTTTATCCCGGGCACGGGACTGCCCGCGGAATCCGTGAAAAGAGGATCCCGTGGGCGATACGAGGTGTCAGGCGGCTTCTTTAGCGGTCGTCAGAATAGTCAGCAGGCTTTGTGCGTGTTCGGCAGCATCCCGGCCGAGGCTGGTGAGGTAACCACCGTCTGGCTGGTCGATCAGGTCTTTATCAAACAGGCGCCGGGCAGCGGCAATGGCAGTGGGAGCGGCAGTCTGATGAACTTTCAGACCTTCCTGGGAGCTGCCCAGGTTGAAGAGTGCAAGGATTTCCAGTTCGGCAACCAACTCAGGGGTATACGACATAAGGACTCCAGACTTTCTAGGAATTTTTAGACGTTAGCAGCCATAAGGTGAACGCACTTTGGCGGCCTGTCCAGTCGGAACTCATGCGGCGTTGATGTAGGGCAGGATTGTGGCCAGCAAGAGTTTGCTGGCCAGCGCGGTGTCGGGCTTATTGCTTCTCGGGCGGCAGCTCGGGCAGTGCACGCAAGGCAGTTTCATACCATTCGGTATTGAAAGCGCGGTCTTCTTCGAGCAGGGCGTCGATTTCGATGGCGAGTACGTGGGCCATCATTTGCAGGATGTCTTCGCGCTCGTAGCCCACCAGGGTCAGCTTGTTGAACGTGGCTTTGGCGGCAGGCGGGTTATCGCTTTCGATCTGGTTTTCGATCGCTTCAATCAAGGTGGTCTCGGCGAACTCTTCTTCGTCGTTGTCGATATCGGTTGGCTCGCTCATGGCAGGCTCCTGGAGGAAAGGGCGCCAGTCTACCCCCATTCACTCGGGTGATGCTGCTGGTCAGGCGCGGCATCCCGATCTATAACCACTGCTGCCAACCCCGTACACGGCCTGGAGGCTTTGTGATGCTCAAGCTTTATGGATTTTCGGTCAGTAACTACTACAACATGGTCAAACTGGCACTGCTGGAGAAAGGGCTGCCCTTCGAAGAGGTGCCGTTCTATGCAGGCCAGACCCCTGAAGCGCTGGCTGTGAGCCCGCGGGGCAAGGTGCCGGTGCTGGGTGTCGAGCAAGGGTTCATCAACGAAACCAGCGTGATCCTCGAATACCTCGAACAGACCCAGGGCGGCCGTTCGCTGCTGCCGAGCGATGCGTTCCAGCGCGCTCAGGTGCTGGCGTTGTGCAGGGAAATTGAGTTGTACATCGAGCTGCCAGCCCGGGCGTGCTTCGCCGAGGCGTTTTTCGGGATGCCGGTGCCGGAGGCGATCAAGGAAAAGTCCAGGACGGAGTTATTGCTGGGGGTCGCATCGTTGGGGCGACACGGCAAGTTCGCGCCGTATGTGGCGGGGGACAGCTTCACGATTGCGGATTTGTATTTTGTGTACAGCGTCGACCTGGCCTGCGCCGTGGCCGGGAAGCTGTTCGGGCTGGACTTGCTGGCTGAGTTGCCGAAGGCCAAGGACTTGTTGGCGCGCTTGCATGCGCTGCCGAATGCCCAGCGGGTGGCGGCGGACAAGGAAGCGGCGATGCCGGCGTTTATGGCGATGATTGCCGCCAAGAAATAAAGACTGCTTTTGTGGCGAGGGAGCTTGCTCCCGTTGGGCAGCGAAGCGGCCCCAAAAATGGGACTGTTGCGCAATCCAACGGGAGCAAGCTCCCTCGCCACAGGTTCAGTGTTCGCCCTTATTTGCCGGGGTACTGACCTTTGGGTTAGCGGCTGGCGAGCAATGCCTGGCCGCGAGCAACGGCCGCCTTCACCTGCGCCGGTGCAGTCCCGCCGACATGGTTACGGGCATTCACCGACCCTTCCAGAGTCAGCACAGCAAACACGTCCTGTTCGATCTGGTCGCTGAACTTGCGCAGTTCTTCCAGGCTCATTTCCGCCAGGTCCTTGCCGCTGTCCACACCGTATTTCACGGCATGCCCAACGATTTCGTGGCAGTCGCGGAACGGCAGGCCACGGCGTACCAGGTAGTCCGCCAGGTCGGTGGCGGTGGAGAAACCGCGCAGGGCCGCTTCACGCATGATGGCATGCTTGGGCTTGAGAGCCGGGATCATGTCGGCAAAGGCCCGCAACGAGTCGCGCAGGGTGTCGGCGGCGTCGAACAGCGGTTCCTTGTCTTCCTGGTTGTCCTTGTTGTAGGCCAGCGGCTGGCCTTTCATCAGGGTCAGCAGGCCCATCAGCGCGCCGAAGACACGGCCGCTTTTGCCGCGTACCAGTTCCGGCACGTCGGGGTTTTTCTTTTGCGGCATGATCGAGCTGCCGGTGCAGAAGCGGTCCGGCAGGTCGATGAACTGGAATTGCGCGCTGGTCCACAGCACCAGTTCTTCGGAGAAACGCGACAGGTGCATCATCGCGATGCTGGCCGCGGCGCAGAATTCGATGGCGAAGTCACGGTCCGACACACCGTCCAGGGAGTTGCCGCCCACGGCGTCGAAGCCCAGCAGTTGCGCAGTGTATTCGCGGTCGATCGGGTAAGTGGTGCCGGCCAGTGCAGCGCTGCCCAGAGGCATGCGGTTGGCGCGCTTGCGGCAGTCCACCAGGCGCTCGTAGTCACGGCTGAGCATTTCGAACCAGGCCAGCAGGTGGTGGCCGAAGGTCACGGGCTGCGCGGTTTGCAGGTGGGTGAAGCCGGGCATGATGGTGCCGGATTCACGCTCTGCCTGTTCCAGCAGGCCTTTTTGCAGGCGGGTGATTTCCGCCAGGATCAGGTCGATCTCGTCCCGCAGCCACAGCCGGATATCGGTGGCCACCTGGTCGTTACGGCTGCGACCGGTGTGCAGTTTCTTGCCGGTCACACCGATGCGGTCCGTGAGGCGGGCCTCGATGTTCATGTGCACGTCTTCCAGGTCGACGCGCCAGTCGAAGGTGCCGGCTTCGATCTCGCCACGGATGGTGGTCAGGCCGTCGATGATGCTGTCGCGCTCGGCGTCGGTCAGCACGCCGACCTTGGCGAGCATCGTGGCGTGGGCGATCGAGCCCATGATGTCGTGGCGGTAGAGGCGCTGGTCGAAGGTGACGGAGGCGGTGAAGCGCGCGACGAAGGCGTCGACGGGTTCACTGAAGCGGCCGCCCCAGGACTGGTTGGTCTTGTCGGTGCTCATGGATTCGCTCGTGATCTGCTGGAAAGAGGGCATGAAAGTGTGGCGCCGATAATAACAGGGTTGCCCCCGGAGGCGATGATGCCGGGGCGCGGCATTTTTATTTGTTTCCAAGATGGCTAAGTGCCTTGCCGCCGGCCTCGCGCAGGACGAGACTGGAGCCAGGACCGAACGGGGGTTTAAAACGTGCGGTCCTGGGCCTGACAAAGCGTGTTTATTGAAACGATATTTGACGATTGAGCAATATCGTCTTCGCGAGCGTCTACAGTTGCACTGATAGAGCGTCGCGCTGACAGAAGGTGCACTGCACCAATGCCAGGCGATGAGGTCGAACTCCAGGCTATCCATTAGAGAGGGGGTGTTCGTATTGTGTATCAGCAAACCCTACGACGATGCCCGAAGGCAGCAGGCTTTGGGCGCGATTGAACAGGTCCGGGTAAATATTGGTGCCACTCTCGGGGCACTTTTTGCCGCTCGCGCTAGTCTTAGCGTGGATCGCCGTGACGGAAGTCACCGCACCTGTCTACGCTATCCTTGTGCGAGACTCACGCAGGAATCCAGCGCAATATGAATGTCCTGATCGTTGATGACGAACCCCAAGCCCGCGAGCGACTGAGCCGTTTGGTCAGTGAACTCGAGGGTTACAGTGTCCTTGAGCCGAACGCCACCAGTGGCGAGGAAGCCTTGGCCCTTATTGACAGCCTCAAGCCAGATGTCGTTTTGCTCGACATTCGCATGCCGGGCCTTGATGGCTTGCAGGTGGCTGCCCGCCTGAGCGAGCGAGAATCGCCGCCTTCGGTGGTGTTGTGCGCTTCCCAGGATGAGTTCTCTGCCGAGACTCTGGACGCCAGCGGTGTCAGCTTCCTGGTCAAGCCGATCAATGCCGATGCATTGCTTCGCGCCTTGAAGAAGGCCGAACGCCCCAATCGTGTCCAGCTCGCCGCCCTGACCCAGCCCGCAGCGCAAAGCGGCAACGGGCCGCGCAGCCATATCAGCGCCCGTACCCGCAAGGGCATCGAGCTGATTCCCCTGGACCAGGTGGTCTATTTCATCGCCGATCACAAGTACGTGACCTTGCGTCACGAGGCCGGTGAAGTGCTGCTCGATGAGCCGCTCAAAGCCCTGGAAGATGAATTTGGCGACCGCTTTGTGCGCATCCACCGCAACGCGCTGGTGGCCCGCGAGCGTATCGAGCGCCTGCAGCGCACGCCGCTTGGGCATTTTCAGCTGTTCCTGAAAGGCCTCAATGGTGACGCCTTGATCGTCAGCCGGCGCCATGTCGCCGGTGTGCGCAAGATGATGCAGCAGCTTTAGCCCGAGGGCTGACGCGAGCTTCACCCCCCATATCCCGGTGCGACGCGGCCAGGGAGGCCCCGCACTTGCTGATTCAAATCAAAGCGCATTAGCCTGAGCTGTTATTATCTGCCGTATCTATTCAGTACGGATTGATCCATGTCCTCTCGCGAAATCCGCATCGCCACCCGTAAAAGCGCCCTGGCCTTATGGCAGGCCGAGTACGTCAAAGCACGCCTTGAGCAAGCCCATCCCGGCCTCAAGGTGTCCCTGGTGCCCATGGTCAGTCGCGGCGACAAGCTGCTTGATTCGCCACTGTCGAAAATCGGCGGCAAGGGCCTGTTCGTCAAGGAACTGGAAACCGCGCTGCTGGAGCACGAAGCCGACATCGCCGTGCATTCGATGAAAGACGTGCCCATGGACTTCCCTGAAGGCCTGGGCCTGTTTTGCATCTGCGAGCGTGAAGACCCGCGCGATGCCTTCGTTTCCAACACCTACGCCTCTCTGGACGAACTGCCGCTGGGCAGCATCGTCGGCACCTCCAGCCTGCGTCGCCAGGCACAGTTGCTGACCCGTCGTCCGGACCTGCAAATCCGCTTCCTGCGGGGCAACGTCAATACGCGCCTGGCCAAGCTGGACGCCGGTGAATATGACGCGATCATCCTCGCGGCGGCCGGCCTGATTCGCCTGGGCTTTGAAGAGCGCATCACCTCGGCCATCAGCGTCGAAGACAGCTTGCCGGCTGGCGGGCAGGGCGCCGTGGGTATCGAATGCCGCACCGCCGACAGCGAAATTCATGCGCTGCTCAAGCCTCTGGACCACCACGACACCGAAATTCGCGTCACCGCCGAACGGGCCCTGAACAAGCACCTCAACGGTGGTTGCCAGGTGCCCATCGCCTGCTACGCCGTGCTTGAGGGCGAGAACCTCTGGCTGCGCGGCCTGGTGGGCGACCCGAGTGGCGGGTTGCTGCTCACTGCCGAAATTCGTGGGCCGCAAAGCGAGGCGACCAGCCTTGGCATCAAAGTCGCCGAAGAACTGCTCGAAAAAGGCGCCGGTGCCATTCTGCAAGCGGTGTACGGCGAGGCCGGTCCGCAGTGACGCAATGGCGTGTGCTGCTGACGCGGCCTGCCGAGGAGTCGGCAGCCCTGGCGGCGACGTTATCCGAGGAAGGTATTTTCAGCAGCAGCCTGCCGTTGCTGGAGATTGAGGCGCTGCCTGTCACGGCTGAACAGCAGGCGGCTTTTCGCGCGCTGGACCGCTATAGCGCAGTGATCGTGGTGAGCAAGCCGGCGGCGCGTCTGGGCTTGCAGTTGTTGGCTCAACACTGGCCACAACCACCCGCGTTGCCGTGGTTTACCGTCGGCGCTGCTACGGCGCAGGTGCTGGCCGACCACGGCCTCGATGTCAGCTATCCCGAGCAGGGCGATGACAGTGAGGCCTTGCTTGAGCTGGCCGCCTTGCGCGAGGCTGTCGCACGGCCCGGGGCGCGGGTGCTGATCCTGCGGGGCGAGGGCGGCAGAGAGCTGCTGGCTGAGCGTTTACGCGAGCAAGGTGCTAGTGTCGACTATCTGGAGTTGTATCGCCGTTTCCTGCCGGATTACGACAGTGCAACCCTGACCCAGTGCATAAACGTGGAACGCTTGAACGGCGTGGTGGTCAGCAGTGGGCAGGGTTTTTTACACCTGCAAGCCCTGGCCGGCGCAGATTGGCCCCTGGTGGCCCGGCTGCCGTTGTTCGTGCCCAGCCCGCGAGTCGCCGAGATGGCGCGTGCCGCTGGCGCGCAAGAAGTTGTGGATTGTCGTGGCGCCAGTGCCGCGGCTTTGTTAGTGGCGTTACGGAGTCATTCCGTTCCCACTCTCTAATACGCAAAGGATGGATACGTGAGCGAAACAGCCTTGCCTAAAGATGAAGCTCAGCCCGCGCTTGAAGCGCCTGTTGAGACCCCGGTCACCGCCCCGCGCCGTGGCAACGGCCTGGCTATCGTGGCCTTGTTGCTCGGTGCTGCTGGCGTTGCCGCCGGTGGGTGGGGGATCTGGCAGGTCCGCGCACTGCAGGCGAGCAGCCAGCAACAGCTGGGCCAAGTGCAAACCCTGGACGATCAATCCCAGAGCCTCAAGCAAAGCCAGCAGCAGCTGTCGGCACGCTTGGGGCAACTGCCAGGCGCTGATGAACTGGAAGAGCGCCGTCGGTTGGTGGCGCAATTGCAGGGTGATCAACAGCGCTTGAGCCAGCGCCTGGAAACCGTGTTGGGGGCCAGCCGCCAGGACTGGCGCCTGGCCGAAGCCGAGCACCTGATTCGCCTGGCCAGCCTGCGGCTTTCCGCCTTGCAGGACATCAACAGCGCTCAGGCGCTGGTCCAGGGCGCTGACGAAATCCTCCGCGAGCAGAGCGACCCGGGCTCCTATGCCGCGCGTGAGCAGTTGGCCAAGAGCCTCGCCGCCCTGCGCAATATCGAACAGCCGGACCGCACCGGGCTGTACCTGCAACTGGCCGCCTTGCGCGACCAGGTCGTGCAACTGGCGGCCATCGCTCCGGAATACCAGCTCCCGGAAGCCGCCAATGAGGGCCGTCCGACCACCGATACGGACAACCGCTGGAGCCAGTGGTGGGAGCAGATCTCGCGGTATTTCCGCATCGACTTCAACCCCGATGACAACATTCGCCCGCTCTTGGCGGGGCAGGGCCTGAACCAGGTCCGCCTGGCACTGAGCCTGGCGCTGGAGCAGGCCCAGTGGGCAGCGCTTAATGGCGAGCCGGCGGTGTATAGCCGATCCCTGGGCGAGGCCCGCAGCGTGTTGCAGGACAACTTCAATCAAGACAACCCGCAAAGCAAAGCCATGCTGGCGCGTATTGCCGAGCTCGAGCCCAAGGCCGTCTCGGTGGTGACGCCAGACCTGGCCGCGAGCCTGGCTGCCGTGCAGGCTTACCTTGACCGTCGCCACCTGTCTGCCGAAGAAGCCAAGGCTTCCGCTGGCAAGCCGGCGACCCAGGAGTAAGGCCGATGAAGCGTTTCTACGTGATCCTGGTGCTGGCGATTGCGATCGCCCTGGCGCTGGCTGTGGGCATTTCGAAACACACCGGCTACGTGCTGATTACCTATCCCCATGTGCTGCATTACGAGTCCGGGCTGTGGTCGACGCTGGTGGCGTTGTTTGCCATCGGCCTGGCGATCTACCTGGTCAGGGCGCTGTTGGGCCTGGTGCTGACCTCGGGTGGTGTGGTCAACCCGTGGTCGCGGCGCAATCGCAGCCGTCGGGTCCAGGTCGCCATCGAGCAAGGCCAGATGGACCTCGCCGAAGGGCGCTGGGCGAGTGCCGAGCGTCACTTGCACCGTGCCGCCGAAGCCGAACGCCAGCCCTTGCTGTATTACCTCGGCGCTGCCCGCGCGGCCAACGAACAGGGGCGTTATGAAGAGGCAGACGGCCTGCTGGAGCGCGCGCTTGAGCGCCAGCCCCAGGCCGAACTGGCGGTGGCGTTGAGTCATGCGCAGTTGCAGGTGGACCGTGGCGACACCGAGGGTGCGCTGGTCACCTTGCAAGCCATGCATGAGCGTCACCCGCATAACGTCCAGGTACTGCGCCAGTTGCAGCGCCTGTATCAACAGCGCGGTGACTGGTCTTCGGTGATTCGGCTGCTGCCGGAACTGCGCAAGGACAAGGTGCTGCCACCGGCCGAGTTGGCCGACCTCGAGCGTCGCGCCTGGGGCGAGAACCTGTCGTTGGCGGCCCAGCGCGAAGAGCAGGGTGAGGCTGGCCAGCAATCCCTTGAACGGGCGTGGCAGCAACTGACTTCGGCCCAGCGCCAGGAGCCGCAACTGGTGCTGGCTTACGCCGAACAACTGCGTCAATTGAGCGCGGACGCCAAGGCCGAAGAAGTGCTGCGTGGTGCGCTCAAGCGCGAGTACGACAGCCACCTGATCAGGCTCTACGGATTGCTGCGTGGCAGCGACCCGGCGAAGCAGTTGAAGTTTGCCGAAGGCTGGCTCAAGGACCATCCGGGCGATGCCAGCCTGCTGCTGACCCTTGGCCGCCTGTGCCTGCAAAACAGCTTGTGGGGTAAGGCGCGGGACTATCTGGAAAGCAGCTTGCAGGTACAACGCAACCCCGAAGCCTGCGCTGAACTGGCACGCTTGCTGGCGCAGTTGGGCGACACCGAGCGCAGCAACCAGTTGTTCCAGGAAGGCCTGGGCTTGCTGGACAAGCGTTTGCTGGCGGCACCGCTGCCGGTGCCGGCGCGGGTTTGACGTAGGAATGAGCGTAAGGGTTGGCTCAGAACTGTCCTGCTGCCAACCCTTCAATATCGCCGAATAGCTGTAGTCAATACGGCTTGTAGTAAACTCCTACGCAGACGAGTGTTTAATCGCTCCACTTCTGACGGGATATCCCTACGCTCTCGCGGAATCGTCTGCTCCGGCGCGTATTGAAAGGGGTAAGGCCTTTCCTCTACCGTAACTACCTATCTCTTGCGTTGCGGATAAACAATGTCTTTGGCCCCCTCACGCTCCCTGTTCCTCCTGGCTTTTTTGGCCGGTGCGCTGACGCTGGGCGCGTCCTTTTACCTGGAATACGCCGCGCTTCTGCGTCCTTGTTTCCTGTGCCAGGTGCAACGCATTCTTGTGGCTGCCTTCACGCTGATCAATCTGGTGGCGGCGATTCACGGTCCCAGGCGGTCCGGGATCTACCTGTATTGGCTGGCGAGCATGGGCTGCGCCGTATTGGGGGCTATCACCGCTGTACGGCAGGTGCTGCTGCAGAATACGCCGCCGGAGCAGTTGCCTGCCTGTTGGCCCGGCCTCGAATACATGATCGAGAACCTGTCGCTTCGGGAGACGCTAGCGCTGATCTTCAAGGGCACCGTCGACTGCGTGGAAATCAACTGGACGCTGTTCGACTTGAGTATTCCCGAGTGGAGCCTGTTGTTCTTCGTCGCCATGTTGATCCTTGGCGTGGCGCAGTTCTCACGGTTGCTGCTGAGCCAGCGTTTTGGCCTTGCTCGGCACTGACAGGTGCCCGCTGGTTGTAGGAAGGGATTAAACACTTGTATGAACTTTCTCTCCTGCGTACCTTGATGCCATAGTCGTGCGGGCATAATCTGGCCCGCACGCGTTATTGAAACAGACTGTTCGATGCACCTTTGCCCGGTGGCCGCTTTAACCTTGAAGTGTTGCGCGGGCAGCGGGCGGCGCCCCTATAGGGAAGAGAGATCATCATGCTGGAAAGTTGTCAGAATGCTCAGGAACGCTGGGGTGGGGTGCACAAACTGATCGATGGTTGGTTGAAAGCGCGTCACGAACTGGTTCGGGCCTTTGATGCTCTCGGTGCCAAGCCCGAAGCGCTAAGCGAGAACCGCAAGCCATTGCAGGAATTCTGCGGCGTACTGGTGGACTACGTCTCTGCGGGGCACTTCGGTGTCTACGAGCAGTTGACCAAAGAGGCCGAGGCCTTCGACGATCAACGTGGCCTGGACCTGGCCGAGACGATTTACCCGCGCATCGACGTCATTACCGAGAAGCTGCTGGCCTTCAATGACCTGTGTGATGCCGGCAAGTGTGTTGCAGAAAAATTCAAAGAGTTGGGCGGTTTGCTTCATGAGCGTTTCGAGCTGGAAGATTGCCTGATCGAAGTGCTGCACAACGCTCACAAGGAAGAGTTGACGGCCAAGGCCTGACTCGCCGCAACACAAAAAAACGGTGCGCATTGCGCACCGTTTTTCGTTGGGGTTCAGGCACCCGCGCCGAGCAATTCGATCTCGAATACCAGCGGCGTATAAGGCGGGATCAACTCGCCAGCGCCGTCAGCGCCATAGGCTTGGCTGGATGGAATCACCAGGCGCCATTTCGCGCCCACCGGCATCTGTTGCAACGCGCTGCGCCAGCCGCTGATCACACTGTCCAGACGAAACCACTGCGGCTGTGTGCTCTTGTCGAAGACGGTCCCGTCGGGTAACCGCCCCACATAATTCACTTGCACGCGATCATCGGCCGCCGGCTTTTTCCCGGTGCCAGGGGCCAGTTCGGTCAGCAGGATGCCGTCTGCCAATTCGCGCACACCACTTTTGGATTTCTCGCTGGCTAAAAATTGTTGCTCGGCCGCGAGTGCCTTTTCACTTTGGGGGGCGCGATTGTCTGGTGCGTTTTGCGCTTCGTGCTGGGCAAGAATCTGTTCGATGCGTGTGTCGTCCAGGGCCAGCGGCTTGCCTTGGTAGGCCTGTTTGAGGCCGTCGATCAACGCCTCCATTTGCAGGCCCGGCATCTCCTGGCGCAGGCGTTCACCCAGGCTCGCGCCCAGGCTGTAGGCCAGGTCGTGGTCATCTTTGGACGGGGATTTCTCGCTCGCGTTGGCCACTGAAAGCGCCACGCTCAACACTAAAAAAAGGTAACGCGACATGGGCGTTCTCCAGCCGAAAGTGCGATGGATTATGCCAGTGTGAATGCTTAAAAAGTGGCGTGGTTTTTCGTTATATCGATAAGAATTTTCGTGCGGTGCAACGCAAGCCAATCGATACTGTCAACATGCCCTAGCGGCGGTAAGAGCAGAGGGCTAGTATGAGCCGCACCCACGTCAGCCAGGAGGTAAACCATGTCGGCCAAACAGAAGCCTGTAAATACCCCGTTGCATTTGCTCCAACAACTTTCGGGCAGCCTGCTCGAACATTTGGAAAGCGCTTGTTCACAAGCCTTGGCTGATGCTGAGAAATTGCTCGCCAAGCTGGAAAAGCAACGCGGCAAAGCTCAGGAAAAACTGCACAAATCCCGTACCAAACTGCAAGGCGCAGCGACCGCTGGCAAAGCCAAGGCACAAGCCAAAGCCAAGGACGCCGTCAAAGAACTTGAGGACTTGCTCGACGCCCTCAAGGATCGTCAATCCGAAACCCGCACCTACATTTCCCAACTCAAGCGTGATGCTTCCGAGAGCCTGAAACTGGCTCAGGGCGTTGGTCGTGTGAAGGAAGCTGTCGGCAAAGTACTGAGCACCCGTGCTCCGGCTAAAGCCGTTGCAGCCAGCGCGGCGAAAAAGCCAGCCAGCAAGGCAGTCGCCGCCAAGGCACCTGCAAAAGCTGCGACCAAGCCTGCGGTAAAAGCACCGGCTAAACCGGCTGCCAAAACGGCTGCTGCCAAGCCAGCCGCTAAAACTGCTGCTGCAAAACCGGCGGCCAAGCCAGCTGCTAAAACTGCTGCCGCGAAACCGGCTGCGAAGCCAGCCGCTAAAACTGCTGCTGCCAAACCGGCAGCCAAGCCAGCTGCTAAAACTGCTGCTGCGAAACCGGCGGCCAAGCCAGCGGCTAAAACTGCTGCCGCGAAACCGGCTGCCAAGCCAGCCGCTAAAACTGCTGCTGCGAAACCGGCAGCCAAGCCAGCGGCTAAAACTGCTGCTGCGAAACCAGCTGCCAAGCCAGCGGCTAAAACGGCTGCTGCGAAACCAGCTGCCAAGCCAGCGGCTAAAACTGCTGCTGCGAAACCAGCTGCCAAGCCAGCAGCTAAACCTGCTGCTGCGAAACCAGCTGCCAAGCCGGCTGCTAAACCTGCTGCTGCAAAACCAGCCGCCAAGCCAGCGGCTAAAACCGCTGCTGCGAAACCAGCTGCCAAGCCAGCGGCTAAACCTGCCGCCGCAAAACCAGCTGCTAAGCCTGCTGCTGCCAAGCCGGCCGTCAAGCCAGCTGCTGCAAAACCAGCGGTCAAGCCAGCCGCAAAACCAGCAGCCGCCAAGCCTGCACCGGCCAAGCCAGCGACGCCAGCTGCAAAGCCTGCGACCCCGGCCGCACCTGCTGCCAGCACCGCAGCGCCAACCGCTTCGGCCAGCAGCACGCCTGCACCGGCAGCGCCAAGCGTCACCCCAACCAGCGCTTCCTAAGTGCCGGTGACTGCGGCGCGCAGCTGATGCAGCGCGTCGTGGTCAAGGTTGGCGGCTTCGGCCGCCAGTCCTTCAAGCCACGCTTGAGCTCCCCCCTCGGCCCTCGGCCAACCCTGCGCCACGTCTTCCAGGCGCGATAAGAGCAGCCGCTCTGCTTCCAGTTCCAAAGCCTTGACCTGTTCCCGCAACGCTCCCAGCTCAGCGTCGTGCTGCGCCATGGCCCGCCATTGCGTGCGTACCTGCCGCAGCGGTTCAACCACCTCGGCCTGCCACGGCCCGGCTATTTGCCGCAGTGCCTGCAAACGCGACGGCTGCGGCGCCACAGCACGTTGCTCCAGCCATAGCCCGCACAACACCAGGCACACATCAGCCCCTTGCGCCTGCAAGCGCAGGCACGCGTCCTCGACGCCCGGGCGGGCGTAAGTCGAGAGGGCAAAGCTCCACAGGTCAGCGCACATATTCACACCCAAGCCAGCGGCCAACGAAGCTGGTAGACTCCGCCGCCATTATGATCCGACTTCAAAGCCTAACATTACAGCGTGGCCCGCAACGTCTTCTTGAAGACGCCGAGCTGACCCTGCACGCCGGTCACAAAGCCGGCCTGATCGGTGCCAACGGCGCCGGCAAATCCACGTTGTTCGCCTTGCTGCTGGGTGAGCTGACGCCCGACTCCGGGGATTGTCTGCTGCCCGCCGACTGGCGCATCGCCCATATGCGCCAGGAGATCGACACCCTCGACCGCATTGCGATCGACTACGTGCTCGATGGCGACCTGCGCCTGCGCCAGGTGCAACACGACCTCGCCGAGGCCGAGAAAGCCCAGGACGGCGCCGCACAGGCCCGCCTGCACTCGGAACTGGACAGCGCCGACGGCTACACCGCCGACGCCCGCGCCCGCAAGATGCTTGCCGGCCTGGGCTTTACCAACGAACAGATGGATCGCCCCGTCGCCGACTTCTCCGGCGGCTGGCGCATGCGCCTGAACCTGGCCCAGGCGCTGATGTGCCCGTCGGACCTGTTGCTGCTCGATGAGCCGACCAACCACCTGGACCTCGATGCGATCCTGTGGCTGGAAGACTTCCTGAAAAGTTACCCGGGCACCTTGCTGCTGATTTCCCACGACCGGGATTTCCTCGACGCCGTGGTGGACAACATTGCCCACGTCGACCAGAAGAAAATCACCCTGTACCGCGGCGGCTACAGCGCCTTCGAGCGCGCCCGTGCCGAACGCCTGGCCCAGCAACAGCAGGCCTACGAGAAGCAGCAGGCGCAACGCGCGCACATGGAAAGCTACATCGCCCGGTTCAAGGCCCAGGCCACCAAGGCCCGTCAGGCCCAGAGCCGCATCAAGGCCCTGGAGCGCATGGAAGAACTGTCGGCGGCCCACGTCGATTCACCGTTCGACTTTGTGTTCCGCGAGTCGGTGAAAATTTCCAGCCCATTGTTGGACCTGTCCGACGCCCGCCTGGGTTATGGCGACAAGACCATCCTTGAAAAGGTCAAGTTGCAGCTCACCCCCGGCGCGCGGATCGGCCTGCTCGGCCCCAACGGTGCGGGCAAGTCGACCCTGATCAAAAACCTCTCGGGCGAATTGCAGCCCCTGGCCGGTCGCCTGGTGCGCGGTGAGAACCTGGTGGTGGGCTACTTCGCCCAGCATCAGCTGGACTCCCTCGACGCCAAGGCCAGCCCGCTGCTGCACCTGCAACGCCTGGCGCCGACCGAACGCGAACAGACCCTGCGGGACTTCCTCGGCGGTTTCGACTTCCGTGGTGCGCGCATCGACGAGCCGGTGCTGAATTTCTCCGGTGGCGAAAAGGCCCGTCTGGCCCTGGCGTTGATCGCCTGGGACCGGCCAAACCTGTTGCTGCTCGATGAACCGACCAACCACCTGGACCTGGAAATGCGCCTCGCGCTGACCATGGCCCTGCAAGAGTTCAGCGGCGCGGTGTTGGTGGTGTCTCACGATCGGCACCTGCTCAAGAGCACGACCGATAACTTCCTGCTGGTGGCTGACGGCAAGGTCGAGGAATTCGACGGCGACCTGGAAGACTACGCCCGTTGGCTGTCGGACTACCGCTTGCGCAACGCGCCGGTCAGCAATACGCCGGTCAACCCGGACAAGACCGACAAGAAGGCC
The DNA here is from genome assembly GCF_029269205.1 of Pseudomonas sp. 1912-s. NCBI lineage: Bacteria > Pseudomonadati > Pseudomonadota > Gammaproteobacteria > Pseudomonadales > Pseudomonadaceae > Pseudomonas > Pseudomonas sp. 1912-s. Next base: position 2,158 of record NZ_JARIXR010000003.1, on the reverse strand, counting down.
CAGCGCCAGGCTGCCGCTGCATTGCGCCAGCAACTGGCCCCGCACAAGCGCGAAGCCGACAAGCTGGAAGCCGAGTTGGGCAAGATCCACGAGAAGCTGGCGAAGATCGAAACCAGCCTTGGTGACAGCGCCGTGTACGAGCCGGCCCGCAAGGATGAATTGCGCGATTTGCTGGCCGAACAGGCCAAGCTCAAGGTGCGTGAAGCGCAGTTGGAGGAGACCTGGATGGAAGCCCTCGAACTGCTGGAGTCCTTGCAGGCGGAGCTGGAGGCGCTGTCCTGATGGAAGCGCTGCAACTGCCGCTGCCGGCACAATGGGTCGCGCCGATCTGGGTGGCCGTGCAAATTCTGCTGATCCTGCTGGCCGGCTATTTCGCCCAGCGTTTCGTCGCCAAGTGCCTGAACCGGCTGGGGGAACGTTATCCGTTCCCGCCGCAGTTGCTGATGCCCCTGCGCGGCGGCCTGCGCTGGCTGATCATGGGCAGTGCACTGATCTTTGTGCTGGAGCGCCTGGGCGTGTCCGCCACGGTGTTGTGGACGGCGTTGTCAGGGTTTGTGGCGGTGGCGGCGGTGGCGTTCTTCGCCATGTGGTCGGTGTTGTCCAACCTGCTGTGCGCCATCCTGATCTTCACCGTTGGGCCGTTTCGCCTCGGTGATGTGGTCGAGTTGGTGGACACGGTCGACAAGCCCGGCGTCAAAGGCCGGGTGGTCGCGATCAACCTGCTCTACACCACGCTGATCGAAGTCGAAGAGGCCGGCACGGGCAGCGTCATGGTGCAAGTGCCCAATAGCCTGTTCTTCCAGCGCTCGGTGCGCCGTTGGCGCGGCAGTGACGTGCTGCCTTAACCTGTGGCGAGGGAGCTTGCTCCCGGCTTTTTTTGGGGCCGCTGCGCAGCCCAGCGGGAGCAAGCTCCCTCGCCACAAAGGCGCAACCCCAAAATTTTTGTAGCCATTTCTCGGCCGGCAGCGTTAGTTTAGAAACATTCAACAAACTAAGCTCTGAGGTGGGTAATGGCACTCGACACGTGGCTGGCCTTTTTCCTGGCCAGTTGGATCATCAGTCTCTCTCCTGGCGCTGGCGCCATTGCGTCGATGTCCAGCGGCCTGCAATACGGTTTCCTGCGCGGGTACTGGAATGCCCTGGGCCTGCAACTGGGCCTGGCGATGCAAATCGCCGTGGTGGCCGGCGGCCTCGGCGCGATTCTCGCGGCATCCTCCACGGCGTTCTATGCGATCAAATGGTTCGGCGTGGCTTACCTGGTGTATCTCGCCATCAAGCAATGGCGCGCGCTGCCCACCGACCTTAGCGATGACGCGGCGATTCGCCCGATCGGCAAGCCGATGGCGATGATGTTCCGTGGGTTCCTGGTCAACGCCAGCAACCCCAAGGCGCTGGTGTTCATGCTGGCGGTGTTGCCGCAGTTCGTGAACCCGCAGGCGCCGCTGCTGAATCAATACCTGATCCTGGGCGCGACAATGATCTGCGTGGACATGATCGTGATGGCCGGCTACACCGGGCTGGCCTCGAAAGTGTTGCGCCTGTTGCGCACACCGAAGCAGCAGAAACGCATGAACCGCACGTTTGCCGGGTTGTTCGTGGGCGCGGCGGGGTTCCTGGCCAGCTTGCATCGCGCAACGGCGTAACTGACCAAACCGGATCAAACATGTGGGAGATTCTATGGTTGAGGGGCAACCCTCAACCAACCTTTGGTTGGTATTCGCTTTGTCCTTTCAGCAATGCAAATACCACTCGAGCAAGCTTACGGGCCAGCATTACCAGTACCTGAGTGGTGCTATAACCCCGCGCCCGTTGTGCTTGATAAAACTCCTTCCATGCAGCCGTTCGGCTGGCCGCCATTGCTGCGTTGTGCAAAAGACGACGCGCTTCTGAGTCGCCACGCTTGCTCAAGCTGCGACGATTATCTTTCTGTCCTGACTTAGAAACGCGTAAATCCATACCCAAGAAAGCGATAAACGCGTCCGCGTTTCTAAAATCACCGCGTTGGAAGCTGGTAACCAAACGGGCTCCAGTCAAAAAGCCGATACCTTCAACTAACCCTGGGCTTCCAGCGGGTACTGCAGCGTGCCGTTTTCCACGTACAGAGCTCCGGCAAGCGCGAAGTCACAGGGGCCAACGTGCTCGTGGCGATCTTCATTCA